>JBKPDO010000401.1:0-8560 GCA_046727955.1 bacterium | reverse complement strand
GGGGTCGGCGCTGGTGAAGGTGATGTTGCGCAGGGCCAGTGCCACTTTGGATGTCCTCCTGGGGTGGTGGCGTGGCTTCGGTGCCCCAGCAGCTCCATCGGCGCTGCTGGGGCCGGGCAGATCGACGGGTGCCTGCCTGGGGATCATCGCCAAACCACTCCCCGCGATCACCTGGTTATTGGCGGTGGCGGACGAAGGCGCAGACGATGACCCGGTCGCGGTTCCACGTCGCCGGGCCGTGGGCGGCGCGGGTGTGCTGGAACCAGCCGGTGAGTTCGCCGGCGTCCAGCTCGGCGACGGCACGCCCGGGCCCGAGCGCTCGGGCCATGCCCTTGAGCACGCGGGCGTAAGTGGTGCAGCTGGAGGCGGTGAAGTCGCCGGCGTCGAGGGAGCCGGCGACCGCCCGGCCGATCGTGTCGCAGGGAATCCCCATGCCTGGGGCCAACGCGGCCGCCCGGACAGCCAGCGCGCAGGGATCGCTTCGCAGGGAGTCGTCCATTTGCTGCGGTCGCTTCGATTTGAGCGATGGGCTGCACCATCCGGCAATCAAGAGGCTCGTGTGGTCCGCAGCGGCAGCAAAGACCTTCGAAGGGTTCCTCAGCGAAGCCGCCCGTCTGTTACGACGTCTATGGCGCGCCGGTTGCTTCGCTCCTCAGACCTCAAGCGCGAGTTGGTCGCTGATGGAACGAGGCGCACGAGGTCGCGGCGCGTCCGGGAGTGGGAACAGGTCAGCCAGCCGTCCCACGCCGATGCCGCCGCGCTGGCTGAGCAGAGGGTTGCCCGGACCGGCGCCTGGCCCGGTCCAGACCAGGACCGGGGCGGTGGCCTGACGGATTGCCTCGACGGCGCCTGACCAGCTGCCGCCGGTCTCGGCGGCGGCTGCGACAACTAGAGTGGCCTTGGAGAGGGCATAGATGAGCTTGTTGCGACCCATCGCGTTGGCGGTGCTGAACGGCGCAGTCGGCTTGTAGGGGGTGCATAGACACAGCCGCCCGTCGGTCACCGCCCGACGCACCTCCGGGTCGCGGGTCATCCGCGCCAGCGAGTCGGCCAACACCCCGACCGCCGTCCCGCTGGCCTCAAGCGCCGCCCCCATCGCCAGCCGGTCCACGCCCTTGGCGGCGCCGGACACCACCCCAAGGCCGGCCTCCACCGCGGCCGCGGCGGCGTGGCGGGTGACTGTGGCGGCTTCCTCGCCGATGTCGCGGGAGCCGACGATACCGAGCCGGTCAGCCTGGAGCAGTGTCGGGTCGCCAACCAGATACAGCAGCGGCGGCGCCCGGCGGCCCAAGCGGTCGATGAGTACGTGGGGATAGTTGTCGTCGACGGAGGCAACCAGGCGCAGGCCCTGTTGTTCAGCCTCCTCGAGTTGGAGGGCGAAGCCGGTCGCTGCGCCCAGCAGCGTGGCAACCCGTTCGGCGAGCGGCGCGTCAACCTCGAACCTACGGGCGATGGTGGCGGCGTTCAAGCCGAGGAGGACGGCCGGGTCGCCGACCGCCTCCAGCAACACCCAATACTCCGACGACTTCAGCGGCGCCGCCGGCGTCTGCTGGAGTCGCTGGCAGAGCAACATCGCCGCAAGCGAGCTCGCGCTGCGGGAGTTCATCAGCCGCTCACCGCCCTGGCGAGCGCGAAGGGATACACGGGGCCGGCGCCTGCCGCCCGTAGCGCGACTCCGACGACCGTGAGCGTCCAGCCCGAGTCGACGATGTCGTCGATCAACAGCACCGGCCCGGCCGGGATCGACCCCTCAACCTCGAAGGCGCCGTCGACGTTGCGGAACTGCTGCGCACTGTTTTGCATTTCCTTCTGTGGGCGACCCGGCCGCACCCGCCGCACCACCTGGTGAAGCGGGAGGCCGAGCACCGCCGCGACCCTCCCGGCGAACTCGGATACCAACCCTGGCGAGCTGGTCGACGGCACACAACACGCCCACGTCGGCGCCGGCTCGGGCGCCCAACGGCCGAGCAGCTCGACCGTCGCCTCCACCAGCTCGTCCGAGAACCGACCCGCATGATACTTCCCCTGCCCGACCATCCCGCCCCAGCCGCCGTCACCGTATACGCTGAGCACCTTGCCGGGCTGCAGCTGCCGGTCAGCTGGGATGCGGGCCGGTGTAATGCCAAGCCCTGGCGGCCACTGGCGACGTGGCGGCAGCTCCAGTGCCGACCCGCGCAAATGGGTGATCGCCAACGCGACCCGCCGCTGCTCACTCACCGCCGGCATGCGTCGGCTGGTGCAGTTGTCGCAACGGCCGCACGACCCGGCGCCGGGATCGTCCAGTGTCTGGCGAAGGAACGCCATCCGGCAACCGTCGGTGGTGGCGTATGCGACCATGGCGGCCTGCTCGGTGCGGCGCAGGGCGGTGACCCGCTCGACCCGTTCGGTGTCGTAGGCCCACGGCGCTAGCGTCCGCCGCCAGCCCCCAGCGACGCGCTCGACCGCTCCCTCGACCTCCAAGACCTTGAGCATCGCTTCGATGCGACTGTGGCGGGCGTTGACGGCCTGCTCGATCGCGCCAATCGACAATGGCTCGGCGCAATCCTCCAGCAGCCGCACGACCTGCTCGGCAGCATCCTTGAGCGGAAAGGCGTTCTGGATGAAGTAGTCCTGGATGTCGCGGTCTTCGCGGCCGCGCAGCAGCACCCCGACGGCCCGGTCAACCGCGCGGCCTGCTCGCCCGACCTGCTGGTAGTAGGTGATCGGGGAGCCCGGGCTCTGGTAGTGGATCACAAAGTGCAGATCCGGCTTGTCGAACCCCATCCCCAACGCCGAGGTTGCCACCACGACCTTGACCTGGTTGCCGAGCAGCGCCTGCTCAAACACCAGCCGGTTCTCGTTTTCCTGCTCACCGCTGTAGGCGACCGCGTCGATGCCCTGACTGCAAAGCCAGCCCGCGACCCGCTCGGTGTCGGCGACGGTCAGGCAGTAGACGATGCCCGACCCCGGCAGTTCGGGGATCTGCTCGGCTAGCCACGCCAGCCGCCGCGCCTGCTCGGGCAGGTCCACCACCGAGAGCTCCAGGCTCTCGCGGTCAAGCGGTCCCCGGATCACCCCTAAGCCTTGGCCGAGTTGGTCAACGATGTCGTCGACCACCCGGTCGTTGGCGGTGGCGGTGGTGCACAGCACCGGCACCGACGGTGGAAGCAGCTGCACCACCCGGGCGATCCGCCGGTAGTCGGGCCGAAAGTCGTGGCCCCAGTCGCTGATGCAGTGCGCCTCGTCGACCACCAGCAACCCCACCGTGCCGACTAGCTCCGCCAACACGGCCTGCCGGAATCTGGGGTTGTTCAGCCGCTCCGGCGACACCAGTAGCAGATCCACATCGCCGGCCTGAACCTGCGCCTCGACCGCCTCCCACTCGTCGCGGTTAGCGCTGTTGATCGTGACGGCCCGCACCCCGGCCCGCTCCGACATTTGGATCTGGTTGCGGATCAGCGCTAGCAGCGGCGAGATCAACACCGTCGGCCCCGCTCCGCCCTGGCGTAGCAGTCGCGTGGCGACAACGTAGACGGCGCTCTTGCCCCACCCGGTGCGCTGCACCACCAGCACCCGGCCGCGTTGGCCGACGAGCCGATCGATCGCCTCCCACTGCCCAGGCCGGAACGTCGCGGTCGGGTTGGCGGTCAAGCGGCGCAGCAGCGCCTCAGCCCCGGCATAAGTGGTCACCGCATGAGCGTAACTTGCCGGCCAGACGGTCGTTTCTGCGATACCGCCGACCTCGCGCTGCCAGCTTCGAAATGCGCGTCCACAACCCATGTCCGCAATCAGCGTCGCAGTACCAGCGATGTCGCAGGGTTGTGCGCGACCTCGGCGCATGGGCCACCTGCCTGGCTACGGCCGTGTCTCCCCTCCGGGGACCAGGTGGCCAGTGGCAGCTCCGGGGTTAGCAGGTGAGGTGGAGGGCGGCTGCGGTGCTTGCCGGGTCAAGCTCACCGAACCGGCGCACGGCCTGGCCGGTCCCCACGACCAGGTGGGACGGGAAGCTCGTCCAAGACCTCGCGAAGGTCGTCGACCACCAGCGCGTGCCCCTGCTGCCGCCACCAGTTCCGCACCACCCGGTCGGGCGGGATGATCAGGTCCCTGGTCTCCTCGCGTCCGTCGACGAGGATCCGCCCGAACTCGTAGTGGTCGATGCGCGCCATCCCCTACCCCCAAGGACTCGGTCGCCTGGCGGTACCCGTGCGCATCGGCTAAGTTCCCAGGTGCGCCGCCGAGCTGGCCAGCGGTTGCAGCGGTCAGGCCGGGTGCGCAGCGTCCGTCCGCGCCGCGCCACTGGACCGGCGTGCGCCGCTTCGCGTGCTGGGACCGCTGATGGACGAGGGCACGCCGCCGAGGTTGCTGCTGGAGGGTCGCCCGGGGATCGGCAAGACCACCCTGGCGCGGCGCCTGCTGGCCCTGTTGCACCGGGTGGGTGTGCCGGTGGGGGGCTTCATCACGGCGGAGCTGCGCACCGGCGGGCGCCGGGAGGGCTTTGCGGTCGAGGCCGTCTCCGGTGCGCGCGGCATCCTTGCGCACGTCGACCTGCCCGGCCCACCACGGGTCGGCAGGTACGGTGTGGACCTGCCGACCTTCGAGCGGGTCGCGCTGCCGGCGCTGCGCGCACCTGGGACCGGCGGGATGCTGGTCATCGACGAGCTGGGCAAGATGGAGCTTGCCTCCGCCGCCTTCCAGAAGGCGGTCGCGGACCTGCTCGGACGGGACGTGGCGGTGGTGGCCACCGTGCAGGTCGGCCACCATCGGTTCACCGATGCGCTCAAGCGCCGGCTCGACATCCGGGTGGTCCGGGTTACCGCGGATAACCGCGACGCCTTGCCGGAGCAACTGAGGGACAGCCTGCTCGGCGCGCGCCAGGGCAGGGCCGGTGAGCGCAGCCTCGACGCCCAGCCTGCAGGCGGCGGCCCGCGCCAAGCAGGCGGTCCGCGAGCGAGTCTGGGCGCTGCTGGAGCGCGAGCGGGTGGCCCGCTTTCCGGGCGCCACGGGCCGCATCCCCAACTTCGCGGGGGCACCGGCGGCCGCTGGGCGGCTGGCCTGGCTGCCAGCGTGGCCGACGCCCCGCAGCCGCCGGTCCGGGCACGCGCGCTGGCCGACGGCAAGCTGCTGTACATGGCCGTCCCCCGCCTGGCCGACGAGCGGCCGTTCATCCTGCTCGACCCAGAACGCCTCGATGTCCCACCCCGCCGCGCCGCCTCGATCAGCGGTTCGACGCGCGTCGGGCGGCGGGTGGGCGTGGCCGAGTTGCAGCCGGTGGATCTGGTGGTCTGCGGCAGCGTGGCGGTCAACCGCCAGGGCGCGCGCGTCGGCAAGGGCGGTGGCTTCTCCGATCTGGAGTTCGCCCTGCTGGTCGAGGCCGGGCTGATCAGCCAGGACAGCGTGCTGGCCACCACCGTGCATCCGCTGCAGGTGCTGGACGAGGCGCTGCCCGAGACCTCGTACGACTTCCGCGTGGACGTGATCGTCGCCGGCGAGGAGGTCATCGGCTGCCGCCGCAGCCGACGGCCGCCCGGGATCCTGTGGGAGCACCTGGACGCTGCCAAGATCGCCGCCATCCCCGCCCTGGCAGAGCGGCGGCGCGCGAAGATCAAGCCGTGACGCGTCGCTGTGCCATGGTCAAGCTCGCCTGCGTGCGTGAAGACCGGAAGCGGCTCGGCGAGCATGGTTCACGGCAAGCCTGTTGCGACGGCTGCGCTGACCCCTTCCGCGCGGCAGGGAACAGTCCATTCCCTGCCACAGTGGCGGTCCGGCGCCTGGAGCGACCTCGCTGTCCGGGTCGCGCGGTAGGCTGCCTCGCCGACGCATTCCCTGCCACAACCCCCTGAAGGAGCCGCCCTGTGCCCACCACCGGCGAGGTCGTCTCCCTCGCCCGCCCCGACCGCGAGCAGTCGCTCGCCGCGGCCGCCGCGGCGTTCCTCGCCCAACCCAGCCTCGCGCCCACGACCCGCCGCTCCTACCAGCAGACCCTCGACCGGCTGGCGCGCGAGCTCGGCGCCGCCCAGCTCCTCGAGAACCTGACCGTCGAGGCGGTCACCGCCGCGGTGACCACCGCGTGGGGCCGGTGCGCGCCGGCGACGTGGAACCGGCACGTGGCCACCGTCGGCTCGTTCGTCGCCTACTGCCGCCGGCGCCGCTGGCTCACCGGCGACCTCGCCGGCGACCTCCAGCGCCGCCCCGAGCCCGCCGACCGCACCAAGGCGATCCCCCTGGCGGAGCTGGAGCGGCTGTGGAAGCGCGACGACGCGCCGTGCGCGAGAAGGCGCTGTGGCGGCTCCTGTACGAGACCGCCGCCCGCGCCAGCGAGGCCCTGGCGATCAACGTGGAGGACGTCGACCTCGACAACAAGCGCGTGCGGGTCCGCTGCAAAGGTGGCGATCTTGACTGGCTCCACTTCCAGACCGGCTCGGCCCGGCTGCTGCCCAAGCTGATCGCCGGGCGCGCCCGCGGGCCGCTGTTCTTGGCCGACCGCGCCCCCGTCCCCGCCCGGGCGCCCGCCACGGTGGACCGCTGCCCGGAGACCGGCCGGGCGCGGCTGTCCTACCGGCGCGCCGAGGCGCTGTTCCGCAAGGCCTCCGGCGGGCGAACCCTCCACCAGCTCCGTCACAGTGCGCTCACCCACCTGGCCGAGCAGAACACCAGCCTGCCGCTGCTGATGGCCAAGAGCCGCCACGCGAGCCTGCGGTCGCTGCAGCGCTACGCCCGCCCCGGCCCCGAGGCGGTGGCGGCGCTCACCGCGGCGACCGACCCGCCCGCCGGCGCCGCTGAGCGGAAGCGGTGCCCAGATGCCCGTTCCCACGTTCTCGCAGCAGCGTCTCGAGGCGGTCGCCAAGCTCTCGGCGTCCTTGCTCACGGGCTCCGAGATCACCCGCATGCTCCAGCAGCTCCAGCAGGCGGAGATGTACAAGGATGTCATCCCGGACGCCACCACGTGGAAGCGGCTGCTGACCGCGTTCACGCTCCAGCAGCGCTCCGACAGCAGCGGCACCCGAGTGGCATGGGCGATCGAGCTCACCATGAGCCCGGTCCGCTACGCCCACGAGCCTCAGCGCTTCGCCGTCGCCCTAGAGCGGCTGAACCGGGTCCTGGCCTTTTGCGGGATGGAGCTGGGCGAGGACGGACGGTTGCGACCGGCGACCCCGGTGCAGACTCTCACTGAGGCGCAGCGGCGGGCGAGCAACCTCTACCGACGGCTTGCGGATCGCTGCGCACACGGCCAGGTACTCAGCTACTGTACGGCGGAGCTGCTGGAGGACAACTACTTCCACGCCGTGCTCGAAGCAACCAAGGGCCTGTTCGAGCGGGTGCGCCAGCCCGTAGCCGATCCTGGCGCGGGCGCATCCGTGGGGATGGCTCGAACTTGAAAGGGACAACCCCCAAGAGCCCCGTCCGGTTGATCGGCGGGCGAACCCGCCTGCTCCCGGCCGATTGGGCCCCTGGGGGTCATCAGTGCCCCGAGGAACTCCCAGAGCCTTCCCGAGCCTCGCTCGCGAGAGTCTCGTCCTGCGACCCGAAGGCCGCTTGAACCTCACCACCGCGACGGGGGTTGCGCATACCCATCGTCTGGCGGTTCGCCGTCCGGGCCCGTCGGCCCTTCTGGCAGGAGCTCCAACCCGGATTTCCCGGTCCAGCCGTGTCGGCCCCTCGGGGCAATTGCTAACAATGGGGGCCCATGAGGTGGCCGTCAAGGCGACGTTTCCGCTGGCCAGACGCGTATGCCCAGCTAGCGACGGGTCGAATTACTTCGATGGAATTTCGGGTGATGAGCCCAGCCCTCGGGCAACGGGTGCCCACCGGCTCAGTGGGTACCGTCACAGGAGGCCATGGCGCGCACGTTCGCGGCCTGGTCCCGGATGCGCCGCCACAGGCAGCCGGCCGCTCACGCCCGCAAGGTGCCGCGCAACCGGCACCGTTCGCTCCTGCGCCGGGTGGACGTCGAGGCCCGCCACGCCCCGGCCAGCCACCCGCCGGCGGCGGCCCGGCACGAGCCCAGCTTCAGCGGCGACGACTTGGTGGTGGGGCAGGTGCTGCGCACCTCGCCCAGCTCATGGCGGAGCATCCGCTACACCGGGTCTGACCCGTGGTTTCCTGGTGGGCGCGGAAGGTTTCGAACCTCCGGCCTCTGCCGTGTGAACCCAGGGCGGCCACCATACTGAACCTCGCGGCACTCGGCACCGCACCACATCCCGGCAGGCAAGAGGTGCTGCCAGGCGAGGCGTCGTAGGGGCTCGGGCGGCCCTGTGCGGTACGGTTTCTGGCAAATCTCTGGCAAGAGGTGCTCTTGTTTCGCTACCTGCCGACGCGCATCTCAACCGGCGACCTGCGCGGCGCCGCCCGACCCTGGGCACCCATACGGACTAGACCCTCCTCGTCGACCTTGCCGCATCCGAGGCTACTGCTTCGCTACGGACAGTGCCG
This sequence comes from bacterium, assembly GCA_046727955.1. GTDB lineage: Bacteria > Actinomycetota > CALGFH01 > CALGFH01 > CALGFH01 > DASVXQ01. The sequence continues at coordinate 151 of JBKPDO010000401.1, read as the reverse complement.
TATTGACCGCGCAGCCCCGAAGGACTATTACCGACCGTGCCCGGCGCAGATCGCATTGAGGGTTGAGGGGGGATTGCATGCTACGTCGCTTGCTGCTCGGTCTGCTCGCCATGGGCGTCCTGCTGGTCGGAGCGCCCGCGTTCGCCCAGCC
>JBKPDO010000400.1:0-15018 GCA_046727955.1 bacterium | reverse complement strand
CGAGTGCATCATCGCCGAGATCGGCGTCGACATGGGGGTGTTTCCCACCGCCGGCCACCTGGCAAGCTGGGCGGGCCGCTGCCCCGGCAACAACGTCACCGGCGGCAAGCGCCGCTCCGGCAGGCCCACCAAGGGCAACCGTTGGCTTGGCGAGGTGCTCACCGAGTGCGCCTGGGCGGCCGCCCACAGCCGCGACACCTACCTGGCCGCCCAGTTCTGGCGGCTGGCCCGCCGCATCGGCAAGAAGAAGGCCGCCGTCGCGGTGGGCCACTCGATCCTGGTGATCGCCTGGCACCTGCTCAGCAACGACTGCGACTACCAGGATCTTGGTGGTGACTGGTTTGTCCGCCGCAGCGACCACGATCGGCGCAAGACCCACCTGGTCAAGCAACTGCAGGCGCTGGGCTACTCGGTCACCCTCCGACCCGCCGCGTAGGCTCCACCCAACCGGGGATTCTCCTTACAGCGCAGGTCATCGCCTGCTACACCGACCCGTCGGCGGAAACCTCGGTGATCTGCGCCGACGAGCTCGGCCCGGTGATCCCCCGCGGCTTCCCACCCACGCCCGGCTGGACCCCCGACGGCCACCGCGGCAAGGCACCACTGGACTACAGCCGCGGCCCCGAGAAGACCTGGGTGGACGGCGCTCCGCGTCGCTGACGGGCAGGCGATCACCCTGACCGCCCCGTCCCGCAACTCGATCGGCGACCAGCAGCTGCTGGCCGCGGTCGAGGCCGCCAACCCGGAGGGGACCATCATGGTGATCACCGACAACCTGTCCAGCCACACCAGCTACTCGACCCGTACCTGGCTGGCCGACCACCCGCGCGTCCAGCACGCCTTCATCCCCAAAGGCGCCTGCTGGCTCAACTTCCAGGAAGGCTGGTGGCGGCTGTTCCGCCGCCAGGCGCTTGCCGGGCAGTGCTTCGCCACCCCTGAGGAGATCACCCTGGCGACCAGGGTGGCGACCTGCCAGCTCAACGCCCGCGCCCGCCCCTGGGTGTGGGGCCGCCCACCGGCGCTGTTGCGTTCGCGGTGACCGTCTTCGAGCAGCGAGACTCCCTACATGAGAACTCGCCGCCCTCGCCCTGCTCCGGTCCCGCAGTCCGCCTTCGCCGGCTTCCGCTTCCCGCCCGCCGTCATCGTCGTCGCGGTTCGCTGGTACTTGCGCTTCGGCCTGTCCTATCGGGACGTCGAAGAGCTGCTGGCCGAGCGCGGCGTCGAGGTCGACCACGTCATGGGTGTATCGCTGGGTGCAGCGGTTCACGCCGCTGCCTGCCGACGCTGCCCGCCCCTGCCGGCATGCCGTGGGAGATCGCTGGTGGGTCGATGAGACTTATGTGAAAGTTGCCGGACGCTGGCGCTATGTGTACCGAGCCATTGACCAGGCCGGCCAGATCGTCGACGTGTTCGTCTCTCCGGGCGGTACGCCATGGCTGCTCACCGGTTCTTCGAGCGGGCGATCGGCGCGGCCAAGGTGGCGCCGGTGGAGGTGACCACCGACAAGGCGCCGGTGTACCCAGCCGTGCTGGAGGAGCTGCTGCCTGCGGCCTGGCACCGCACCGACCAGTACGCCAACAACCGAGTGGAGTGCGACCACGGACGGCTGAAAGCGCGGCTGCGGCCGATGCGCGGCCTCAAGCAGGACCGCAACGCCGCCGTGATTATCGCCGGACATGCCTTCGTTCAGAACCTTCGACGCGGCCATTACGAGCTGGCTGCTGAGGAGCCGGCGACCCGGCGGTTGGTCGTTGCGTTCGACGAGTTGGCCTTGGCCATCTGATGCGGCGCGGCGTCACGGCTTCAGCCTGCCCTGGGCCGGCGCAATACAACAGCGCCGTCTGCATGCCTGGCGTTATCGAGCGGGGTGGTGCAGGGCGCCGTCGAGGATGGTGACGGCGCGGCCGGTGAGGTGGACCCGGTCGCCGTGGACGGCGGTGCGGACCAGGCCGGTGCGGGCGGAGCCCTGCAGCCCGGTGAGGCGGTCGCGGCCCAGGCGGTGCGACCAGTGGAGCGCCAGGGCGGTGTGGGCGCTGCCGGTGACCGGGTCCTCGGGGATGCCGTCGGCGGGGGTGAAGTAGCGGGAGACGAAGTCGTAGCCGCGGTCGGGGTCGGCCGCTGGGGCGGTGGCGATGATCCCGCGGATGCCGGCTTGGCGGGTCAGGTGGGCCAGGGCGGCCAGGTCGGGGGTCAGGGCGCGGACGGTGGCCTCGTCGGCCAGGACGGCGAGCAGGTCGCCGAGGGCGCCGGTGCGGTAGGTGGCCCCTGGCGTGGCGCCGAGCGCCTCGGCCAGGCCGTCGGGGGCCGGTGCCTGGGTGAGGGGTGCGGCGGGGAAGTCCAGGGTGATGGTGGCGTCGTGGCGGGTGTGGGCGATCAGGACGCCGAAGCGGCTGGCGAAGCGGACGGTGCCGGGGGTGCCGCGGTCGTGGTGTAGGGCGTGGGCGGTGGCCAGGGTGGCGTGGCCGCACAGGTTGCTTTCGGCGGTGGGGGTGAACCAGCGCAGTGCCCAGTCGGCGTCGGCGCCTTTGGGCAGCGGGTGGACGAAGGCGGTCTCCAGGTGCAGCTCGGCGGCGAGCTGCCGCATCCAGGCCCCCTCGGGCCAGGTGGTGGTGTCGAGCAGGCAGACGCCGGCGGGGTTGCCGGCGAACGGCCGGTCGGTGAAGGCGTCGATGACCCAGATCCGCATGGGACCAACTGTAGGACGGTGCGCTGGCGCCGGTCCAAGGCCATTGGGGCTGGGTGGACGGTGGCGTGAGCAGCGACTGGGCGCCGGTCAACCGCTCGGACTCCTGCTACAGGCAGCGCCATCGAGAGCCTCTACGCGCGGTTCCGCCACTCGGTCAAGGCCTGCGGCCACTTCCCCGACGAGCAGGCCGCGCTCAAGCGGCCCTGGCCGCAAGCGCAGATCGCCGAGTATGTGCTGATCCGACATCGGACGATCGCGGGTTCTGAAATGTCCCGAACATCCAGTTCGGTGTGGTTCCCAAGCCATTCGAGCGCTGACGGGCTCGCGTCACTTCGCGGGTGTGGCCGCGCAGGACATGGGTGGGCCGGGCGGGTGAGCGGCTCGGCCCGGTGATCGGCGGGCGGGCCTGTGGTGGAGGCACGGTGCCGGCGGGGCCCTCCTGGCTGAGGTCGCGGCCAACCCGCTCCGCAATGCCATCTACGTGTGCCATCTACGTGTGCCATCGCCCGCAGGATGGCGCGATGGGAGGCGCTCCCGGGCTGCGGGACTGTGAGGTTTCACAGGGACCACAGCGCCTGGGTGGGTGGCATGCGGGCGGCGCGGAGGGCGGGGAGCAGTCCGGCGAGGGCGCCGATGAGGATGGCGGCGCCAGTTCCTCCTGCCCAGGCGATGGCGGGTACGACGACCGCCCAGCCCTTGGCGTGCGCGTAGACGGCGGTGGAGGCGATGCCGGCGAGCACGCCGGCGACGCCGCCTGCGAGGGCGAGCAGGATCGATTCGGACAGGAACTGGATGCGGATGTGGCCTTTGGTGGCGCCGAGGGCGCGGCGCAGGCCGATCTCGGATCGGCGTTCGAGAACCGAGATGACCATGATGTTGGCCACTCCGACCGCGCCCACGAGCAGAGCCACGGCGCCCAGGCCAAGGAACAGGTCGTTGAGCGCGGATTGGGCGTCGGCGCGGGCGACCAGCGCGGCGGAGGGCTGGCTGACGGCGACCTCGTTGGGAGCCTTGGGGTTGGCGGTGCCGGCGAGCAGCGATTGGACGCGGTTGACCTGGCTGATCTGGCTGGTCTGCGTGCGCACGTAGATCGTGGAGGGATGCCCGTCGAAGCCGAGGTAGTGCTCGGCTGCCGGGAACCCGACAAGCACCGAGGAGTCGAGATTGGGGTCCAGCACCGCCGGGTGCAATATCCCGGCGACGTAGAACCACTGCCCGCCGAGCCAGATCCGTTCCCCGGGGAAGACCCGGTTGATTCCCAAAAGCGCTGCGGCGTTGGCACCCAGGACCGCGACCGGTTCTTGGGCGGTGGCCGCGTTGAGGTAGCTGCCCTGGGCGATGCTGGTACCCACCGTGTGCAGCAGGCCGAGGGTTACCGCGTCGACGGTCAGGGAGTTGGTTTCGATGGTGGGGATCAGTGGGCTGCGGTAGACATTGGTCTTGTCCACCGTGGCGACGTCTTGCACCTGGGCCACCCCGCTGATCCGCCCGATCATGGCCGGCGCGGTCGTGGGGAGCTGGGCGGGCTGGCCGGTCAGGCTCTGGCCGGGGGTGACCGTCAGCACGTTGGTGCCGAGCCGTTCGATCTCGGCGAGCAGCCCGGCCTGGGAGGACCCTGACAAGCCGAGCACGGCCGCGATGGCGGCGACCCCGATGGCGATGCCCAGCGCGGACAAGCTGGCGCGCAGCTTGCGGGTACGCAGCCCCACGCTGGCTACCCGGGCCAGGTCACCGGGTGTCATCCGCCGGCGGGCGGTCAGGGCGCTGGCGGTCACTGGGGCGCCGTCCTTTCGTCCTGGCCGCGGTCCCGGTGAGGGTGCAGGCTGCCGGGGGAGCTGGTTGTGGTGGGCAGGGCCAGCTGCCGGGCGCTGTCGCTGACGATCTGCCCGTCGAGCATCTCGAGCTGGCGGGGCATCCGCGCCGCGAAGTGCTGGTCATGGGTGACGACGGCGATGGTGGCGCCGTCGGCGTGCAGTTCCTCGAGCAGGGCCAGGATGGACCGGCCGGTGGCGCTGTCGAGGTTGCCGGTGGGCTCGTCGGCCAGCACGATCGCCGGCCGGCCGGCCAGCGCCCGGGCGATCCCCACCCGCTGGCGTTCGCCACCGGACAGCTGGGTCGGGCGGGCGCTGGCCCGGTGGGCGAGCCCCACCCGGGCCAGCGCGTCGGCCGCCAGCCGCCGCCGCTGTGTGAGCCGGACCCCGGCATACAGCAGCCCGTCGGCCACGTTGTCCAGCACGGTGGCGTGTTCGGCGAGGAAGGACTGCTGGAACACAAAACCGATCCGGGTCGCCCGCAGCCAGGCCAGCTCATGGTCGGACATCCGCGCCGCGTCCAGCCCGGTGATGCGGACCGTCCCCGAGCTTGGCCGGTCGAGGGTTCCCATCATGTGCAGCAACGTCGACTTGCCGGAACCAGACGGGCCGACAACCGCGGCCAGCTCGCCTGGGTGGATCGTCAGGCTCACCCGCCGCAGGGCCTGCACCGGCGGCACGCTGGGATAGGTCTTGCTCACCTGCTCCAGCGACAGGACCGGCCACACCTCGCTGGCCCGGGCGGCAGCGCCGCTGACAAGGCCATCGGGGGCGTGGACGCTCACGACTGTGCCTCCACGACCTTCTGCCCGGCCTGCAGCCCCGGGCCGGTCACCTGCACCAGGCCGGCGGCGTCGTCGAACAGCCCGAGGCTGACCGGCACGAAGTGGTCATGCCCTGCCGGGCCGGCGACCTGCACCTGGTACCCGCCGCTGGTCGTGGCCAGCAGGGCGGTGACGGGGACGGCGAGGGCGTTTTGGACGCTGGCGGTGGTGATCGACACCTGCACCGGCGCGTGGTCCAAGGCGCCGGCCGCCGCCGGGTGCAACATCTTCACCTCCACCGGGATCGTCGCGCCCACCCCCGAAGATCCTGAGCCGGATGATCCTGCGGATCCCTTGCCGGACGATCCAGCAGTGGCTACCGTCCCCACCGACGTTATGACACCCGGGGTCGTCTTTAGGTCCGGCAGCGTGATCGTCACCTTGTCACCGGCCTTGACATAGGACTGCTGGGCCGCGTCCAGGTTGACAGTGACCTGGCGGGTCGTTGAGGTCGCCGTCAGTGCCGGCGACCCAGGGCCCGCCGGTCCGCCCAGGCTGGCCTGCACCGCGGCCACCCTGACCGCGGACGGCACGAACACCGCCTGCTCCAGGCTCAGGCTGCCGGTCTGGGTTACGCCCAGATGCGCCTGCAGCTCCGCCAGCGCAGCGGCGGTCTCCCAGTTGAAGTAGTCGTAGGAAGAAAGCTCCGCCGCGGTGGCATACCCCAGGGCTACTAGATCATGGTTGAGCTGGCGCACATCAGCGCCGGTCGCCCCCTCCGACAACGCCCGGTAGGCGGGAACCCAGCCATACAGCAGCACCACCGGCGACCCGTCCACCCGGTAGGCCACCTGGCCCTGACGGATGACCTGGCCCACCTCCGGCACCGCCGTGTACGTGCCCTGGTCGCGGTTGAACACGCTGTAGCTGCCCGCATACCCCAACGTGGCACTCACCGAGGTCTGCGAGGTCAACGTCCCCTGGGTAACCGTGCCAAAAACGGTCTGGTACGGGTTGGCGCTCCCGCTCGCGCCCGAACCGCTGCCACCGGAGGGCCGCACGACACTGACCACCGCGCCGGCCACCGTGCCGGCCACCACAACCACCACACCAGCGAGGACCCGCCACCGGCAGCGGCCAGGCGGCCGGCCTCCCGGAAGCTCGGCGGGAGACCCGGGCTCGCCGGTGCCCGCGGTCACGCCGCCCCGCCGCTTGCTGGCCGCGGCCGAAGCGGCCCTCACGGCGTGCTCCCGCTGGAACTCCCGCCCGACAGCAACGGACGGCAGGCCTTGAGAGCCTGCTGGAACAGCGGGTTTTGGCCATTGACCTGGACGCTGTTCTGGCCATTCGAGTTCGGGTCGGGGAAGTTCGGTACGCCATGCGCGCGCATGCACCGGGAGAACTTCAGTCCCTGTGCCATCCACTGGGATCGCTGGCCAGGATCGGTGTTCGCACCCGACGACCCGCAGGCTTGAAATGCGCGCCGCGCCTGTGGCGAGTTCTGATTAATCCCAGCCAAGTTAAACTGCCCGTTGCTGTCGGGATCGGGGAAGTTGGGCAGCCCGTGCGCCCGCATGCACGTGGCGAAAGCAAGGGGACTCCGCGGCGCCCCGCCGGCTGCGCCGTGCGACCCGCCGCAGGCCGCAGCGAACGTCGCGAGGCAGAGAAAAACAGCCACGATGCAACCGTCCCGCCGCAGCCGGCTTCCCCGTCGCTGGCCGCGGGCGCGGCTGGCGCTGTCTTTCATGGCATCTCCTGGCCTTTCACGTCGTCGTGCGCTCCGCACCTGCGCTCCGCACCGATAGGCGCCTTTAGCCGTCATGGTTGCCGGCCGCGTGTGGCGTCTTCGTGTCCTGCCGGATGCCGGGAGCGGCCCCCGTGCCGGCGCCTGGTGGACCAGCCGTCGGCGGTGCGCACGACGCAGCCGCAGCGAAACGGTCGAGGATCGGCGCCGCGCACGGACCTGCGGGCTGTGCCGCCTCGCAGGGACGGAATGTTCCCGCCTGCTCACTGGCCGGCCAGGCGCCCCAGCCGGCCCGGACCGCCTGACGGGCGCTATCCGGTGAGGCTGACGGGCCCTTGCCCGTCGCGGCGCGCCGGGGCGGCGGGCAGGCTCACCCGCACCGCGAGGCCGCCGTCAGCGAGCGCCCGCAAGCCGAGGTCGCCGCCGTGGGCGGCGACGACGGCCCGCACGATCGACAGGCCGAGGCCGGAGCTGTTCCCGATCCGCTGCTGGTTGGCGCGGCGGAACGGTTCGAGCAGCCCCGCCAGGTCCGTTCCGGCGATCCGCTGCCCGCTGTTGGAGATCTCCAGGACGGCGTGGTCCCCGTCGGTGTGGGTGTCCACGGCGATCCAGCCGTGCGGGCGGTTGTACTTGACGGCGTTGTCGAGCAGGTTGCCGACCAGCTCGCCGAGCAGCCAGGGATCGCCGTCGGCGCATGCCTCGCGCAGCTCGCGACGTATGGTCAGGCCCCGCGTGCCAGCCGCCTCATCCGCGGCGGCAAGGCCCCGGCGCGCGCTCTCGTCGAGCGGCACCGGCTCCCGATCCCCGGGCGCGAGCATCCCGCGGGCGAGGGTCAGCAACCGCTCAAGCAGCCGCTCGCAGGACAGGACGGCACGCCGCAACCTCGTCGCGGTGTCGCGCACCTCGGCCGGTGACGGCTCCGGGCCGGTGAGCAGCAGGTCGAGCTCGGCGCGCACCACGGCCAGCGGGGTGCGCAGCTCGTGCGCCGCGTTGGCGGCGAACAACTGCTGGTCGGTGAAGGCGGCCTCGAGCCGGGCCAGCATCCCGTCGAAGGTGTCCCCGAGCTCGGTCAGCTCGTCGGGCGGCCCGCCAAGCGCGAGCCGCTTGTGCAGGTCCTCGCCGGTGATCCGCCGGGCCGTCTCGGTGATCCGCCGCAGCGGCCGCAGCATGCGCCCCGCCACCAGCCAGGCCAGCCCGCCCACGATCACGGCAAGGGCGGCCAGCACGACGCCGTACTGCACGAGCAGCGTCGACAGGGTGTAATGCACCGCTACGGATTTGCTCTGCGTAGGAAGGTTCGGTGGCGCCGGCGGACCGCCCGGCCCGGCCACCGCCGGCGGGTGGTTCAAGATGTTGTTGACATTGGCGTAGACGAGCCCATAGCTCACGAACAGCAGCACCGCCCCGGCCGCCACCACCAGCGCCGCGAGCCGCAACGCCAGGCGGCCACGGACCTTCAGGCGCCGCGGATGCTTCATCGCGGGATCCGGTAGCCGGACCCGATCAGGGTCTCGATCGGGTCCGGCTCGCCCAGCTTGCGGCGCAGCTTCTTGACCGTGGTGCGCACCGCGGTGGTGAACAGGTCCGCATTCTCGTCCCACACCTTCTCCAGCAGCTCCTCGGCGCTGACCACGCGGCCCTCGGCGGCCAGCAGCACCTCCAGCACGCCCAACTCCTTACGCGCCAGCTCCAGCGGCCGGCCGAACCGGCTCGCCGACCGGGTGGCCGGATCGAGGCGGATCCCGGCCGCCTCCAGCACCGGCGGCCGGGCCGTCGCCGGGCGGCGGGCCAGCGCCCGCACCCGGGCGATCAGCTCGACGAAGTCGAACGGCTTGGCCAGATAGTCATCCGCGCCGAGCCCCAGGCCCTGCGCGGCACGGCGGGGCCCGCCCGCCGCGGTCAGCATCAGCACCCGGGTTCCCGCGCCCTGTGCGCGCAGTCGGCGGCACAGCTCATCCCCGTGCAGCACCGGCAGGTCGCGATCAAGGACCACCACGTCATAGTCGGACACGCCCAGCTTGAACCAGCCGTCGCCGCCGTCGAGAGCCACATCGACCGCCATCCCGTCGCGGCGCAGCCCCCGGGCCAGCACGCCGGCCAGCTCCTCGTGGTCCTCGATGACAAGCACGCGCATCCCGCTCACCCGCCCAGGATGACCGCCGCGCCGGTCACCGCGCCGGCCACTGCGCCGGCCATCCCCAGGCCCACGCCGCCACTACCCCTGCCGAGGTTCCGTCCAGCCACCAGACACCTGACGGGGCGCCCCTGGCACGAACCCCGGCCCGCGCCTGGACTATCCCCGTCGACCCCTTCGGCAGCACCATCCGGTGCCCGCCCGCAAACGCCCGCCGCGCCGCGCCGTGCGACACAGTCACCGCCCCACCCGCCGACCGGGCCGTCGGCGGCGGCCGCGGTACCAGGGCCAGGCGGCAACCGCCGGCCCGCCACCGCCAGCGCCACGTCGCCAAACACCCGGCCGCAGGCCAGCCCCGCGACATCACCGCTTCGCGGTGCCACGAACCTTCTCATGTGAATCGTCAGCACATCCTCCCTCGTCATGATGATGTCCCGCCACGGCCATCGTCGGCTACTAAGGGTTCCTAAAAGAATAACTTGGACAGTTCATTGAGGGTGTCCGTGATGGTCTTCACCGCAGCGGCTGGGCGCAGGGACTCGCTCCCTACGTCCGGCCGACGACTCGGTGCGGGCAGTCTGTCTCAGCGCGTCGCGGAACCCACCTCCCGGCCCTCCAGCGCTGGCAGGCCCTCGTCCTCGCGCCGCGCGGGGGACAGCTCCACCCGCAGCAGGCGGGCGGCCCAGGGCGGCAGCCACCAGTTCCAGCGGCCGAACAGGCTCACCAGCGCCGGCACCAGCAACGCGCGGATCACGGTGGCGTCCAGCAGGATGCCGGCGCCGAGGCCGGTCGCCAGGATCTTGAGCTCGGTGCCCGGCGCGCTCGCCAGCGAGGCGAACGTCAGGAACAAGATCAGCGCGGCGCTGGTGACCAGCCGGCCGGTGCGCCCAATCCCCGCGGTGATCGCGTCGGTGGTCGAGCCGGTGCGGTCGTACTCCTCGCGCACGCGGGCCAGGATGAACACCTCGTAGTCCATGCTCAGCCCGTACAGGAACGCGAACACCATCAGCGGGATCCAGATGGTGATCGAGCCGGTCGCCGGGATCCCCCAGATCGCCCTGGAGCCGTGGCCCTGCTGCCAGACCAGCACCAGCACGCCGTAGGCCGCGCCCAGCGATACCAGGTTGAGCAGTACCGCCTTGAGCGGCAGCAGGATCGAGCGGAAGGCGCGGGCCAGCAGCACGAAGGTGACCAGCGCGATCAGGCTGAGCATCAGCGGGAAGCGGCCGTAGATGGCGCTGGTCTCGTCGATCAGCCCCGGGCCGGAGCCGGCAACCTGCACGCCGGGCAGGCGCGCGGCGGCGTCACGCACGCGTCGCACGGTCTGCTTGCCCGCGGCGGTGCTCGCCTCGGCGACCGGCTCGACGGCCACCATGGCGGTGCCGTTGCGGCGCCACCCTGGCTCGGTCGGGGCGTAGGCGGCGCGCACGCCGGGCACCGCGGCCAGGCGCATGGCGACCTCGGCGGGATCGGTGCCCGCGGGCACCAGCGCGTCCATCGGGGTAAGCACCCCGGTCGGGACGCCGGCGTGCTCGAGGCTGGCGAGGCCCTGGTAGGCGCTGCCGGACTTGGCGAGCGAGTCGGCCTTGGGGTCGCCGAGGTGGATCCCCATGGCGGCCACGCCGAGGGCGGCCAGCAACGCGGCGGCGGCGATGGCCGCGACCCAGCGGAAGCGGACCACGCCGCGCGCCCAGGCGGTCCAGCCGTGGCCGGCGTGGGCCTCCTTGCGCAGCCTTGGCCAGTCGATGCGGCGGCCGACTCCTGCCAACAGCACGGGCAGCAGAGTGCTGGCGACGAGCACGCTCACCAGCGGGATCAGCATGCCGCCGTAGCCGACGCTGCGCAGGAACGGGATCGGCAGCAGCACCAGCGCGAGCAGGCCGATCGCCACGGTCACACCGCTGAACAGCACCGCCCGGCCGGCGGTCGCCATGGCGCGGGTCACCGCCTCGTCGCCCTCGTAGCCGTGGGCGCGCTCCTCGCGCCAGCGGGTCACGATCAGCAGCGAGTAGTCGATGGCCACGCCCAGGCCGATCAGGGCGACCAGGTACTGCACGATGAACGACACGTCGGTGAAGGTGGTCAGGCCGAGGACCACTAGCAGGGCAGTGAGGATCGACACCGCCGCGATCAGCAGCGGCATGAAGGCCAGCAGCGAGCCGAACACGAACGCCAGCACCGCCAGCGCGCCGACCCCGCCGAGCAGCGTCTCGGCGAGCACGCTCTTGTCCTGGCCGCCGCCGCCGCCGTTGGCGAGCTCGTCGAGGCCGGTGACGTGGACGGTCGCGCCGGCGGGCAGGCCGCGCTGCAGCGCCTGCGCGACGGTAGGGCCAAGGTCGGGCGCGTTCTCGCCGAAGCTGCCAGGCAGGAACACCAGCCCGAAGGTGACCCGCCCGTCCGGTGAGACGAAGCGGCGGTCACCGGTGTCGCCGTAGCAGACGGCCCGCGCCCCTGCGGTCCGCGCGACCGTGGCGAACGAGCGGCCGAGCGCCTGCTTGACGCCGGGGGAGTCGACGGTCGTGCCGGCCGGCAGGGTGACGGCGGGGACCAGCGGTTTGGCGTTGCCGCCGTTGCCGTAGAGCCGCTTGATCGCCACGGCGGCCTGATAGCTCCTCTCGCCGGGCAGCGAGAACTCTGAGGTGGACAGGCGGCTGGACACGCGGCTGGAGCCGGCAAGCCCGGCGACCAGCACCGCCAGCCAGAACAGTCCCACCAGCCGCTTGTGCCGCAGGACGAATCTCGACAGGGTGGCCATAGCGCCACGCTCCTCCTGGTGGTCGGTTGGCGAAGCGGGCTCCAGTTCACCAACCGCACCTTCCAGGAGCCTGTGCGGAACCTTGGAGGTTGCTGTGCGCCTGTCCAACGGCCCGTCCAGCGGCAGTTCGATGCGGAAGGTCGCGCCCTGCCCTGGGACGGATTCGACGGTCGCCCGGCCGCCGTGGGCGGCGACGATGGCGGCGACGATCGACAGGCCGAGGCCGGCGCCGGCGCCACCGTGGCGCTGGCCGCCCGCAGCCGCGGGCGGCCGGGAGCGGTCGGCGCGCCAGAAGCGCTCGAAGACCCGCTCGCGCTGCTCGCCGGTGAGGCCGGGCCCACGGTCGGCGACCTCCAGCACCGCGGTCCGTCCCTGGTCGGCCAGGCAGGCCAGCACCCGCATCGGGGTGGCCGGCGGCGTGTGCTGCCGCACGTTGGCGACCAGGTTGGCGAGCACCTGCCGCAGCCGGTCCGCGTCGCCCCGCACCACCACCGGCCCGTCGCGCTCCAGGGTGACCGGCCGGTCGGGCTCGACGGCGCGCGCGTCGGCGACTGCGTCGGCGGCGAGCGCGGCCAGGTCGACCAGGGCGCGCTCCAGCGGCCGGCCCTGATCGAGCCGGGCAAGCAGCAGCAACTCGTCGACGAGCGCGCCCATCCGCGCGGCCTCCGCCTCGATCCGCCGCATCGCCTTGGCGAGGTCGTCGGGGTTGGCACTGGCGCCGCGGCGGAACAGCTCGGCGTAGCCGCGGATCGAGGTGAGCGGCGTGCGCAGCTCGTGCGAGGCGTCGGCGACGAAGCGCCGCAGCCGCTCCTCGGACGCCTGCCGCCGCTGGAAGGCGGTGTCGAGCTGGTGCAGCATGGCGTTGAGCGCCAGGCCCAGCCGCCCCACCTCGGTGCGCGCATCGGCCGGCTCGACCCGGCGGTCCAGCTCGCCGGCGCCGATCGCCCTGGCCGTCTCGCCGATCTCCTCCAGCGGCCGCATGCCGCGGCGCACCGACCGTCTTGCCAGCAGCGCCACCCCGAGCAGCACCAGCAGGCCGACTGTCGTCTCGACGTGGCGCAGGTGCTCAAGGGTCTCCTGCACGTCCTTGGTCGGCGTGGCCATCGCCAGCAGGTAGCCGCCACTGCCGGGCAGGCGCACCGCGCGGACGCGCCACTCGCCACCGCTACCGCGCCGGTCGCCGCCGCGCTGCTCGCCGGGCACGGTGAACGCCACCGCCATGTCCGGGCCGGCGTCCGGTGAGGTCGAGACCGGCAGGACGGCGGGCAGGCGCGGCGCGGACGCCTCCCATGAGAGCGTCTTCATGACCCGGTTGTCCGGGTAGCGCAGCTGCAGGAACGAGGGTGCCACGCCGCCAGCCGCCAGGAACCTGAAGACGGTCGTGTTGCCGCTGTCCTGGCCGAACATCGTGGGGGTCTTCGGGTCGAAGAAGTGCGTGCGACCGGCCTCCGGGGAGGCGGCGTACATCTCGACCAGGTCGGTGACCGTCTTGACCTGTCGGTCGACCCGGTCCAGCAGAAACGAGCGCAGCGCCGCGTAGGTGCCGACGTCGGCGACGGCCAGGCCGAGCACCACCAGCACCAGCAGGGTGGCGACCAGCCGCGCGCGCAGCGACACGGGTCCTTCCTTCCCTCAGCTCCTCGGCAGGCGCAGCACGTAGCCGACGCCCCTGACGGTGTGGATCAGCGGCGGGCCGTCGCGGTCGACCTTGCGGCGCAGATAGCTGACATAGGTCTCGACCACGCCTGCGTTGCCGCCGAAGTCGTAGTTCCAGACGTGGTCGAGGATCTGCGTCTTGGACAGCACCCGCCCCGCGTTCAGGACCAGGTAGCGCAGCAGCTTGTACTCGGTCGGGCGAAGGTCGATCGGCGCGCCGCCGCGGCTGGCCTGGTAGGCGTCCTCGTCGATCTCCAGGTCGGCGAAGGCAAGACGGGCGGGGCGATCACCCGGCCGGGTGCGCCGCAGCACCGCCCGCACCCGGGCGATCAGCTCCTCAAGGCTGAACGGCTTGGTGACGTAGTCGTCACCGCCGACGGTGAGGCCGGCGATCTTATCCTCGGTAGCGTCACGTGCGGTGAGGAACACCACCGGCGCCTGCATGCCGTCGCGCCGCAGCCGGGCGCACACCTCGATCCCGTCCACGTCCGGCAGCATCACGTCGAGCACAAGCAGGTCGGGCCGGAACTCCCCGGCCCTGGTCAGCGCCTCCCGGCCGCTGGCGGCGACGGCCACGTCGAACCCCTCGTAGCGCAGCGCCATCCCGACCAGGTCGGTGATGTACGCCTCGTCGTCGACCACCAGCACCCGGGCCTGCGGCTCCGCCGGTGACACCACGCTCAGCCATCCCTCCAGATCCTCGCAGGCACCTCGGGCGGAGTATCACACGGCACCCTTAGAGGAACCTGTGAGCCTCCTTGGAGGATCCTGAGCGCGTAACGTCGCATTCGTCAGCGCGGAGTGTTCAGGCAGCCTCCGAGCCTGAATTGAGGGTATCCGCGGTGCTCCAAAGTCCTGACATTGACGGGACCAGACCATGGGCAAAGTGTTCACGCCTGCCAGGAGGTCTGGTCCCGTTGTCATACTGCCCGCGGTCGTCGCTGCCCGCAGGGGTGCTGGCCTGGCTGGCCGGCCGCCTCGCCCACCTGACCCCACCCCGGCCGCCCGGGCTGGGCGGCACCCCGCCGCTCGCCCTGGAGGTCCGCTTGGACGCCGTCGCCGCGGTCATCCTCGATGGGCTGTCGTACCGGCGCGCCGGCCGCATGGTCGGCATCTCCAAGACCGAGGTGGGTGACAGCATGGATCTCCTGCTCGGCGAGCTTGGCGCGCTCGGGTGCTGCCAGCCCGACGGAACGTTCATTACCACCCTGGCCGACCTGGGTGACCAGCTCGAAGAGATGGCCTTGTCCGGCGAGGCGGTGTGCGTGGACGGGCTGGCCACGCGGGTGCAACGACCCAGGGGCTGGGCCAACCAGAAGGTGCTGTATGAGCTTGCCCCGATTCGGTAGACACCTCAACGATTGGCGGGTGTGTGCTCGCCAAGAAGGGAGTGGGTGTGCCGAACTACCGCAAGCCGTACCCGCCGGGGTTCCGCGCCGAGGCGGTCCGGCTGTCGTTGCAGCGGGGT
>JBKPDO010000399.1:0-15609 GCA_046727955.1 bacterium | reverse complement strand
GGCGACGGGGGAGGGGACCTCGGTGTCGACCTTGTCGGTGGAGACCTCGAACAGGGGCTCGTCGACCTCGACGCGGTCGCCTTCCTGCTTGAGCCAGCGGGTGATGGTGCCCTCGGTGATCGACTCGCCGAGCTCCGGCATCTTGATCGACGTCGCCATCGTCGCCTCTCCTGCTCGCCTCAGCCTCAGCCCTGGTGCAGCGGGCGTCCCGCCAGCGTCAGGTACGCCTCGCCGACCGCCTCGGACAGCGTCGGGTGCGGATGGATGAACTGGGCGACCTCCGCCGGCAGCGCCTCCCAGTTGTAGACCAGCATCGCCTCGGAGATCAGCTCGGTGACCCGCGCGCCGATCAGGTGGACGCCGAGCACCGGGCCGTCCTTGGCCGCGACAAGCTTCACGATTCCGCCCTGCCCGTACATCAGGCCCCTGGCCACGCCGTTGAAGGGGAAGCGATTGGTCACGACCTCATAGCCACGCTCGCGCGCCTGCTTCTCGGTGAGGCCGACGCTGGCCACCTCCGGCGAGCTATAGGTGACCCTGGGCACGCCCGCGTAGTCGATCGGCGGCGACTCCTGGCCGGCCGCCAGCTCCGCCACGAGCATGCCCTCGGCGAAGGAGGCGTGGGCGAGCGCCAGCGACGGCGGCGGCAGGAGGTCGCCAACCGCGTACACGCCGGCCACGTCGGTCTCCAGCCTGTCCCAGCTCGCGGGCTCCACATAGCCACGGTCCAGGCGCACGCCGATCTGCTCGTAGCCGAGGTCCTGGCTGACCGGGCCGCGTCCGGTGGCGACCAGCAGCAGCTCGGCGGAGATCTCGCTGGTCTTGCCCTTGCCGGTGACGGTGAGGGTGACCTGGTCGTCGCCGACCTTGATGTTCTCCATCCTGGTGTCGACCATGGACTCGATGCCGCGGCGGCGGAACGCGCGCCCCAGCTCACGCTGGAGGTCCTCGTCCTCGAGCGGCAGCAGGCCGGGCAGGATCTCGACGATCGTCACCTCGGTGCCCATCGAGCGCCAGAAGGAGGCGAACTCGACCCCGACCGCGCCGGCGCCGAGCACGATCACCGATTTGGGCAGATAATCGAGCTTGAGCGCGTCGTCGGAGCTGATCACGCGCCGGCCGTCGAAGTCCAGGCCCGGGATGGACTTCGGCACTGAGCCGGAGGCGAGCACGAGCGCCCGCTCCGCGGTGATCGGGCCGGCGCCCTCGATCTCGACCTGCCTGCGGCCACTCACCCTGCCCTGGGCCTTGATGATCTCGACCTTTTCCTTCTTGAGGTGCGCCTCGAGGCCCTTGAAGTTCTTGCTGACGATGTCTTCGCGGTTGGCGACGGTGGCCGAGTAGTCGATCGACTCGATAGCGGCCTTCATGCCCCACCGCTCCGCAGCCTCTCGCACGCCGTCCGCCAGCTCCGCGGCATGCAGCAGCGCCTTGGTCGGGATGCAGCCGCGATGCAGGCAGGTCCCGCCGACCTTGTCCTTCTCGACCAGGGCAACCTTGAGACCGAGACCGGCACCTCGCAGCGCCGCTGAGTACCCGCCCGTTCCGCCGCCCAGGATCACCAGGTCGTACGAGTTCGAGGGCATGCGATCGGCTCCTTTTGATTCCGGGCTTACCGGGCGCAGTCTAGTCTTGGGCCAGTGCCGGCGCAGCGATGGTCCCGATTTGGGCACATCAATGGCCGCGCGAGTTACCGTGGGGTACGCTCGGCTCTGGTCGGGCGGTTCGCACCTCCCGCCCTGGAGATGTCGCAGCAAGGGAGGACTGCCTGGTGGAGGTCTCCGAGATCATGACCAAGGAGGTCGTCACGGTCGGCCCGGAGTACAACGTGGCCGACGTGGCGAGCCTGATGCACTCCCGCGGGATCGGCTCGGTGATCGTGCTCGAGGACGACCGCGTGCTTGGCATCTTGACCGAGCGGGACATCATCGAGGTCGTCGGCTCAGGCGAGGACCCCAAGAATGTCGCCGCTCACGAGGCGCTCACCGACGACCTGATCACCACCGGACCGGACGCGCCCGTCGAGGAGGCCGCGCTCGAGATGGTCCGGGCCGGCGTGCGCCACCTGCCGGTCATCTCCGAGCAGGGCCTGATCGGCATCGTCTCGATGCGCGACCTGGTGCGCTGGAGCGTACGGGGGGTTGCTGAGTCCGACCACCTGCCGCACATCGAGCTGTCCAAGCAGGTCCTGTCACTGGTCCACCGGGCGGCCAAGTGAGCTTCCTGGACGCCTTCCGGATCCGGCGCACGCGGGGCGACAAGGTCGCCTCGATGGACCGCGAAGCCACCCCAGAGGACCTCGACACCCTGCGCGCCTTCGCCCGCAGCCGCAAGGGCGTGGAGTTCTTCGTCGAGCCGGAGACGATGGTCACCGACACCACCGCCGTGGCGGTCGCCGCCGACGGCGAGTGGACCCGACGGCGGGTGGGCTCTCCCAAGGTGATCCAGCGCATCGGCAGGGAGCTGAGCCTGCCCGTGTACGACGTGCAGATCGTGGGCTACCCAGAGCGCATGCGGGAGTACAACGCCAGGCTGAAGGCCGAGGGCCGGACCGACCGGCAGCTCTCCAGCCAGGGCCCGCCGCCGGTGCGGACCTCGCGGCCGCCAGCGCGGACGCCGCGGCCGAGGAGCCAGCCGCCGGGCCGGGGCGGCCCGGCCTCGGCGAAGGACACGGAGTGACCACCGGCGCGGACCCGCGGCGCTGCCCGCTCGAGCCGGCCCACCGGCGCCTCGGCGCCAAGCTGGGCGCTTTCGCCGGCTGGGAGATGCCCATCGAGTACGCCGGCACCCTGAGCGAGCACCGCGCGGTCCGCGAAGCCGTCGGCGTGTTCGACCTCACCCACCTCGGCAAGCTGGAGGTGCACGGGCCGGGCGTGCACGACGCGCTGCAGCACGCGCTCTCCAACGACCTGGACAAGCTGGGCGCCCCGGGCGCGGCGCAGTACACCCTGTGCCTGACGGACCGAGGGACGATCGTCGACGACCTGATCGTCTATCGCGAGGCGGACGGCTACCTGCTGGTGCCCAACGCGGCCAACTGGCCCGAGGTGGCGCAGGCGGTGCGCGCCTCGGCGGACCTGTCGGCGGACCGCACCGAGGTCAGCCCGCGGCCCGACGTGGTCGTGCTGGCGGTGCAGGGGCCGCGCGCACCCGAGCTGGTGGGGGCGCTGTTCCCCGCCGAGGCGGCCGCGCTGGAGTACATGCGCTTCGCGCCGGTCGCCTACGCGGGCGAGGCCGTGCGGCTCGCCCGCACCGGCTACACCGGCGAGCGCGGCTACGAGCTGCTGGTTCCCGCACCGGTGGCCGGGAAGCTCTGGGACGAGCTGCTCGAGCACGGAGGCCCGCTCGGCGTGGTGCCTGTCGGCCTTGGCGCGCGCGACACCCTTCGCCTCGAGATGGGCTATCCCCTGCACGGCAACGACATCTCCACCGAGACCGACCCCTTCGAGGCGCGCCTCGGCTGGGCCGTGGCGCTCGGCAAGCCGGACTTCCGCGGGCGGGAGGCGCTGCTCGAGCGCAAGGCGGCCGGGCCGCGGCGCCTGCTGGTCGGGCTCGAGCCGACCGACCGGCTGATCCCGCGGCACGGCATGGCCGTGCTCGCCGGCGAGCGGCCGGTGGGGGAGGTCACCAGCGGCACGTTCTCACCGACCCTGCGGCGCGGCATCGCCCTCGCCTACGTCGAGCGGGAGCTCGCCGAGCCGGGCACGGAGCTGGAGATCGACGTGCGCGGCCGGCGGGGCGGCGCGCGGGTCACCCGCCCACCGTTCGTGAACGCGTCACCCAGAGGGTGACGCGGTGCGGGGGGCTCCGCCCCCGCAGACCCCCCAAAGTGTGAGGGCTTCGCCCTCACAATCGATTCATTTCGATGACGCGGGGCGCCAAGGCGCCCCGCGTCATGGCACCTCAGTCGTCGCCTCGGGGTCGAGGTCGTAGCGCTTGATCGCCTCGGCCACGGCCTCGCGCTTCAGCTCGCCGCCGAGGGCCAGCTCCTGGAGCACGGCGACAGCCACGTTCTCCGCGTCGATCTTGAAGTGACGCCGCAACGCCGCCCGCGTGTCGGAGCGGCCGAACCCGTCGGTGCCGAGGATCGTGTAGGGGCGGGGCACCCAGCGGGATATCTGGTCCGGGACCGCCCGCATGAAGTCGGTGACCGCCACGATCGGTCCCTCGACCTCCGCGAAGGTGCGACTCACCAGTGGCACGCGCGGCTCCTCGGTCGGGTGCAGCCGGTTCCACTCCTCGCACTCCAGCGCCTCCTGGCGCAGACCCTGCCATCCCGGCGCGCTCCAGACGTCGGCGGCCACGTCGAAGTCCTCGGCCAGCAGCTCCTGCGCCCGCAGCGCGGCGGGCATGGCGCTGCCGCTGGTCACGATCTGCGCCCGGTGGGCGTGGCGACCCTCGCCGCCCCGGTAGCGGTACAGGCCCTGGACGATCAGGCGCTCGTCCAAGCCGTCGGGCATCGGCGGCTGGACAAACGGCTCGTTGTAGACCGTGAGGTAGTAGAAGACGTCCTCGGGGCGCTCGCCGTACATGCGGTGCAGGGCGTCTTCGACGATGACCGGGATCTCGAAGGCGAAGGAGGGGTCGTAGGCGACACAGGCCGGGTTGGTGCTGGCCAGCAGCAGCGAGTGACCGTCCTGGTGCTGCAGCCCCTCGCCATTGAGGGTCGTCCGCCCGGCGGTGGCGCCGATCAGGAAGCCCTTGCAGCGCTGGTCGGCCGCACTCCACATCAGGTCGCCGGTGCGCTGGAACCCGAACATCGAATAGAAGATGTACAGCGGGATCATCGGCTCGCCGAAGGTGGCGTAGCTGGACCCGGCCGCGTGGAACTCGCTCATCGAGCCCGCCTCGGTGATCCCCTCGTGCAGGATCTGCCCGCGGGTGTCCTCCTTGTAGGAGAGCACCAGGTCGCGGTCGACCGCGTCGTAGGTCATGCCCCTGACCGAGTAGATCTTGAGGTCGGGGAAGAGGGAGTCCATGCCGAAGGTGCGGGCCTCGTCGGGGATGACCGGCACGATGCGTTTGCCAACGTCCTCGCGGAGCAGGTCCTTGACCAGGCGCACCAGCGCCATGGTGGTGGCCACCTGCTGGCGGCCGGAGCCCTTCTTCAGCCGGGCGTAGCTCTCCTTGCCCGGCAGTTCGAGCGGCGTGGACCGCACCACCCGCCTCGGCACCGGGCCACCAAGCTCCCGCCGCCGCTCCATGAGGTAGCGATGCAGGTCGGAGTCGGTGGGCGGGCGGTAGTAGGGCGGGTAGCCCTCGGCGAGCTGCTCGTCGGGGATGTCGAGGCCGAGGCGGTCGCGGAAGCTGTTGAGCGTACCGCGGACGAACTTCTTCATCTGGTGGGTGGCGTTGCGGGCCTCGAACTCCGGGCCCAGGCCACGGCCCTTGATGCTCTGGGCGATCACGACGGTTGGCTGGCCACGGTGCTCCACCGCTGCCCTGTAGGCGGCGTGGACCTTGCGGACGTCGTGGCCGCCGCGGTCGAGCGCGAGCCGCACGATCTCCTCGTCCGAGAGGCCGTCGACCAGCCTGCGCAGCGGCTCGGAGTCGAACAGGTGCTCGCGGACGTAGGCGGCGCTCTCCGCGGCCAGGGTCTGCAGCTCGCCGTCGGGCACTGAGTTGAGCTTGGCGACCAGCGCACCCGAGGTGTCCCGCTGCAGAAGCGGGTCCCACAGCCGGCCCCACAGCACCTTGATGACGTTCCAGCCAGCGCCGCGGAACAGCCCCTCGAGCTCCTGCACGATCTTGCCGTTGCCGCGGACCGGCCCGTCGAGGCGCTGCAGGTTGCAGTTGATCACGAAGGTGAGGTTGTCCAGCTCGTCGCGGGCGGCGACGCCCAGCGCTCCGACGGCCTCCGGCTCGTCCATCTCGCCGTCGCCGAGGAACGCCCATACTCGCGAGCCGCTGGTGTCGACGATCCCCCGGCGCTCCAGATAGCGGCTGAAGCGTGCCTGGTAGATGGCGTTGATCGCGCCGAGCCCCATGGACACCGTGGGGAATTCCCAGAATTCCGGCATGAGCCGCGGATGTGGGTACGAGGAGAGCCCACCGGGCGTGGTCTCCTGGCGGAAGAGGTCGAGCTGCTCCTCGCTGAGGCGGCCCTCGAGGAACGCCCGCGCGTACACGCCCGGCGACGAGTGGCCCTGGAAGAAGACCTGATCGCCGTGGCCCTGGTCCTTGCCTCGGAAGAAATGGTTGAAGCCGACCTCGAACAGCTCGGCGGCAGAGGCGTAGGAGGCCATGTGGCCGCCGAGGCCCAGCTCGGGCTTGTTGGCCCGCGAGACGATCGCGGCGGCGTTCCAGCGCACGATCGACAGCAGGTGGCGCTCGACGTCCTCGTCCCCGGGGAAGGGGGGCTCCGCGGACGCCGGGATGGTGTTGACGTAGTCGGTCGAGGTCAGCGGGGGCAGCCCGACGTCCAGCGAGCCGGCGTGCTCGAGCACCCGTCGCAGCAGCAACCGGGCGCGCTCGGCGCCCTCTCGCCGGACCACGTCGGTGAGGGAGTCCAGCCAGTCCGTGGTCTCCTGCGGGTCCAGGTCGGGAAGCTGGTCAAGCGCCCGGCCCGTGGTGACGTGGTTGTGGTCGCTCACCGTCTTGCTCCCAGGCTTGGGGGTTGTCGCATTTCACCCTCCTACCTTAGTCGCGCCAGTACCCCCAGTCCCAGCCCTACCCAATCTATCGGCCGGCTGGGCCAGAACCGCCTCGCCTTGGGGGATCAGCGGCGGCTACCGCATGGTGGCTGCCCGCACGCCCCAGAGCAGCGCGAGGATGGCCGTGAGAAGGGCGGGCTGGAAGTAGGCGCGGTTGGCGGCGAGCCCGAG
This sequence comes from bacterium, assembly GCA_046727955.1. Classification (GTDB taxonomy): domain Bacteria; phylum Actinomycetota; class CALGFH01; order CALGFH01; family CALGFH01; genus DASVXQ01. The sequence continues at coordinate 8,785 of JBKPDO010000399.1, read as the reverse complement.
CACGACCAAGATCAGGCTGAGCGCGGCGAACATCGCGGCCGCAGCGCGCACCCGGGACTTGGTCGGGCTCTTGCGGGGGTTGAGCAGGCGCCCCACGCGCTGGCCGGCGGACTCGCGGGGCGCACCGGGCCGGCCCGCCGCGGCCGGCGGGCGGGGGGCTACGCGGCGGCGTGGCCGCGACCGGCGTCCCATGGTTCGCTATCGTACCGGGCGCTGCTTTCTACCGGGGGGTCCGGGGGGGCTCGCTAGCGAGGCCAGGGCCGGGGCACCAGGACGCGAAGCAGAGCCGAGCGTAGCCCCCCGGTAAAAGCAGCGTTGCTTTCGGTATCGTTCGCGCATGCGGGTGGTGGTGGCTCCTGACAAGTTCGAGGGCAGCCTGACGGCTGCCCAGGCCGCTCGGGCCATCGAGGCGGGCCTGCTGCGTGCCCGTCCCGACGCGGAGGTGGTCCGCCTGCCCCTGGGGGACGGGGGGGCCGGCACGCTGGCCGCACTGGTCGCCGCCGGTTTCGAGTGCGTCCCGGTGCGGGCCGCCGGTCCGACCGGGGAGCCGGTGGACGCCGCGATCGCGCTGCGCGGCGACCGTGCCTTCGTGGAGATGGCCGAGGCCTCCGGCCTGCGGCGGCTGCCCGGCGGCAGGCGGGCGCCGCTCGAGGCCACCAGCTACGGCACCGGCGAGCTGATCCGCGCCGCCCTCGACCTCGGCGTGCGCGAGCTGGTCCTCGGCATCGGCGGCAGCGCGACCACCGACGGCGGCGCCGGTATGGCCAGCGCCCTGGGCGTCCGCTTCTTCGACGAGGCGGGGCGGCCGCTGCCACCTGGCGGCGCGGCGCTGCTGCGACTGGCCCACATCGATACAGCCGGGCTCGACCCGCGCATCCGGCGCGTCCGCGTCACGGTCGCCGCCGACGTGGACAACCCGCTGGTGGGGCCGGAAGGCGCCGCCGCGGTGTACGGGCCGCAGAAGGGCGCCAGCCCCGAGGACGTGCTGTTGCTGGACTCGGCCCTGCGCCGCTATGCCAGCGTGCTGCGCTCCGACCTCGGCCTCGACTTGGCCAGCACCCCAGGCGCAGGCGCCGCTGGGGGACTCGGCGCCGGCGCGATCGCCTTCCTGGGCGCCACCCTCCGCAGCGGCATCGACCTGGTCCTTGAGCTGATTGGCTTCGACGCGGCCGTGACCGGCGCCGACCTCGTCGTCACCGGCGAGGGCAAGGTCGACTTCCAGAGCCTGCGCGGCAAGGCGCCCTTCGGGGTGGCGCGAGCGGCCGCCGCCCACGGCGTCCCCGTGGTCGTCCTCGCGGGCGTGGTCGACGTGGCCGAGCGGGAGCTGCGCGCGGCCGGCATCGAGGAGGCCCGTGCTCTCACCGAGCTCGAGCCCGACGTCGAGCGCAGCATCGCCGAGGCCGAGCCGCTGCTCGAGCGCCTCGCCGAGCGCCTCGGCCGGGCGTGGGCCTCGCTACCATGAGTCGCATGAGCGAGCTACCCAGGCAGGCGAAGAAGGTGCTCGAAGCGGGCCGCGAGCTCGGCCTCGAGCTGGAAGTGCGCGAGTTCCCCGACGGGACGCGGACGGCCCGCGACGCGGCCGGGGCGGTCGGCTGCGCCGTCGAGCAGATCGTGAAGTCGCTGGTGTTCATGGCCGACGGGCGTCCGGTGCTGGTGCTGACCAGCGGCGGGAACCGGGTCGACCCCGGCAAGGTCGCGCGCGAGCTCGGCGCCGCCGAGGTCCGCAAGGCCGACGCCGACCAGGCCCGCGTCGCCACCGGCTACGCGATCGGCGGGACCCCGCCGTTCGGCCACCCGCAGCCGGTCGAGCTGCTGATCGACCGCGACCTCAGCAGCCTCGACACCCTCTGGGCCGCCGCCGGCACGCCCCACCACGTCTTCCCGATCTCCTCCCGTGAGCTCATCCGCGCCAGCGGCGGCCGCATCTGCGACGTGGCCGAGGACGAGGTGGCCGGCGCACCAGGCAGAGGGCCCGCCAACGGCGCTATCATCGGCGATGCGAGATCGCCAACGTGAACGACGTCCCTCCGACCGGGATGCGAAAGGAGCACGATGTCCGAGGCCACGCAGACCGTCGCCCCAGTGGTGAGCCTGACCGAGACTGCGGCGGTCAAGGTGCGCGACCTGCTCGCCCGTGAGGGCCGCGAAGACCTCGCGCTCAGGATCGCCGTCGAGCCAGGCGGCTGCTCCGGTCTCCGCTACGCGCTGTTCTTCGACGACCGCTCGCTCGAGGGCGACGTCCGCGGCGAGATGCACGGGGTCCAGGTCGTCACCGACCGCATGAGCGCGCCGTACCTCAGCGGCGCGAGCGTCGACTACCTGGACACGCTCGAGAAATCCGGCTTCACGATCGAGAACCCCAACGCCCAGGGCTCCTGCGCCTGCGGCGAGAGCTTCCACTGACCTTGGCTCTCCAGACCGCCCCGGACCGTTTCCGGGGCGGTTCTCGTCGTGGGCCGAAGCCGAGTGCGTGGAGCCGGGCGGCGTGCAGCGCGGCACCCGCGTCGGGCTCGATGGGGGCGAGCGCGCCGGGCTCGCCGCGGCGCTCCAGGATGGCGCTGGCGACCGAGTCGGCCAGGGCGGGGTTGCGCGCCAGCACCGGCCCGTGGAGGTAGGTGGCGATCAGGTTGCCCCGGCGGACCCCCTCGGTGCCGTCGTCGCCGTTGTTGCCGTTGCCGTGCAGGACCGTGCCGAGCGGCTCCGCGCCGCTGCCGAGCCTGGTCCGCCCGCCGTGGTTCTCGAACCCGGTCAGCAGGCTGCCGTCCGCCATCCGCGCCACCACCTCGCCCACGCAGCGTGGCCCGGTGGCGGTGGTCTCGAGGTCGAGCAGGTGCAGGCCTGGCACCTCACGGCCGCCGCTGTCCAAGTAGATCTTTCCCAGGAGCTGGAGACTGCCGCAGACCGCCAGCGCGGGGACGTCGGTGGCCAGCGCGCTCCGCAGCCCGTCGCCCTCCGGGCCCAGCAGCAGACGCACCGCGGCGGCCTGGTTCATGTCCTCGCCGCCCCCCAGCACATAGGCGTCCAGCCCGGCCGGGATCGCGCCGGGGGCGCGCAGCTCGAGAACCATCGCCGGATGACCGCGCTGGCGCAGCCGCCAGGCGAGCACCTCAGCATTGCCGCGATCGCCGTAGGTGCCGAGGAGCTGCGGGTAGACGATGCCGATGCGGATCGGCTCAGCCATTGCTCACCAGCCGCCGCGCGGCCTGGAACGACGTGTAGTCGGCCAGCAGGTCCATGGCTTCTCCCTTATCGACTGTTCGAAGCAGCGCCTGTTCGAGCCGCGGCTCGAGCACCGGCTCGACGCCGGCGACGGTCAGGCGCAGCGCCACGTCCGCGGCGCGCTCTCCGGTGGCCACCAGCACCGGGCGCCCGCGCAGCACGCCCATGTCCACGTCCCAGATCCAGGAGGTGTCGCGCCCGTCCGGGATGCCCGCGTTGATCGACACGGCGGCGGGCCGCCGGCTGGAGGCTACGGCGGCGAGCACGTCGTCCCAGCCCGCGGGGTTCTTGGCCAGCAGCAGGCGGACCCTCCGCCCGCGCCAGGTCACCTCCGCGTAGCGCGACTCGACCACCTCGACAGCCGCGATCGCCCGCATCGCCACCCGCCGCGGCACTCCCAGGCTGACCGCGGCCGCCCAGGCGGCGGCCACGTTGGCCGTGTAGCCAGGGCTCGAGACCGGCAGCGAGCCGCGCACCTCGGTGCCGAGGCCGCGCAGGCGCACCCCCGCACCCGGCTCCAGCCGCTCGGCCTCGACCTGCCGTGGCGGCGGCCGCCAGCCGCAGGCGAGGCAGTGCGGCCTACCCGGCCAGGGCTCCGCGAGCAGCTCGCCGCAGCGGGGGCAGCCGGCCGCGTCCCTGCCCAGGCGCACGCCGGCCACGCCCACCGTGATTGCCTCGGGGGCGGTCTCGACCACGTAGCAGACCAGCGGGTCGTGGTCGACGGCCACCACCTTGGCGCGTGCGGAGAGCCTGCCGGCGGCGGCGCGCCAGCGCCCCGCCAGCGAGTGGACCTCGTAGTAGCGGTCGAGCTGGTCGCGGGTCAGGTTCAGCAGCACCAGCATGTCCGGGTCGAGCTCGTCGACCACCGCGGGCAGGGTGGCCTCGTCCACCTCGAACGCGGCGCAGTCGGCGTCGCCGCGCGAGCAGAGCGCCGCCGTGGTGAGGCCGCGATGGAGGTTCGAGCCGGTGGAGTTGCTGAGGACGCGATGCCCGCCCGCCGTCAGCGCCGCGCCGAGCAGCGCGGTGGTGGTGGTGGTCTTGCCGTTGGTCGCCGACACCAGCACGATCGGCTTCAGGCCGCGGGTGGCGCGGCCCAGCACGCCGGGGGCGACCCGCTCGGCGAGGCGTCCGGGCAGGGTCGTGCCCATGCCCGAGCGGCTGGCGAGGATGGCCCTGCGGGTCAGGCGGGCGCTGAGGACGGCAAGCCGGTCGCGGACGCCGCCTGGAGATAATGGCAGTCCCCGCACCGCTCCCGATGAGTGGCGCTCTCCCGAAGCGGGTCCGGAGGTTGGCAGCGAGGTAGGCATGGACTCCCCGAGCTGCGTGAACGTGGCTCTTGCCGGGTTCCCGTCGATGCGAACCGTAATCAGAGTGTAGAGACCCGGGCGGAAAGCGGCGAGACTGAGTCACGCCCTAGCGTGCCCGCCGCACCCGAAATCTCCAGCCGCCGTCCGGGTTGTCGTCGCGGCCGAGCAGCTCCTGGTCCTTGAGGCGGCACCAGACCGGGATGTCGACCTTGGCGCCGGGGTCGTCGGCGAGCAGCTCTACCACTTGGCCGACCTCAGCCTGGCTGATCGCCTTGGCCAGCCGCACGACCGGGATGGGGCAGGCGAGCCCGAGGCAGTCGACCACGGTGACCCCGCGCCCGCCGCTCACCGGCTCGGCGCTCACTGGCCCTCCATAGTCCTCGATCTTTACACCAGCCCCTTTTGGGTTGCGAAGTCCTTGGCCACGTCCGCGGCGTCATCGTGGTCGATGTCGACCCTGCCGTTCAGGCCGGTGATGTCCTCGGTGGTGATCGTCGCGCTCACCTTGTTGACGGTGCTCTGGAAGCTGGACCCCGCCTGGCCGAGGAAGGCGCTGCGCACTATGGGGACAGCGTGGTCGGGCGGGAACAGCTTCTTGTCGTCCTGCAGGGTCACCAGCTTCTGCTTGGCGATGATCCCGTCGGTCGAGAACGACAGCGCCACCTGGATCTGGTTGGAGAGCAGCGCCTGGTACTTGATCGAGCCCTGCGCCAGCCCCTTGAACTGCTTGAACTTGATGCCGTAGGTCTGCTGCATGCCCTTGTAGCAGGTCTCGCGGTTCTCGCACTCCGGCGGGCCGCCGAAGACCAGCTGCGGGGCCACCTTGGCCAGGTCGGACAGGGTCGTGAGGCTGTACTTCTGCGCCGTGGCCTGGGTCACCGTGATGGCCTGCTGGTCGCTCATGGGCGCCTGGTCCAGCACGGTGACGCCCTTGGGCTGCAGCTTGGTCTTCAGGTCGGCCAGCACCTGCTGGTCGTTGGAGGTGGGCGTGCCGCCCAGGAAGGTGAGGTCCGAGCCGGCGTACTCGATCAGCATGTCGTACTTGCCGGAGAACAGCGCCGGGTCGGCCAGCTCCCTGGTGGCGTACTTCTGGTAGGACACCTGGTAGCCGGCCTTGGCCAGCGACTGGCCGTAGATCTGGCTCAGGATGGCCTGCTCGCTGAAGTCGACGTAGCCGATCCGCACCGTCTTGGTGCCGCCGCCCTGCGACCCGCCGCCTGAGCTGTTGTTGCCGCCGCACGCGGCCAGCGCCAGCGCCAGCGCCAGGGACAGCGCGGCCAGCGCTGCCACAATCGTCCAGCGACGTCCCGTGCTCATGGTTTGCGCTCCCTTGTCGTGGTCTGCGTACGTCTTGGCCCTGTCCTAGCGGGCCCCCTACCCACTATCTACCCACCGTCATCGCCCCTTGTCGCCGGAGCCGGCCTCGATCCGGTCCCCGTCCCCGGTCAGGGGCTCGGCGACCGGTGCGGCCTCCAGGTCGCGGCTACGCTCCAGCCGCACCCCAGCCGGCGTCACGGCGCGCTCCAGCGCGCCGAAGCCGGCGTCGGCCAGTACCGCGAGCACCGCGACCAGCAGTGCCCCGGTGAGGATGCTGGAGGTGTCGCCGACGGCCAGCCCGTTGGTGATGAAGGTGCCGAGCCCGCCGACGGCGACCAGGGCGCCAAGGGTGGCGGTAGCGATGATCTGGACCGAGGCGGTGCGGATGCCCGCCATGATCACCGGCGCCGCCAGCGGCAGCTCGACCCCGCGCAGCACCTGCAGCGCGCGCATGCCCATGCCGCGGGCGGCCTCGACCACGTCGCGGTCGACCTCGCGCACGCCCACGTAGGCGTTGGTGACGATCGGCGGGATGCCGAGCAGGACCAGTGCGAAGATCGCCGTGCGCGGCCGCAGCCCGCCCCAGGGCACCGCGATGGCGATGAGCGCCAGGCTTGGCAGGGCCCGGCCCACGTTGGAGGCGTTGATTGCCAGGAACGAGCCGCGGCCGCTGTGCGCCAGCCACAGCGCCAGCGGCAGCGCCAGCAGAATCGCGATCGCCAGCGACAGCGCGGAGATCTCCAGATGCTGGGCGACCGCCTGCAGCACGTCGGCGGGGTGCTGCGCGATGAAGTTCACGACGCCGCTCATCCGGCCGCTCCCACCGCCTCCCGCGACCAGGGCGCGATCAGGCGCTGCAGGACGAGCAGGGTGAGGTCAGCGACCACCGCCAAGGCGATGGAGAGCACCGCGCCGAGCAGCACCTCGGTCATGAAGAACTGCTGCAGACCCTGGCTGATGAAGGTGCCGAGATTGTCGACGTTGATCAGCGCGGCGACTGTGACCAGGCCGATGGTGGTGACGGTGGCAATACGCAGACCGGCGACGATCACCGGCAGGGCCAGCGGCAGGTCGACCTTGAGCAGCACCTGGGCGGGGGAGAAGCCCATGCCCACGGCCGCCTCGCGCACCTCGCGCGGCACGCCGTCCAGACCGGTGACGATGTTGCGGAGCAGGATCAGCAGCGTATAGCTGACCAGCGCGATCTCGGCGGTGGTGACGGTCGGGCCGGTGATCGTGACCAGGACGGCGAACAGCGCCAGGCTCGGGATGGTGTACAGGATGCCGGCGACCGACGCGACCGGCGGGTACAGCCAGCGCCAGCGCACGACCAGCAGCGCGAGGGCGAGGGAGATCGCGAAGCCGAGGCCGACGGCGATGACGGTGAGCTCGACGTGCCGCAGCAGCAGCCTGCCGATCTCGTCGACGTGCCGCCCGATCCACAGCCAGTCGACCAGCGGACCCTGGCGTACCTGCGCGAGCGCGGGCCTCACGGCGCCGCCCTAGAGGAACCAGCTCGGCTGCAGCAGGGGCTTGTTCACGTCTGTACCTCCCGCGCGCGACGGCTCGTCGGAGTCATCGTCCCACCTCGTTGCTGGGGCTCCACGTTACCCGGAGGCGGCAACAGCCATGCCCCTTCCTGCTGCAGCACGCTCGAGATCGCATCGACCGACAGCGATCCCAGCAGCCTGCCGCGCCCGTCCACCACCAGGCCCTCCTGCACCGCGGAGCCGAGCATGGCCGAGAGAGCGTCGCGCAGCGTGGACTCGCCGTCCAGCAGCGGCTCCGGGCTGGAGGCCCGCTCAGCCCCGAGCGGGCCGGGGCGGCGGAGATCCTTGGACGCGAGCCAGCCGACCGGCCGCTCCTCGTTGTCGACCAGCAGGACGTAGGCTGCCGTCGCCGCGTCCAGCACGCGCGCGGCCGCGGCGGCGTCCTCGCCGACCCTGACCGTGGGGGGCCGGCCCAGCGGCACCTCCTTGACTCGCGACAGCGACAGGCGCTTCAGCCCGCGGTCGGCGCCGACGAAGCGGGCGACGTAGTCGTCGGTGGGCTGCTCCAGCAGGGCTATGGGCGCATCGTACTGGGCCAGCCTGCCGCCCGGCTGGTAGACCGCGATGCGGTCGCCCATCTTGATGGCCTCGTCGATGTCGTGGGTCACGAACAGGATGGTGGTGGCCAGCTGCCGGTGCAGCCGCAGGAACTCGTTCTGCAGCCGCTCGCGGGTGATCGGGTCGACCGCGCCGAAGGGCTCGTCCATCAGCAGCAACGGCGGGTCGGTCGCGATCGCCCTGGCCACGCCGATGCGCTGGCGCTCCCCGCCGGAGAGCTGCGCCGGGTAGCGGTCGCGGTACCTGGCCGGGTCCAGCCCGACCAGCTCGATCAGCTCGTCGACGCGCTGGCGCGTTCGCTGCGCGTCCCAGCCGAGCAGGCGCGGCACCGTGGCGATGTTGGCGCCCACGGTGAGATGGGGGAAGAGCCCGGTCTGCTGGATCACGTAGCCGATGCGCCGGCGCAGCTCCACCGGGTCGCGCCGGGCGATGTCGTCGCCGTCCAGCAGCACCCGCCCGCTGGTCGGCTCCACCAGCCGGTTCACCATCTTGAGCGTGGTGGTCTTGCCGCAGCCGGACGGCCCGACGAGCACGCAGATCTCGCCGCCCGGGACCCGTAGGGACAGCTCCTGCACGGCGGCGGGGGCACCCTTGCCACCGTAGCTTTTGGTGACGTGGTCGAAGTCCACCACGGCACCTCGCCTGGTCGCGGCGGGCTGCGCGGGCTCGCTCATCCATGCATGGTTGCACACCCCCGGGAGCGCCCGCAGCGACCTACCCGCCGGCCCTTATCCATGTGGGGGGAGCTCGCTCCCCCCACGGCGCGCGCGCCGCGCGCCCCGGCACTTGGATCCAAGTGGGGGGTGCGTGCTGCCCCCCCGGGCCCCCACAGCC
>JBKPDO010000398.1:0-17550 GCA_046727955.1 bacterium | reverse complement strand
CGCCCGCGCAGTCCGCGCTGTTCGACTATGTCGGCTTCGAGCGGCGCTTCCGGGGCGATCCCGAGACGGTCGCCGCCGAGCTGTCACGGCGCTATCTCGACCTGCTGGCGCCCAATCCCCCGGTCCTCGACATCGGCTGCGGCAACGCCGGCCTGGTAGAGCTGCTGACCGGGCAGGGGGTCGAGGCGATCGGCATCGACACCGATCCGTCCATGGTGGCCGAGGCCCGCGACCGCGGCCTCGACGTGCGCCTGGTCGACGGCCTCTCGTTCCTGCGCGCCCGCGAGCCGGGCTCGCTGGGCGCGATCATCGCCACCCACATGGTCGAGCACATCGAGTTTGGCGATCTGGTCGAGCTGCTCGAGCTGGCGGCGACGCGGCTGCGGCCGGGAGGCGTCTTCATCGCGGAGACGCCCAACCCGGCCTCGCTGATCGTGCTGGGGAATTCGTTCATCATCGACCCGACGCACCTGCGACCCCTGCACCCGTCGCTGCTCGTCTTCCTGTGCGAGGGGGCCGGCTTCCGCGACGTGCGGCTGCACTTCTACGCCCCCGCCGGCGACTACCACCTCCCGCTCATCGAGGACCCGGAGGCGCCGGCCTGGACGGCGCAGGTGAACGAGGCCTTCGCCAAGCTGAACTCGGTGCTCTTCGGCCCGCAGGAGTACGCGGTCATCGCCACGGCGGGCGCGCCGGACAGTGAGGAGTCTGCCCGGGGTCCGGGGGCTCACTAGCGAGGCCAGGACCAGGGCACCAGAAAGCGAAGCAGAGCCGAGCGTAGCCCTCCGGTGCATCAGCCGCCCGGTCAGCAGGCGAGGAGCGGCGGCCGGGACGGGGATGAGGGGGTCAGCGTGCCCTGGGGCGTGGCCAGCGCGACGTACATCGTGCGCGCGTCGTCGCCCGAGGTGTAGGCGGCCCGGTTCAGCACGGCGTTCCAGTGCGACACCGGAGCACAGCTCACCGGCTGCCAGGTAACCCCGGCCGCGAGGACCTCCGCGGGCAGCGACCTGGGGTCGGTGAAGACCACGTGCAGCCTGCGGCCGTGCGCCCGCGCCGTGGCCTGGATCTGCGCGAGCTGCGCCCGCGTCGGCGCGCTGAGACCGGCCACGGGCACGCCGTGGCACCAGGAGCGGGCGGTCTGCTGGTAGGTCTTGGCGAGCGAGCCGGTCAGCACCAGCGCGGCGTCGGCGGGCAGGTCCGCGCACAGGTTCTGCACCTCCACCAGCTGCGGAACGCCTTCGCGCACCGTCACCAGTCGGGTGCTCACGTACATCGGGACCAGGACCATGGCGCAGGCGAGCAGGCCGGTCACGGCGGCGGTGAGGCGCGAGCGGCGCCAGCCGCGGGTGAGCAGCGCCAGCGTCACCACGGCCGCGAGCAGCAGCCCGGGGATGACCACCGGCAGGTAGCGCCGCATCGCCCAGATCTGGTCGGGGACGATGCTCGGCACGGTGAGGTACAGCAGCGCCGCGGGCAGGAACATCCCCAGCGGCGCGACCAGGCGCAGGTCACCTCGGCGCAGCAGCCAGTACACGCCGAAGGCCGCGCCAAGCACCCCAAGCGCCAGCGTGATCGGCCCCCAGTACCAGGAGAACCACGCCAGTGTCTGCTCGGCGTAGGTGCGGGTGGGCTCGATCGGCAGCCGCTCCGCCTTCTGCAGGAAGGCGATGTAGCCGGTCTGGCTCGCCGGCGCGGCCGGGTCGCGGCCGACGTACCAGAGCGGCCGGCTGGCCCCCACGGCGGCGAGCGCCACCAGGACCCCGGCGCCCGCCGCGGGCAGCCAGCGCGCGGTGCCGGCCGCGATGCGGTGCGGCAGCGTGGTCGACCACGCGAGCGCCACGACGACCGCGCCGAGCGCCACGATCGCGACTCCCGCCTTGGTGATCATGTCGAGCTCCGCCCGTCGGTCGTGGAGATAGGTCGGGCTCAGGTTGGCGAGGTTGGCCACCGCCACCGTGGCGGGCACCGCCACGCCAAGGACCAGCGCCCCGACCTGGCCGGCGGCCTCGCGGCGGCGCCCGGCCGGCGCGGCGGCCAGCACCACCGCCACAAACATCGGCACGGCCAGCAGGAAGAAGAAGCCGTCGACGCGGGCGAGCACCGCCGCGCCGAGCACCAGCCCGGCCAGGCCGTACGCCCAGGGCCTGCCGCGCCGCTGCGCCTCCCGCAACAGCGCCAGGCCGCCGACCAGGAACAGCATCGTGACCGGCTCGCTGTAGGCACTGCGGCTGAAGGCAAGCTGCGGTAGCGACACCCCTAGAGCGACCATCGCGACCAGCGCCCACGCCCGCCCCGCGTACTGCCGGGCCAGGCCGTAGAACGCCAGTAGGGCGGCGCTGCCGAGCAGCGGGTTCGTCTTCAGCAGCAGGTGGTCGCCGCCGAGCCAGCCGCCCACCGCGAGCAGGCCGGGGAGGAGGTTGCTGAACTGCGGGTGGACGAATCCCGGAGTCGTCGCCGCGTCGAACCCCTGGGAGAAGAACGACACGTCCTTGATGTGGCCGAACACTTCTGGGTGCACCGGGATGGGCAGCGAGCCATGGTGCTTGAGCCACTCGCCGGTGATCGCGTAGATGGAGGGGTCGCGGAACACGGCGAGGTTCTGTGCCGAGTAGCGGGCGTTGAGGGCGGCGAAGGCGAGCACGCCGAGCAGGGCGACGCCGTCCAGCCAACGCGGCCCCGCCAGCGGCTCGGGGCGGGTGCGGGCGACCCCGCGCGCCGCCACCGCCGCGCCGGCCAGCCCCAGCGGCAGCACCAGCAGGGGCCGGAACAGCCCCAGCTGCAGCAGGGCCATGCCGACCAGCGAGAAGCCGGCGAGCGCCGCCGGCAGCAGCAGGGGCAGGGCCGCCAGCAGCGCGGCCGCCAGCGAGGCCCGGGGCGCTGGCAGGCGAGCCTCGGGCGGCGCGGGCCCGGGTGGAGACGGCTCCGGCGGAGCCGCGTGCCTGTTCGGCGCGGACTGTGGCAGGCGGGGGCGGGACATGCTCGGGATGCTACCGCGCCGCGACCGCGGCCCGACAACTGCCGCCGCCGTCGCACGCGCTGCCTGACGTTGCCCCGGAAGCCAGCCTTGCGTCAGCCGGCGTACTGGAGGGTGTACTCGTAGGGCCGGTGCGGCTGGACGATCGGGCGGACGGTGTCGACGGTGATCACGGGGAGCGGCGGGCTGGGGTCGTCCGCGGCGGGCACCGGCCGGGGGAGCCACTGCCCTTCCACCTCGAGCCACTTGTCGCGCAGGCGCTGGGTCCCGTCGCCGCGCACGACAACCTGCAGCGCCTCGGCGTCGGCGGCGCAGCAGAAGATGACGAACCGCGTCAGCCGGTACGCCTCAGCGCCCTCCCCTGTGGCGGCGAAGCCCACCAGGCGGACCCGCACGCCCGCCAGCGACTGGCCGCGGTCACGGAGCGCGCGGGTGACGAATTCCGCCATGGTCATCGGGACCGCGCCCCGGACCGGCGCCGCCAGGGCCGGGAAGCTGCCGCCCGCGCCCGGTACGGCGGCGCGGCCCGAGGTGGCGTACGAGCCGAGGGCAGCCGGCTGCACCAGCACCACGACGAGCACCGGGACCAGCAGCAGCCAGCCCACCCTCAGCCGTTCGCCGTCATGGCCGTGGTCGTCGCCGTGGCCGTGGTCGTCGCCGTGGGCCGGCGCATGCCGGCCGAGCAGGCCACGAGGCGGCAGCAGCCCGAGCAGCACCAGGACCACTCCGCCGGCGAGCAGGCACGGCTCCAGTGACGGCCTGATGTAGTTGAGCGCGGCGTCGCTCCACGACAGCCACACGGCGGTCGCCCCCAGTGCCACCAGCAGCAGGCTGCGGCCCCGCTCGTCGCTCACAGCAGGGTCCTCCCCACCAGCAGGGCGCAGGTCACGGCGACCACGAAGGTGAGCGGTGCGAAGCGGGTCGCGAAGCGGCGCCCGAAGACGCCCGACTGCATCGCGATCAGCTTGACGTCGACCGCCGGACCGACCACGAGGAAGACCAGCCGGGCGGTCAGCGAGAACTCCCGCAGGCTGGCGGCGACGAAGGCGTCAGCCTCCGAGCAGATGGCCAGCAGCACCGCGAGCACGGCGAGGGCGGGCGCCCCCAGCGCGGGCTGGTGCGCGACCGCCAGCAGCGCGGACCGCGGCACGACCACCTGCAGGGCCGCGGCCGCGGCAGCGCCGGCCACCAGCCATCCGCCGGCGTCGTAGAGGTCGCGCCGCGCCGCCCCGGTGAACGCCTGCCAGCGAGGCCCGTCGCTCGCCAGGCGCTGCCGGACCCGCTCGACCAGTTGCTGGCGCGAGCGCGACCACAGCAGACCGACGGCGACGGAGGTCAGCAGCGAGGCCAGGAAGCGGGCCAGCACCATGCGCGGCTGCCCCGGGAACGCAACCGCGGTGGCCACCAGGACGACCGGGTTGACCGCGGGCGCCGCGAGCATGAAGGCCAGCGCCGCGGCAGGCGGGACGCCCCTGGCGGTGAGGCGGCCGGCGATCGGCACCGAGGCGCACTCGCACCCTGGCAGCGCCGTCCCGGCGACCGCCGCCGCCGGGACGGCGAGCAGCGTCCTCCGCGGCAGCAGCCGCGCCAGCGTGGTGGACGACACCAGCGTGGCGATCGCTCCGCTGACCAGGACGCCGAGCGCGAGGAAGGGCAGCGCCTGCACGGTGATCGCCACGAAGACGGTCGCCCAGGTCCGCAGAGCGAGATGGTCGAGGGAGCCGCCCAGCAGGCCGCGCGAGCCGAGCGCGATGAGCAGCAGCAGCACGATCAGCCGTGCGTCCAGGATCCGTCGCCGTGCCACGCGGGTGCCGCTGGCCGCGTCGATGCCGGGGAATGCCCAGAACACTCGGCGCCTCAGCGCTTGGGGGTGGCGTGGTAGAGGACACGGCTGCCGGAGGGGAGCTCCTCGCGCTCCGCCACGTCGAAACGGGACTCGAGCAACCGCTCGAAGACCTCGCGGCGGTAGTCGCCGTGCATGCCCGGCGGCTTGTTGGCCAGCAGCCGGTCGGCCATCGGGTCGGAGGGGTCGACGAACTCGACCACCAGCCGCCCGCCGAGCCCATGCCACCAGTCCACCAGCTCGGCCAGCGGCACGTTCCCAGTGATCGCCAGGTGATGGATCAGCGCCAGCGCCAGCACCAGGTCCGGCCGGCCACGCTCGAAGAACCCCATCCGCTCACGGCCACGCCACCCCAGCGCCGGCGACGGGTCGCACAGGTCCACCACCAGTGGCAGGATGCGCCGCTGCCGTTCCTTGGACAGTGCCTGGAACAGCAGGTCCACGGTCAGGTCGTCGGCATCGGCTGCCATCACGTAGTCGGCGTGCTGCGCGGCGATCCGTGAGTACGTACCGTCGTTGGCTCCCAGGTCGAAGCAGAGCCGCGCCGGCCGCGCCGCCGCCACGCGTGCCACAAAGGCCTTCTTGCGCTCCCGCTCCGCATCAGAATAGGTGCTGGTGCGCTGGTAGTCCGACCAGGCCGACTCCCCCGCCCGCCAGCGCAGGGTGGCCACCAGCTTGTGGATCGCCCGCACCGTCGCCGCCTGCAGCTCGGTCGAGAACCCGGCCGCCTTCAGCTCCTGCCGCGTCTGGCTGGCCCGCGCGGTCGAGAAGCGCACGTCCATCGCCTGGTGCAGCACCACGTGCTTGAGGACGCCGGCCCGCAGCGCGTCCCCACGCCCGAACAGCCTCCGCATCTCCGCCGGCGGGATCCCCTGCACGGCACCCCGGAGCCACGGCTGAAAGCGCGTGCCCTTGTGCGCCGTCAACAGCAGTGGGTACAGCAGCGTCTGGCAGAACTGCCGGTACCCCGCCCACGGCTCCCCCGGCCGGGCGCGCTCGAAGCTCCCGACGTCGATGAAAACCGGCCGCGCCCCCACGAACTGCAGGTTGTAGGCGTAGCCGTCCTTCATGGTCAGCCCCTCGGCGAGGGCGCGCTCGAGCAGGTCCAGGTGCAGCAGCGCGGCCGCCTTGAGCATCGAGAAGGTCCACTCGTAGGGGTACGACACCAGCGGCACCCGCTCGTGCTCCAGGATCAGCGGCCACTCCGAGCGCCTGGCCTCCTCGGGCAGCGAGTCGAGCGGGACCGAGGTGGTGCCGACGATCTCCCCAGCCCGCACCGCCTCGGGGAAGAAGCGGGAGGCGGCGAGCGCCTCGTAGTCGGCCGCCCCGTCCTTGGAAAGACCCCGCAGCACGCGGTCGTCAAGGTAGAAGACGGTGCTGGCGGGATCACGGAACGACGCCGGCTCGCCAGCGGCACCTGAGATCATCGGCAGGCCTGTAGGTGAGGAAGCGGCGTCTAGCGCTTCTCGCCGTCGGCGACGTCCGCGGGCTCGCGGCTCGCCGCGGCGGCGCGCGCGCTGCTGCGGAAGGGCGCCGTGAGTCGATGCCAGAACAGCTTGGCGAACACCGCGACGCCAGCCGCGCCGGCCACGATTGCCTGCACCACAAAGCTGCCGGAAGCAGCGTCGAGATAAGCGAGCATGACGATGTCGCTCTCCTTCCCCTCCTTGCATAGAAAGGCCCAGCTAGTGTCAGGAGGGGCAGACCGCGTCAGCCGGACCAAGTGGCGACACATGAAAGAACCATGAGTGCCGAGGGACCATACCACGAGTGATCGATATTGGGCCGAATCGTGAATATCTCATGACACCCGGGCGACGGAGACCGAGCACGAGGACGGCGACGCCGCCGCGACAACCAACCGCTCGGCTGTGCTAGGTTGCGCGGGATTGCCTCATTACGCGAAGGGTTTCGCCTGTTAGGGTGCGTGCGATGACCAGCAAGGTGGTGGACGGGCCGGGGGCGGAGGCGCGCCCCCCCGTGGTCAGGCGGCTGCGCGGCGTGGTACCGGCGGCGCTGGGGTGGGCGCTGGCGGAGCTGGCGGCGCTGACGGGCATGGCCGTGGCGCAGCCGCTCCTGGACGTCACCGGCAAGGCGCCCGACTTTTTCCTGCTGCACCGGCTCAGCCGCGGCGGCATCCTGGCGCTGGTCTGCCTGATCGTGCTCGGGCCGCCACTGCTCGCGTGGGGAATGGAGGTGGCGGTGCGGCTGGTCGCCGGGGAGCGGGCCAGGCAATGGCTGCACCTGCTGCTGGTGGCCGGGCTGGTGGGGCTGCTGGCGCTAGAGGTGGGCAAGCGGGTGCTGCCGCTGCGCGGCCGGAAGCTGGCGCTGCTGGCGCTGCTGGTGGGCCTGGCGGCGGCATGGGCACACCGGAACTGGGCGTGGCTGCGGTCCTGGCTGCGGTACCTGGCGGTGGCGCCGCTGGCGTTCGGGCTGCTGTTCGTGACCACCTCGCCGAGCGCCAAGCTGATCCTGCCCAGCCAGGCTGGCGGGCAGTCGTCGCCGGTCCCGGTTCGCACCAGCCCGGGCAAGCCGCTGCCGCCGGTGGTGCTGATCTTCTTCGACGAGTTCCCGCTGCAGTCGCTGCTGGACAGCCGCGGGCAGGTGGACGGGCGGGTGTACCCGAATTTCGCCCGCTTCGCCCGCGACGCGACCTGGTACCGCAACGCCACCGGGGTGAGCGGTTGGACGCCGTACGCCGTCCCGGCCATGCTGAGCGGCCGGTACCCGGACAAAAGCCGCAACGGCCTGGCCCCTATAGTGCAGGCGTACCCCGACAACCTCTTCACGCTGCTCGGCCACTATTACGACCTGAAGGCCTTCGAGACGGTCACGCAGCTCTGCCCACCGGCCAGGTGCGGGCAGACCGGGACGCCGTCGGGGTTCGGGACGGTGACCAAGGAGACGGCCAAGCTGTACGACCAGATCATCTGGCCGGCCGACACCGCGGTCGACCCGGCAACGGTCGGCGGCCTCACCTCCACGTCCGCCGGGGTGCCACAAGGTCCCACCGCCCTGTTCGGCAACCTCGGCCAGAACCAGCCCCGGCGCTTCGAGAAGTTCCTGAGCTCGATCAGCGCGACCGACCGGCAGCCCACCTTGTATTTCCTGCACGTCCTGCTGCCCCACACGCCGTGGAGGTACCTTCCCGACGGCCGTGTCTACGGCGACCTGATCCGCCAGGGGCCGCTGCGCAAGAAGTCGGGCACCTGGCCGGACGCGGTGAACCAGCTTGGCCACCAGCGGCAGCTGCTGCAGCTCGCCTACACCGACGCCCTGGTCGGCAAGCTGCTCGACCGGCTCGAGGAGCAGGGGCTCTACGACAAGTCGCTGGTCCTGATGACCGCCGACCACGGCGCCGGGTTCAGCTCCAGCGCGAAGTCGCGGGAGCTCGGCGGCGGCAACGAGCCCACGCTCATGTGGGTGCCGCTGTTCGTCAAGGCACCGCAGCAGACCCAGGGCCGGCTGGACAACCGCAACTGGGAGCACGTCGACCTGCTGCCGACCATCGCCGACACCGTCGGCCTCAGTGTCCCCTGGAAGGTCGACGGCTTCTCCGAGGCCGGTCCGCCCAAGCGCCAGCGGACGGAGAAATGGTGGTACGCCAACGGCGTCAAGCAGGTGCGCCCCGGTCCGCCCAACTTCCAGAAGGTCCTGCACGGAGTGACCGACACGCTGGTGCGCGCCCACCAGAACGGCGAGCAGGGCTTCTACCAGTTCGGGCCGGACGCCGACTGGGTGTACCGGTCACCGCCGGAGGTCGGCCGGGTGACCGGCGCGAGCACGCAGGTCACGGTCAAGATGACCGGCTGGGACCGCTTCAAGACGGTCACGCCCGGCTCGACTCCCACACCCGCCGAGTTCGTCGGCGAGGTCACCTCCGGGACGCCGCCACCTGGATCGGTGATGGTGATCGCCGTCAACGGCCGGATCGCCGGGACGGCCAGCTTCTACCCTCCCCGTGAGGGCGAGCGCCCGACCGGCTTCGCCATGATGGTGCCCGACGCCCTCTTCACCCGAGGCCCCGGCCAGCCGCAGATCCAGGCCTACCTGGCGACGCGCTCGGCTGACGGGGTCACGCTCCAGCCCGCCAGGATCCAGACTTGACCGCCGTCGGGCCGTGGGCTCAGCTCCAGCGGACGCGTGCCGACTTGCGCCAGAAGTCGAGGAGGGAGCGGTCGCCATTCACGGCGAGGCCGTCCGGCTGGCGCCGGTTCCAGAGCAGCAGGTAGAGGTCCGAGGCGGGACCTTGCACCGCGCAGTCGCTCTCGGCCCGCTCGCGCGTCACCGCGACGCGATCCGGTCCGATGTGCACCAGCCAGTCGTCAGCGGTGTCGGTGCTGTGCACCTGGATCGTCCGAGCCGGGTCGGCGACCAGCCTGCGGCTCGGCCTGGTGAAAAAACACGAGAGCAGCTCGTCGACGCCGTCGGCGGCGAACGCCGCCGGGAAGGGCGTGGCCGGTCCGCTCGGGCTCTCCGCGTCGGCGCGGTGGACCGCCGTCTCGTGGGCTTGCCGGCGCGCCCAGAACGCCAGCGGGGACGGCGCGGCGAGAAACCTCCAGCAGACGAGGTCCGGCGCGGCCGTCTCCAACGTGTGGACCAGCCTGGCATGCCCTTCGCGGAACCACTCGACCAGGTGCGCGTCGTCCGGCGGCCAGGTGTCCATGACCTTGTGCTCCTCGGCCTCGTCCATCGGCTGCGAGCGGGACTCGGCGACGTAGGTCGCCGCCCACCGGTGGACGCCGCCGATGTGGCGGACCAGGTCGCGTATGCGCCAGTCGGGGCACGTTGGGACTGGCGTGTCCGGATCGGTGCGTGTGGCGGCGGCGGCGAGGAGGTCCCCCTCCCGCCGTAGCGAAGCGATGTGCTCAGCGACTTCCATGCCTTGATTCTGACAGAGGCCAGGGACAGTGCCGGCGAACGTCAGGTCCGAAACCCGCCAGCGCGGCGCCCCCGTGGTCGAGCGCCTGTCCGGAAGCTGACGCGCGGGGCGCTCCGAGTCGCTTCAGGCCTGCGGCTCCGGCACGGTGCAGGAGAAGGCGCTGGCCAGCCCGGCCCGGCCAGCGGCGGTGACGACCAGCCCGCGCCGGACCCGGCCTGGCGCCAGCCAGGTCAGCTCCAGCAGCCGGGCCAGTAGCGCGGCGCCGGCCGAGCCGGCCAGGTGCGGGGTCCGCTCGGTCCAGTCCAGGCAGCCACGCGCGACCGGTCGACGCTGGTGGCGCAATGCCGGGACGTCTACTCCGAAGCGGGTCAGGACCTGGTCCCCGACCGAGGTGAGGCCGAGCTGGCCGTGGTCGTGCTCGGCGAGGGCGCCATCGACGTCCATGACGGCAACCTACCACGGCGACATTTTGGCGTCCGTCAAATCGTTAGGGTCAGCTCGCCAGCGGATGCCGCCAGCGCAGCCCTGGGAAGCGGCTGTAGTCCCGGTCGGTCGTGATCCACTCGCTGCCTGACTCGATCGCCAGGGCCGCGAGGTAGGCATCGGGAACGAGATTTCCCTTGGCGCCGGCCGAGCGGCACAGGCTGGTGAAGATGTCCCAATGCCGCGGCCCGGGAGCGATCGGGACGCAGTTCGGTTGGCCGCGCACCTGCTCGGCGAACTCGAGGGCGGCATCAGGCGGGCTCGGCGGGCTGAACACACGCGGGTGCGTCACCACCCGGACAAAGCCGCTCAGCACTAGATCTGACATGCCATAGGCCTCGTCACCCGCGAGCACGTCCCGCAGCCACTCGAGATAGTCCTTGTGGCCGGGCGCGTCCTCCCGATGGGCGTAGACGAGGACGTTGACGTCAATCAGCCGCATCCGTGTGGTCCATCAGGTCCATCAGCGACGCTGAGTCGTCCAGATCGACCCCGGGACGGGGCCCGTTGCCGGCGACCGTGGTGAGCTCGAGGGTGCGCCGCGCAGAGCGCCGTTGCCGGCTGAGCACCTCGCGAAGCGCGTCCTCGATGACTGCGGTGAGGGGGCGGCCGGTGCGCGCGGCGAGTTGCTTAGCCTCTCTGAGGAGCTGGTCGTCGATCCGGATCGTGGTACGCATACATCAAAGCATGCCCATAGAGCATCAATATGTCAACCGCCCCCCGGATCGCGAGCCATACCGCGGCAGGTCTAGCCGGGGCGGCCGGCAGCGGGCCACGACGCCGCCGGGCCGGAGGCGGTCGGCTCGCGGGGTGGCTCAGGTGGATCAGGAGGCATTAGGCTCTTCGCCCGCAGGCATTACTCGTGACTTCGAGGGACCAGTGGTGGCACTTCGAGTGGGCACCCGGCATTGGTCTTCCACCACCGCGGGGGACGACGCGCCGACAGCGGCCCGGCGCCAGCGTCGACGCTGGCTCGTCGTGGCGGGGGTGGCCTACCTGGCGGTCTCGCTCGCCCTGGAGCGCAGGGCGCTGCAACACCCATTCTCGGCGACGGCGGGATCGGCTGCGGCGGACGCGCACTTTTTCGTGTGGTGGCTGCGCTGGACGCCCTGGGCCCTGCTCCACGGGCAGAACCCGCTCCTGACCGACTACATGAACTATCCGGGCGGCGTCAACGGCGTATGGAACACCAGCGTCTTGGCGCTGGGCATACTGGCTGCCCCGCTCACGCTCACCCTCGGGCCCATCGCTGCGTTCAATGCGCTGCTGGTGCTGGGCCCAGTGGTGTCGGGGCTACTGTTCTTCGCGGTTGTCGGGCGGTATGTCCAGCGACCATGGACGGCAGTGTGCTGCGGGCTCGCGTATGCCTTCTCCCCCTTTGCCGCCGCGCACCTGTGGGCCAGCCACCTGGACCTAGTCTGGAACATCCTGCCGCCGTTGCTGCTGCTATTCCTCGACGAGATCTTCGTCCGCCAGCGCACCCGCCCCTGGGTGCTCGGCGGTGCGTTCGGGCTCACGCTCGCCGTGCAGGCCGGACTGTACTCACAGACGCTCGTGATCGGCGGCGTCATGTTCGCCACGGCCGTGGTCCTGCTGGTCCTGCGCTGGCCGGCGGAGGTTCGGCGGCGGGCCGGGTACGTCGCCACGGTGGGCGCGACCGCCCTCGGCACGCTGGCCCTTCTGTACGGCTATCCGCTGTACCTGGCATGGCGTGGCCCGAGCGTCCCGCGGAAGCCGGCTCACGGATCGGGCTACTATGTCGCCGACCTCGCCAACCTGGTCGTGCCGACGAAGCTGACCCTGTTACGCTTGGGTACGGGTGATCACGCCGCGCAGCTGCGCGCGCACATCGGTGAGCAGGGCCTCTACGTGGGCGTGGCCGCGCTGCTCGCCGTGGTCTTGGCGACGATCGTGGTGCGACGACCGCTCGCACGGTTGATCGGGCTTGTCGGCCTTGCCTCGATCGTCCTCGCGCTCGGTCCCCGGCTGGTCGTCCTTGGCCAGGAACGCGGCGTGGTGCTGCCGTGGGCGCTGCTCCTCCACGTGCCCGGATTCCGCTACGTCGAGTCGGTCCGTTTCGAACTCTTCACTGCGTTCTGCGTCGCGGTGTTGCTGGCACTCTGGCTCGACACGGCCGTGGCCGCCGGCCGCTGGCAGCTCCGTGCGGCCGGCGTGGTGCTGGGCGTGATCGCGCTGGTCACGCTCCTGCCGGCAGACGCCCAGGTGGCCAGCCCGCTTCAGGTCCCGAGCTTCTTTCGTGACGGCCTGGTCTCCGCCGCGGTCCGGCAAGGCGCAGTGGTCAAGACCGTGCCGCGACCCTCCGCCCGTGGGCGCAGCGGTGCGGTCCCGATGGCCTGGCAGGCGATCAGCGGCATGCACTACCGGATGACCGGCGGGTACTTCATCGGCTCCGACGCTACACACCCCGTGCTGCTGGAAGGTGTCCCCGACGCCTACGACAGGGTCGCCGACGCAATCCGACGGGGTGGGCGCCCTCCCGGATCACAGGCGCCCGAGACCGCCGCCGCAGCCGCCGCTCTTCGTAGGAGCAACGTCGCGCTCCTCGTGGTGACACCGGTCGATGGCGCCAGGACGGAGGCGCTTCTTGGATGGAGTCGCGTCGTCACCGGTCGACCCGCCAGGCAGATCGGCGGCGTCTGGGTCTTCGACCTCTCCTGAGCGACCCACTGGCTACGGCCGCGTCAGCTCCAGGAGTGCCAGCGGCCCGTCGGAAACGACCAGGCGGAAACGGCCCGAGGCGACCAGCCCCTGGACGATCGACCGCCACTCGCCCGGCTTGTGCACCTGAGCCTGGTTGATCACCACGATCTGGGTGGCGCCGGTGCCGGTCAGCACCCTGAGCGCCGCCGCGTCGACCCGGCCCCGGTTCAGCGGGACGAGCCGCCGCATGCGCTCCAACTGCCAGGACGCCGCCGACTGGTTGTAGGCGTTGAGCGTGCGCCGGCGGCCCAGGGCGGCCACGTAGGTCGTGGCGGAGGTTCGGGTGCTCACCTCGGGGAAGACGGGCACGCCCACGATCGGCCCGGCCTGGTCGCCGGCCGCCCGGAGCGCGGTCACCACCTGGTTGCTGGCCAGGTCCTCGGTGAGCACGTTGCGGCTGAGGGCATAGTCGTGCAGCAGCGGCACCATGCCCACGACCAGGGCGACGGCGAGCAGCGGCGCTGCTCTGGGCAGGGCGGCGAGCAGCCACCCGGCGACCAGGTCGAGCGCACCGACGGCCAGGACCACCAGCAGCAGGCTGGTGACCACCATGAGCCGCTGGGGCACGCGCTGCAGGTCCAGGAACGGCACGTGGTCGGCCAGGAAGCTGTACGGCCGCACCGGCCCGACGCGGGCAGCGGGCCCGAGCGTGAGGAAGAGGACCGGGACCAGCAGCACGGCGTAGGGCCGAGCGGCTCGCGCCCGGCCGAGGCCAGCTAGGGCGGCGACGAGGCCGGCGGCGGCCAGCGCGATGACCGCCCAGCCGACGTAGATCGTGCCCTCGCCGAGCATCACCGCGGCGCGGTGCACCAACCACAGGACCGACTTGGGCGAGTAGAACAGGAGCTCGTTCTGGTCACCGTTGCCGCCCTGCACGTCGCCGTGGAAGACGTAAGCGAAGGCAGCCACCGCGTAGGACACGCCGAGGACGGTCGCGGCCATGACGACCCCGGCCGGTCCCCACGGGACAGGCCGGGCGGGCGCGGCCCCCGGCCGTCGCGCGAGCAAGCCGGCGATCAGCACGAAGGCGGCGACGAAGCAGACCAGCCCGGCGATGTACATGATCAGGTGCAGCTCGCCGCTGACAGCCACGGTGATCACCACCGCGCCAGCGAGCAGCGCCGGCCGCAGCCACCGCCGACCGCCGCGGTGGCGATCGAGCGCCACCTCAAAGGCCCACAGGACGGCCGGGAACGCCCACCACATGACCGCATTGAAGTGCACACTGAGGTGGAACATCCGGTTCGGCACGAAGGTGTAGGCCAGCGCTCCCGCCGCGGCCAGCAATGGCCAGCGGGTGTGACGGCGCAGCCAGCCGAACGCGGCCAGCCCTGTGGCCAGGGTGGAAAGCAACAGGGTGGTGTTGTAGGCGGCCTGCAGCCCGGCTAGCGGCCACAGCACCGCCACGACGAGCGTCCAGGGCAGGTCGAGGGAGGTGGTGTGCAGAGGGGCTGGACCCGCCGCCCCCTCGCGCATGTCCAGGTAGGGGTTGCGCAGCTCGCGCAGGTTGTCGATCACCACCGACTGGATGAAGGCGTTCTGCAGGTTGTCGCGGCTGACCAGCGCGTCCGGCTGGTAGTGGACGGTCGGCGGGCTGATCGCGCTCTCGACGGTCCAGATGCTGCCCAGGTGCAGCGCCAGCGGCCAGGTCAGCCCGACCCACGTGGCCAGGGTGACCACAGCCATTGCGACCCACACCGGCCAGCGACCAGCGCGCCACCGCCCCGCAGGTGAGACCTCGACCTCCGCGGCCTCCGCGGCCTGTGCCGCCACCTCGAGATCATCGGTCAGGCCCTTGTGGCCGCCATCGCCTCGAGCCGCGATCCTTGCACCGACCCGGCGGTCCATCATCTCCTCTCCTCGAACGCGCCCAGACCGCGATTCTTAACGCAGCACCGCGCCAGAGTCCAAAGCCAACGCCCGCCCGGCTACGCGCGGGCGCTTCCGCCCGGCGGCCGGCTACGCGCGGGCGCTTCCGCCCGGCGGAGTGTGGCCGGCCAGCACCGAGTGGCCGTTTTGCCGGAACTCCGATCCGAGCAGCTCCATGAATACGCCGTCGTAGCGGCGCCCCATGGTCACGGCCGCGCCGCGACGGCGGCCCAGCTCCCGGAAACCGACCTTGGTGTACACCCTGATCGCCCGCTCGTTCCACGCGGCCACCGAGAGCATGATGTTGTGCAGGCCGAGCACGCTGAAGCCCCAGTCGAGCGTGAGGCGGGTCGCCTCGGTGCCCAGCCCATTGCCGCGCCGCTCGCCGAGGAAGATCCCAAAGTCGGCCGTGCCGGTGCGGTGGTCGATGTGGAACAGCGAGCTGAAGCCGATCGGGGTCCCGTCCGAGCGGTCGTAGACAGTGAAGTCCGCGAAGTCCGGCTTGCCGCCGCGGCCGGCGATGCGGTCGCGCTGTGATTCCAGGGTAAAGGGGATGACCCAGCCGTTGCCGTTGGCCACCTCCAGGTCGTTCGACCAGCGCTGGTAAGCCGGCACAAGGTCCAAGCGAAGCGGCCCGAGGGCCACCCTCTCCCCCTCGACCACGAAATCCGGTCGCTCGTCCATCTCGACCCGCCTCCCAAGCACGATCTCGTCGTCCCGCGATGGCCGAGTATCCCGCAAGTCCGGCGGGCAGGCTGGCCTGGCCATTGCGCTCAGGGAGCCGCCGGTTCGCCAGCAACGGCACATCGTTAGTCTGCCAGGATGCGCCCGAAGACCGTCTCGCCAGCGGCGGAGACAATGCCGCGCGGGCCGTAGTAGTCGGAGGCTCTCCCAATTACGACCCGCGCCCGGCCCTCGCGCTGCGCGGCGAGGACCTCGGCGGCCATCTCGACGCGCGTCCGCCCCTTGCGGCCCCGGCCGTTGGCAGGCAGGTCCTCGCGCAGCGGGCCATCGACGGGCCCGTACGCGTACATGTTGTCAGCGAAGACCAGCTTGGCACCGCTCGACTCGGCGGCGCCCAGAATAGAGCGGGTCAGGATCGGGAAGAGCTCGGGCCACTTCGTGTACGGGGGATTGGCGCAGTGATACACGACCGCGGCCCCCGCCGCTGCGGCGGCCGCCTGGAGTGGGCCGGCCGCATCGGCAGCCACTCCCTCGGCCCCCTGCGGTGCCCGGCCGCGCCGGCTGACGGCGCGCACGATCTCCCCACGGCGCACCAGCTCCGCGACCACGGTGCTGCCGATAGCGCCGGTCGCGCCGAAGACAACGTGAGTGGAATCGTCCGGCATCTATTTGCTCACCACTGGCTCGTCGCCCTGCCCGTCGAACCAGGAAAGTGTAGGCCCCGGAGAGCTCTGGACAGCCGGCTGGGCCGGGGAGGCGGACGCGGGCTACCCTCCGCTCCTGAGGACTGAGGACTGACTACCGGGGCCCCGAGGGGTGCCCAGACCCCTCCGCCGCGCGGACTCGGGACCACACCGATATGGAGCTTCGCGTCACCTGGTTTATGCTTCCCGGGCAGCGCCCGTTCCGGGAGCTGCACTGGCTCTCGCGCATGCCCGGCGCCGAGGTCGCCGCAGTGGGCAGCCCGCGGCCGCCCGAGCAAGTCCGCTTCATCGGCCGGCCCTACCGCCAGCCGACCAGGCGCTTCGTCGAAGCGGGGGCGCTCGCCTGGCTGCGCGGGTTGGACTCGGTGGATACCGGTGCCGGCTGGCTCGCCTCCCTGGAGCTGTGCTCGCTGGTCACCGGGCAGGTGAGCGCGCTCGCGCGGTGCCGCCGCCAGCGGCAGGCCGTGCTGGTGTGGGCCAATGACCCGCGCACGCCCCTGTACCGACTGCCGCCGTACCGTCAGGCGCTGCGGCGGGCGCGCTCCGCCGACCTGTTCCTCTGCTTCATCGAGGCGGCCCGCGAGCACTGCCTGGAGCTCGGCCTTGAGGCGGAGCGCTGCGCGGTGGTGCTCCCGGGCGTGGACACGGCGCTGTTCCATCCCGCCGAGGGGCCCATGGCCGAGCCGGTGGCGCTGTTCGCCTCGCCGCTGGCCCCCAACAAGGGGATCGACCGGGTGCTTCAGGCTCACCGGCTGGTGCGCCGGCGAGTCCCGGAGGCGCGGCTGATGGTGCTCGGCCGGGGGCCGCTGGAGGGGCTGGTGCGGCACGAGGCGGCCCGGCCGGACAGCGGCGTCACCTTCCTCGGCGGCGGCGACCGGCTCCTCGTCGCCGAGGCGCTGCGCCGCGCGGCCGTGTTCGTGACCGCGCCGCGGCCGACGCGGGTGTGGAACGAGCAGTTCGGCCTCGCCTACGTGGAGGCCATGGCGAGCGGCCTGCCGGTAGTCACGACCGTGTGCGGCTCCAACCACGAGGCCGTGCGCCCGCCCAATTTGCGCGTGCCCGACGACGCCGAGGCCCTGGCGGCGGCGCTACTGGGGTTCCTGGAGGACCCCGAGCTGCGGGCGAGCGTCGGCGCCGCCAACCGCCGCATGGTGCTGGAGCGGCACGAGCTCGGCCGCCAGTGCGAGCGCCTGGGGGAGGTGTTCCGCCGCTTCAGCCAGCGTTAGCGTTAGGCCGCGTTAGGCCGCGTTAGGCCCAATGCCATGCAGTTAGGGACTTCGGCAGCTTATGCCAGGTAGGGTCGACGGGAGGACGCTGACGGCCTGGGCGGGCGGCATGGTCGGCTGCGGCCAGCTGCGATGCTGGGCACGCTTGAGCTGGTAGTTGCTCA
>JBKPDO010000397.1:0-4499 GCA_046727955.1 bacterium | reverse complement strand
TCTTCCGAGGCAGATCAACATGTCATTGGACAGGCGTGTATCTATGCCGAATCGGGATTCCCACCAGGCCGCAGGCCGCCTACCTGCGGCTTCAGCCCCAGCCGTAGCCCAGAACCCTGATTAGCTGCGGAACGCGGGGATGAGGAGTTGTGCATGCCTGTCGAGCATACGTGTTCATCACCACGACCAACCCCGGCCCACGCACGGCATGTCAGGCCATCCGACGCCTGCCTGGCATCGTTCGGGCCGACGCGCTGTTCGGCACCCCTGACGTCGTCGCCATCGTCACCGGGGACGACCTTGCCAGCATGGATGGGGTGATCGATCGCATCGTCGAACTGCCCGAGGTCGTTGGTAGCATGTGCGCGGTCCAGCGGCCGGCAAGGAGGGCTCTGGTGACTGGCACGTTCGTGCCGAGGAAGGGCCTCCAAATGTCAACTTCTGGCGCGCCCGACCAGATCCGCGTCGCGCGGAACCGCCGGAGCCCGGCGACCAAGGAGGACCGGTGGCAGTGGCGACCAGCAACCGGGTGATCGCCGTCTTCGGAGCGTACGGGCACACGGCCCGGTTCGTGGTCTCCGAGCTCCGGGCGCGCGGGTGGGTGCCGGTCCTCTCGGGTCGCGATGCCACCAAGCTCGTGGCGGTCGGCGCCGGTTTCGATCCGGTACTGGAGACGCACCTCGCCTCGGTCGAGGACCCAGCGTCGCTCGACCGCGCGATTGCGGGTGCCGCGGCAGTCATCAACTGCGCGGGCCCGTTCGGCGCGACCGCGCCTGCGGTCATCGACGCTGCCCTGCGCGCGGGCATCCACTACCTGGACGTGAACGGACAGTCTCTCGTCACGATCAGGATCTTCGAAAGGTATGCCAACGACGCGCGGGTGCAGAATGCCGGGATCGTCATCGCACCTGCGGTCGGCTTCTACGGGGCATTGGGCGATCTGCTCGCCACCGTCGCGATGGGACGCTGGCTATCGGCGGATGAGATCTCGATCGCGGTGGCGCTCGATGGCTGGAAGCCGACGCGGGGGACGCTTCTGGCTGGCGAGGACACCGCGGGGCGGCGGGTGGTGCTCTCCGGCCATCGGCTGCAGATACTCTCCGGCAATGAGCCACCGCCGAGCGGAACCTGGGATTTCCCCGCGCCGTTCGGCACGCAGGTGGTCGTGGGCCAGTTTTCCACCACGGACGTCGTCACGATCGCGCGCCATCTCGACGTGGCGGACATCCATGCCTTCATCAACCGCGCTCCGTTGGCGGACCTTGATGAACCCGATTCTCCAGGGCCCCAGCCGGCGGATGAGAGCGGGCGCTCAGCGCAGACGTTCGTTGTCGACGTCGTCGCGCGCCGGGCAGACGAGCGGCGCCGCGTCGTGGCGGGCGGCCGCGATATCTATGCGTTCACGGCGCCCATCGTAGTGGAGGCGGTCGAGCGGATCCTCGACGGTCGGTGCACGGCCGGCGGCGTTGTTGCGGCAGGCGAGATCTTCAATGCCGAGGACTTCCTGCGTGCTCTCCCGTTCGAGCACCTGTCGCTCAAGGCGTCGTGAGCCATTAGCGCGCAATGGGTCGACCCCGCGTCGGCGGGAACCGCTTCACGCGGCGGTGTAGAACGGGCAGCACGGTCGCGATCGAGGGGAGATCGCGCATATTCCTGTGCGCGGTCCGCGCTCTTGGTTCCCGACTCCGGGGGTATGGCAGTGACTTTGACTGGCGCTGGCGTCCAGCCTCGACGCGATCCTCTGCGACCTGACGCCGGCGGCGAGCGGCTCGCGGCCCGCCACTGGGCGCGCCCACGGGTTGTGCGCCTGGCCGTCATCCTCGCTAGCCTCGCCATGGCAAGCTCGGCTGCGGCTGCGGGCCGTGAGCTTCTCGGCTCGCCGGCGCCGCCGGCTGTGAAGCGGGACCTGGGCGAGGTCGATCGCGGCATGCCGCGTGATCTGCGGCTGAATCCCGACGTCGCCCACGCTCGCGCGGTCGCGGCCTCCAACGGCTCGGTTGTCTACTTCGCGGCGCTGCAGGGTGGGGGCTACTGTGCCGAGCTGGTGACGCAGGCGGCTGGCCCGCGCGGTGCTGTCTGCTCGACGGCTGTGCAGACCCAGAGCACGCCAATCTCGGTCACGGTTCCGTTCAGCGAACCCATCCGGGCTGACTCGCCCGTGACCGTGTCGGGCCATGTCGCCAGCGCGAGCGCGCGCTTGGTCGAGCTGGTCTACCCTGATGGCGGCAGCGATGCGGTGGAGCTCGGCGAGCGCGGCTTCTACGTCGCCGAGGTCCCGCCACAGCATCTGGCAGCTGTCCACCAGCACGGACTGCTGCTGGTCGCGCGCGACCGCCACGGCAAGCCACTGGCGCAGGCGGTGATCCCAAGCGACGCGATCACCCCGCCGTCCACAGCGGAGCACCCCGACCCGGTCGAGATCGACACCGTCAGTACCGAACGCGACTTCACGCGCGTGCTGCGCGTGCGCGGCGAGCTCCACCTGGCCGGCGTCGACCACGTCACGCTGCGGTACCCGGACGGCGCGACGGTGCGGGTTCCCCTCCGCGGCCGGCGCCTGGACTACGCGGTCCCTGTGGCGCGCCAGCACGACCTGATGACGCCCGGGACCGTCACGGCCTGGAGCGCGGACGGGCGCGCGCTCGCAGAA
This sequence comes from bacterium, assembly GCA_046727955.1. Lineage (GTDB taxonomy): Bacteria > Actinomycetota > CALGFH01 > CALGFH01 > CALGFH01 > DASVXQ01. The sequence continues at coordinate 1,849 of JBKPDO010000397.1, read as the reverse complement.
CGGCCGGTCGCGGCCGTCGCATACTGGCACGCACGCGAGGGCGGCAGGGGATGAGGCGGGCGACCCTGCTCGCGCTCGTCTGCGCAGGCATCGCGGTCACCGTCCTCGCCATCCGCTCTGGAGCCGGCGATCGTCCCCGCTCGGCAGGCACGCCGGCGACGCCAGCCACGCGCCGGGCTCCCATCGAGCGGCCAGCTGTCGGGAGGTGCCGGCAGATCCCCCTGCCGGTCCCGCCCGACCGCCTCGCGCTGGTGGGAAGCCGCCTGTTGATCGCCAGCAGGGAGGACCGTAGTGTGGGCGCCGCCGATCCGCGCGCCTGCCGCTGGCTCGGAACCGTCGTGCGGTTGCCGAGTGGTGCGAAGGTGACGCCGCCTCCGCCGCAGGCCGGCGTCATCTCCGGCCCCGACCGCCCGTACGGGCTTGTGGCTGACCGCCACAGCGTGTGGGTTGTCGGCGAGCTGACGCTGTATCGCTACGACGTCACCACGGGTCGCCTGACGGCGCGCGTCTCCTTGCCCGGACTCGCGCTGGTGCTCGACCGAGGTGTGCTGTGGGCGGCCAACCTCGTCGACGGGCCGACCTTCATTTACGGCATCGATGCGCGCTCAGGAACGATCACGTCCAAGCAGCCTGGGGACACCGAGATCGTGGGCATCGCGGCGGGCGCCGGCGCGGTCTGGGCGGTGAGCCACGACCGCGCGACGCTGCTGCGCGTGGATCCCCGCGGCGGTCGCGTGGCGCGCCGGATCACGCTGTCATCGGACCCGCACGGCGTCGCCTTCGGGTCGGGCCTTGTGTGGGTCGCGCTTTATCACGAGTCCGCGATCGTCCGCGTCGACCCACGCACCAACCGGATCTCGGGACCTCCGATCCGCACCGGCTTCCCGACCGAGCTGCTCGCGTCGGCGGGCGGGCACCTGTGGGCAATCCCATCGGTCGGCGGTTACCTCGCGGATCCACAGCTGCACACCGTGCTGGAGATCGATGCCCGCAGCGGCCGCATCGTGCGCTCCTACCGCACCCGTGGCCGCCCGCGCGATGTCGTCGCCACAGGCGACAACGCCTGGGTGGCGACGACCGAGCCGAACGAGCTGGTCAGCTTCTCCGGCGCAGCCACGCGATAGCCTGCGGTTGCGGGCGCCACGCAGGGGGACGGCGCGGTCCCGCGCTGACCTTCCACTCGAGGGGAACCGGCCGGGCACCTGCGATGTAGAAAAGGTGCTCCGTCTGGAGTCCTGGGAGGTGCGCCATGCCGACGCTCGCCACTCTCCGGCCGTCGCTGCCTCGCGCTGGACACTGGCAGAAGACGCTGGTCCTCGTGGTGCTTGTTGCCGCAGCCGGGTGCTCCGGGGCCGCCGACACCAGGAGCATCCCGCGATCGACCCAGCCGCGGCCGGCGACGACCGGCACCGGCACCGCCGTGCCCGCCTTCGCCCGCGACCGGTTCGCCGCGGTCATCCCGGTCCCCGGCGCCGGGAGCCTGGCCGTGGCCGGCGGGAAGGTCTGGGTGCTGGGCGCCGCCAGCGCGGTGGTTGGGATCGACCCCACGACCAACGCAGCCGTAGGCGAGCCACTGCGGGTCCCTGCGCACGCTGAGGCCATCACCGTCGGCGATGGGGCGCTGTGGGCCGCCAGCGTCGCCCCCGGGGATCTGGCCGCGCCACACGACGATGCCGTGACCCGGGTCGACCTGGCGACCGGCCGCAGAGTGGCGACCATCACGGTCCGCCGGGCGCCCCTGGACGTCGCAGCCACGCCCGGGGCCGTCTGGGTGACCAACTCCGGCGGCGGCGGCGACAGCGTGGCGCGGATCGACCCGGAAACCAATCGGCTCGCGGGCCGGCCGGTC
>JBKPDO010000396.1:0-38382 GCA_046727955.1 bacterium | reverse complement strand
TTCGGCCGCTACGAGGCCGAACGGCCCAACCAACGCTGGACCGGCGACGTGCTCACCGGGCCGTTCGTGCCCTGCCCGCGGGTGGCCGGCAGCAAGCGCGCCAAGCTGTTTGTGCTGGTCGACGACCACTCCCGGCTGCTGATCCACGGCCGCTGGGTGTATGAGGAGAACACCCGCGCCGGCCAGGAGGTGCTCAGGCAGGCGATCCTGCGCCGCGGGCTGCCCGAGGCCCTGTATGTTGCTGGGCTTGTCACAGGTTGAGCGCAGGGAAAACGACCAGTGAACACGGCAGATCACAAGGTTGAACTCGTCGATCGATAGCAACCCCGTCGCCGCATCCCAGCGGCCAACGCAACAGTCCCACCCGACCATCGGGACGGGCCGCCCAGGCACGTGGTATTGACATTCGTCGATACCTGTGGCATCAATACATTGAAGTTTGTCAATGTGAGGAGGCGTCGTGCGGAACCTCATCCGTCGGCTCGCGGGCCGGCGAGCCGGGCACATCGAGGTGTGCGAGCGCTGCGGCGAGGTCTGCGACCAGCGCTGCCGCGCCGACGCGCTGCTGGACCAGGCGCGGACCCGTGCCGCCACTGCCAGGCTGGGGCTGCGATGACCACCACCACCACCACCACCACTGCTACCACTCAGGACCGCGCTACGGCCAGCGCCGCGGCGTGCTGCGCGCCGCTGGACGCGGCGACGCTGTCGGACGTCGAAGCCGAGGCCACCGCCCGGTTGTTCAAGGCGCTGGCCGACCCGCACCGGGTCAAGATCGTCAACCTGCTGGCGACCAGCCCTGATCCGGTGTGCGTGTGCGAGTTCACCGAGCCCCTCGGGCTCAGCCAGCCCACCGTCAGCCACCACCTCAAGAAGCTCGTGACCGCCGGGCTGCTGCACCGCGAGCAACGCGGCGTCTGGGCCTACTACTCCCTTGACCGCGACGTGCTCGGCCGGCTGGCCGCCGTCGCCAACCTGCAAGGAGGCACCACATGACCTCCACCGATCGCGAGCAGGGTGACGTCCAGGTGCGCGAGCAGGTGCGGGCCCACTATGCCGACCTGGCGACCCGAGTCACCAGCGGCGGCGCAGGCGGCTGCGGGTGCGGCCAGCCGGCCGACTGTCGCTGCGCCAGCGGCTGCTGCGGTCAAGCCGACGAGCAGCCCGGGATCGGCGCCGCCCTGTACGTCGCCGCCGACCGTGACGTGCTGCCCGACACGGCGGTCCTTGCCAGCCTGGGTTGCGGCAACCCGACCGCCGTGGCCGAGCTGCGCGCGGGCGAGGTCGTGCTGGATCTGGGCTCGGGTGGCGGCATCGACGTGCTGCTGTCGGCCCGCCGGGTCGGCCCCAGCGGCAAGGCGTACGGGCTGGATATGACCGAGGAGATGCTCGCCCTGGCCCGGCGCAACGCTACCGAGGCCGGCGCGGGCAACGTGGAGTTCCTCAAGGGCCACATCGAAGCCATCCCGCTGCCCGCCGCGACCGTCGACGTGGTGATCTCCAACTGCGTGATCAACCTGTCGGTCGACAAGCCGGCGGTGTTCGCCGAGACCTTCCGCGTGCTCAAGCCGAGCGGGCGTCTCGGCGTCAGCGACGTGGTGGCCGAAGATCACCTGTCCCCGGCCGAGCGGGCTGCGCGGGGCAGCTACGTGGGCTGCATCGCCGGCGTGCTGTCCAAGGGCGAGTACGAGCAGGGCCTGGCCGCGGCCGGCTTCGAGCAGGTCCAGGTGACCTTCACCCATCAGGTCGCCGACGGCCTGCACTCGGCCATCATCAAGGCCGTCAAGCCCGTTGGGGCCGCCGCCGCGCCGAGCGCCGCTCGAAGCGAGCTGCCTGTGGTGGGCCGGTCCGGCTGCTGCTGACCTGCCGCTCGGACCGTCCCGGTTCCGCAGCAGCACCGTCCCGCATCCGTCGCCGACCGGCGCATCGATCGGCCGCGCGACGCCTGAGACATCGACAAAATGTCGATCTATGAGGAGTGCATCATGACCCGCAACACTTGACCTTGGAGCGCACTCCAAGGCCCAGCCTGACGGTATGACGATGGCGCTGACCGTCTCAGCCCTGGCCGACCAGGCCTCCGCCCGGATGCCGTGCGCTACTACGAGCGGCTCGGGCTGCTGCACCTACCCGCACGCAGCCCCGCCGGCACCGCCTCTACGGCCAGGCCAAGGTCGACCGGCTGCGCCTGATCAAGGGCGCCCAGCGCGTCGGGCTGCGCCTCCGCGAGATCCGCGAACACCGTCTCGCTGATGCGGTAGGGTCGTCCTCGGAGGCAGGGTGAAGGTGGAGGGGCTGGGAAGGTGAGCGCGACCAGGATCGAGACCGAGGACGATCCTCGGCTGGCCTTCATCTACCAAGAGGCCCTCCGCGGGCTGCTCCAGCAGCAGGCCGCGGCGGAATCGGGTCTTGATCGACCAACGGGTCAGAGGAGTCCGATGAAGATCGAGCACGTCAATCCGACAAGCCTGCACGGCAACCCCGCCTTCACCCAGCTGGTCACCGTCGAAGGCGCTCACAAGCTGGCGTACGTGGGTGGCCAGAACGCACTCGACGCCGATGGAAACATCATCGGTCGGGACCTCGCGACCCAGACGGAGCAGGCGCTCCGCAACGTGCTCGCCGCGCTCGAGGCTGTCGGCGCCGCCCAGGAACACGTGGTCAAGCTTTCCATTTACCTGGTGCAGGGCCACGACGTACGGGAGGCATTCGGCACGGCACAGCGAGTGTGGGGTCCCCACCCCACGGCCATCAGCGTCGTGACGGTCGTGGGCCTGGCGAACCCGGATTTCCTTGTCGAAATCGAGGCCGTTGCGGCCATCGCGGCTGATCCGGCCAATCAGCAGCGCAGACTGTGAATCCTGTCGGGGGCGGGCCATAGACTATCTGGACGCACAACAGCCGGCCGCACAGTGGAGTGCCGACGTGCTTGGGGCGCAGCCGAGCGGGTATGGCGATCACGGTGGTCCCGTCGGGCATCGTGACGTTGGCAGCGGTCCCGAGCGGGATGTAGCAGCCGCGCATGAGGAGCCATGAAAACCTTCGCTGTTGATTGGGACGCGCTGCAGGGCGTGATCGCGGGCGACGTCGTGCTGCCCGTCTCGCCCGACTACGAGCTGCTGCGCAAGCCGCCCATCGCCCGGTTCCACGACGTCCGGCCACAGGCCGTGGTGCTGTGCGGGACCCCCAAAGATGTCGCCGAGACGATCTTGTTCGCGCGCCGGTCCGCGCTGCCGGTGGCGGCCCGCGGCGGCGGGCACTGCTTTGCCGGACGCTCCTCGACGCAGGGGATCGTCATCGACGTCACGCCGATGCGCTCGGTGTCGGTCTCGGACGGGAGGGCAACGGTGGGCGCTGGGGCGCGGCTGGGAGAGGTCTACGACGCGCTTGCCGAACACGACCGGACCATCCCCGCCGGCTGCGGCCCCACCGTCGGCATCGCCGGGCTCACGCTCGGCGGCGGGCTCGGGATCCTCGGCCGAAAGCAGGGGCTGACCTGTGATCACCTGCTCGGAGCCCAGGTCGTCCTGGCAGACGGTCGCGTCGTCGAGTGCGACGACGACCACGACGAGGAGCTGTTCTGGGGGCTCCGCGGCGGCGGGGGCAACTTCGGCGTGGTCACCTCCCTGGACTTCCACACGCTCCCGGCGCCGCCCGCGACCAGCTTCCACCTGACCTGGTCCTATGCCCACGTGGCCACGCTGGTCGAGGCGTGGCAGGCCTGGGCGCCGGCTGCGCCTGATGAGCTGGCCGCCAGCCTGCTGCTGAACGCCCCCGGCGACCCTGGCGAGCCACCCACGGTGAAGCTGCTGGGGGCCATGACCGGCACCGAGGCCGACACCGCCAGGCTGCTGGAGGAACTGGTCGCCCACGCGGGCGCGGACCCGACGTCGGCGGTTCGCAAGCACCTGTCCTACCGGGAGGCCAAGCGGCACTTGGCCGAGCTCGGCGCCGAGGATCAGCTCGAGGCGTCGCCTCCGGGCGGGCTGGCGGAGCCGGGTCACTCCTTCAGCAAGTCGGAGTTCTTCCGGCGGCCGCTGCCCACTGGAGCCGTCGCGGCCCTGGTGGAGCACTTCTCCAGGGAGCGGATCGCCGACCAGGTGCGCGTGCTGGACTTCACGCCGTGGGGCGGCGCGTACAACCGCGTGCCTGCCGACGCCACCGCCTTCGTCCACCGCGACGAGCGCTTCCTGCTCAAGCACGAGGTCGTCGTCGCCCCGGACGCGTCATCCGGCAACCGGGAGGCGGCGCGGCGCTGGCTGGCGCGGTCGTGGGAGCTGGTGCACCCGTGGGGGTCCGGAGGCGTGTACCCGAACTTCCCTGACCCAGACCTGGTGGACTGGGCGCACGCCTACTACGGGACCAATTACGACCATCTGGCACGCGTCAAGGCACGCTACGACCCGGGCGGCTTCTTCCGGTTCCATCAGTCGCTTCCCAGTCAAAGCCCGGCCCGCGGCACACCGGCGTGAAGTCCCCTCACGTCGCGTGATGGGAAGTGAGCAGCTCTTCGGCCCGTGCGGCCAGCGTGTCCGCGGGCCGGGCGCCCGGGAGCGATCCCAATCCTTGACTCCACACCATTGCGGAGTTTAAAGTCAGTCAGAATAGTTAGGGAGTCTTCTTAACTATCTGTATCGGCGCGCTCTCTCAGCCGGATGAACGACGCTTCCTGAAGCAAGCCGGACTCGACTGCTCCAGCCCTTGCACAGTAAGGAGGCCATGCATGCCAATGATAGCCGCCGCTGCCACCAGCGAGCCTCCGATAAGTGGACGCCGCAGGCTCGGGGTCCTGCTCGTGAGCCTGGCGCTGGTGCTTGTCATCGGCGTCGGCCGTTCGCCGAGCGCCAGCGCCGCGACGATCAGTTCCACGGAGTTGACGAGCGGTTGGGCGCTCAAGTCAGCCAGCAGTGTCACCGACACGGGCGCGACCATATCCCAGGTTGGCTACATCACCTCGAGCTGGTATCCCGTCTCGCTGCCTTCGACCGTCCTGAGCGGGCTGGTCGCCAACAACGTCTACCAGAATATCTACTTCGGAACCAACCTCCAGTCGGTGCCGGATCTGACGACCCAGAACTGGTGGTTCAGGGGGGAGTTCACCGCCCCCGCCACAACGGCCGATCAGGCGTATTGGCTCCGGTTCAAGGGGATCAGCTACCGGGCCCAGATCTGGCTGAACGGGACGCAGATCGATGCCAACGCCGTCGGCACCATGGTGGCCCACGAGTACAACGCCACCAACCTGGTCAGGCCCGGGGCAGTCAATGCGCTGGCGATTCTCGTAACCCCGCCCGCACACGGCTGCAACGATCTCTCCTTCTGCACCGTCGACTGGAACCCGGAAGCCCCCGACATGAATGCCGGTCTGTGGGGCAAGACCCTGCTGGAGACGACGGGCCCGGTCGCGTTGCGGGATCCTTACGTCAAGACCGTCCTGCCGCTGCCCGCGACGAGCTCAGCGGATCTGACCGTGTACGTCGACGCCCTCAACGCGACGAACGCTCCGGTCTCCACGACGATCAGCGGCACCATCACCAAGTCGGGCTATCCGAGCATCTCGTTCAGCCAGGACGTCAGGCTGAATGCGAACGAGCGTCGGGAGATCGCCTTCGACCCGGTGGCCTACCCGCAGCTGCACGTCACCAGCCCCGCCCTGTGGTGGCCGTACCAGTTCGGCAATCCAGAGCTGTACCAGCTCGCCGTGACCGCTAGCACGGGCGGGGCGACCTCGGACACCAAGTCGACCGACTTCGGGATCCGCCAGTTCACTGATTACCGGACCACCGTCAACGGCACGTCGTTCGTTGGCTACAAGGTCAACGGCCAGAACATCATGTTCCGCGGCGGTGGCTACGTGTGGGACATGCTCCAGCGCTGGGATACCAAGACCAACGCGGCGCACATCCAGTACGTCAAGGACATGGGTCTCAATACGATCCGCTTCGAGGGCACCCTCGGGAACGAGGAGCTCTACGACCTGGCCGACCAGAACGGGATCATGCTCATGTCCGGGTTCGTGTGCTGCAGCGCGTGGGAAAAGGACAGCTGGACGGCTGAGCAGGAGCAGGTGGCGAACGCCTCCCTGAACAGCCAGATGCGGGCCCTGCGCGCCCACGCCAGCGCCCTCGTCTGGGCCTTCGGGAGCGACTGTCCAGTCTCCTCGGCGCACCTGACGACGTACAAGAACACCGCGATCGCCCTGCACTGGCAGAACCCGACCCTGGACAGCGTCGCCACCTGGTGCAACCCCGATGCCGGGATGAAGATGGATGGCCCCTACATGTGGGAGCCGCCAGTCCTGTGGTGGGATACGAGCCAGTTAGGGAGTGCGTTCGGCACCAACGCCGAGGAAGGCACGGAGGCTCCGCCGCCGCTGGAGAGCCTGCAGAAGTTCATCGGCCCCAATGACCTCTGGCCGATCGGCACCGTCTGGAACTATCACTCCGGAAAAAAGGGCGTCTTCGACACGATCAAGCAGTTCACGGGCGGTGTTAACAACCGCTACGGCAGCACGAGTAGCGCAGCCGACTACTCGCGGAAGTCCGAGCTCCAGAACTACGAGAACACCAGGTCCTTCTTCGAGGCCTGGAACTCGCACGAGTACACGCAGTCTTTCGGAGTCATCTTCTGGATGCTGAACAACGCCTGGCCGTCGGTCCACTGGAACCTGTACGACTACTACTTCAAGCCGGGCGGCGGCTACTTCGGCGCTAAAACGGCCAATGAGCCGGTGCACATCGCCTATGACTACTTCACACGGAACGTGTACGCCGTCAACTCCACGCTGACGGCGCGAAGCGGCATGACGGCGACGGCAACGGTCTACAACATCCCGGACCTGACCGCGCAGTACACGACTCAGGCGGCCGTGAGCGCGCTGGCGAACGCCTCCACACAAGTGCTGACGATTCCTGCCCTGACCGGCCTCTCGACGACCTACTTCATCCGGCTGCAGCTCAGGGACTCGGCGGGCGCGGTGGTCAGCAACAACCTCTACTGGTACTCGACGAGTCCTGACGTGCTGGCCAATCGCAGCACTTGGTACAAGACGGGCATCAAGAGCTACGCGAACCTCACGGGTCTGAACAGCCTGGCCTCCAACCCCGACGTGACCGCTGCCGCCTCCCGGACGATCTCCGGCGGGCAGGAGACCGTCAACCTGACTCTGAACAACACCAGCACGACCAATATCGCGTTCTTCGTGCGACCGGAGGTCACGGCGGGGGACGGCGGCAATGAGGTCCTGCCGGTGAACTACACGGACAACTACGTTTCCCTCTGGCCGGGTGAATCAACCACCATTACAGCCGTGTACAAGACGGCTGACCTGGGCGGCCAGGCGCCCTATCTCCGGGTGAGAGGCTATAACGTGCCCACCACCTCGATCCCGGTGCCATAGTCAGTTGGACAACGACCGGATCGGTCTCAGGACGGCGATGGTTCACTGAGTGCGTCGAGCAGGCGCTGGAGCGAGCGGCGGAGTGCCTCGACCTCCTCTGGGCTGGTCAGCTCCGCCCAGCGCTCCTCCACCCGGCGGCCGGCGGTTGTTCCCACCGGCCGCACGGCTTTCCCCCGATCGGTGAGGAAGACCAATCGCGCCCTGCGGTCGCTTGGATCCGGGCGGCGCTCCACGTAGCCGGCACTCTCGAGCTGCTCGATGGCCTGGGCCATCGTCTGCTTGCGCACCCGCGAGAGCTGCGCGAGCTCGCTGACCTGGATGCCTTCCGGCGGCGTAAACGCGAACACGTTGGCGTGGTGTGGACGGATGCCGTCGAAGCCCGCGGCACGCAGTGCCGCGTCGACGCCGTCGGCCCAGTGCTGGTTCAGGAGCCGGAGCAGCAGCCCGAGCAACGGGCGAGCCGGAAGTCCTTGTTTTTCCTGTTCCTCTGACATAGACAGGCGCCTCTCTATCTGCTAAAGTAGGCAGGTGCCTGTCGAGTATAGCCCGACAGCGGAGAAGCCCGACAGCGGAGAAGGAGGTACACGTCATGACCGACACTCGAGTCCCCCCACCCCCCTTCGGACAGACCGTGGGGGAGGCTCAGACGGCCCTGAAGACGGTGCTCGACCACGTCCTGGACGAGGCCGGCACCACCTTTGACAGCTGGGTGGTCCTGAACACCCTCGCTACCCGAGGACGGGCCATCGCCAGCGACGAGCTGCGCTCGAACCTGGCCCAGGCGCTGCAGACGGATGCCGGGGCGATCTCGGAACTGCTCGAGCGACTCCGGTCGACCGGCCTGGTCCGCCTCACCGCCGATGGAGGATCGCGGGAGGGTCCGCTGGTCGAGCTGACCGAGGAGGGCCAGGTCCTCCACCGGAGCCTCCGCCAGTCCGTCGGGGGCGCCAGCGCGAAGCTCCTCGCCGGGCTCGGTCCGAGCGACGTCGAGACCACCATCCGCGTGCTCCGCGAGGTCACCGAGCGGGCCAAGGTCTCCGAAGCGGGCGTCGGACGTCGGGCGTCCTGAGCAGCCACTCGTCACAGACTCCGCCTTGAGATGAGCCGTTCGAGCCGTCTTGGAAGGTACCAGTTCCACTCCCCGAACAGCTCCATGGTCGCCGGCAGGAGCACACCGCGGATCACCGTGGCATCCAGCAGGACCGCCACGGCCAGGCCGAGGCCCATCTGCTTCAGATCCGCGGTGTGGCCGGTGATGAAGATGGCGAAGACCGCCACCATCACCATGGCCGCGCTGGTCACGGTCCCGGCAGTGGTCCTGATCCCCTGCTGGACGGCCGCTCGGGTGGGCATCCCCTGGTCGACCAGCTCCTTGACGCGGCTGAGGATGAATACGTGGTAGTCCATGGACAGCCCGAACAGGATCACGAACAAAAACAGCGGCAGCCACGAGGTGATCGCGCCCGTGGCGCTCGCGCCGAGCAGCCAGGCCCCCCAGCCGTGCTGGAACACCGCGACCAGGATGCCGTACGCGGCGCCCACCGACAGCAGGTTGAGGGCCACCGCCTTGAGTGGGATCACGATAGAGCGGAAGGTAACCAGCAGCAGCAGGAACGCCAGCGCGATGACGAACCCGAACACCACCGCGATGCGCGAGCGGATGGTGTCGTTGAAGTCCTTGGTTCCCGCGGTCTCTCCGGTCACGGCCACGGTGGCCCCGGGGAGCTGGCCGACCGTGGCCGGGACGACGCGGTGCCGGAGGGTGTCGAGGGCGCGGAACGACGCGGCGTCGTGGCCGTTGCCGGCAAGCGGGACGTCGACGACGGCCACGGTCCGGGCACGGTTGGTGCGCACCGCGACCGGTCCGGACAGCTGCCCGGTGGCAGCCGCCTGGCGCTGGAGGGCGGCGACGCTGGCCTGCACTTGCGGTGAGGTCACGTCGCGGGCCTTGATGACGACCGAAGCGGGCAGCGATGCGCCCGGAAAGGCCTGCTGGACCCGCTGGTAGGCCTGCACGATCGGGGTGTCGGTGGGCAGCGAGGTGACGCCCAGGAGCTCGGTGTGCAGCCCGAACGCGGGCAGGGCCAGCACCACCAGCACGAGCGCGGCGGTTACCGCCGAAGCGAGTGGCCGGGCCAGCACCGGGCCAAGGATCTTGCCCCACACCCGGCCCTCGCCGCTGGTGCGGGTTCCTCGGCTGATGAAGGGGAGCCTGCCCCGCTCGACGCGCGCGCCCAGCGTGGCCAGCGTCGCCGGCAGGACGGTGACCGAGCCGACCATGGCGACCAGCACCACCAGCATGGTGCCCACCCCGATGGAGGTGAAGACCTTGGCGCCGGTGAACAGCATGCCGGCCATCGCGATCATCACGGTGGTGCCGGAGACGAGCACGGCCTGGCCGGAGGTGGCCGCCGCGACCCGCAACGCCGCCACGGGCGCTCGGCCGGCGGCGCGCTCCTCTCGCTCGCGCCGCAGGTAGAACAGTGAGTAGTCGACGCCCACGGCCATGCCGATCATGAAGATCACCGAGGCGGTCGGGGAGCCTTCCGGCACGACGTGGCTGACCAGCGCGGCCAGCCCGAAGGTCCCCAGCACCCCCGAGAGGGCGAGCAGGACGGGGATCCCGGCGGCGACGAGCCCGCCGAACGCCAGCAGCAGGATGGCGAGGGTCACCGGCAGCGACAGGTACCCAGCGCGCTCGAGGTCGGCGGCGATGGTGTCGTTGAGCGCACGGTCCCCGCTGGCAGTGCCGAACTCCTCGATCACGAACCCGGGATGTGCACGCTCCAGCGCGTCGACGGCAGAGCGGATAGGCACGATCTTGTCGGCCGCGTCATCGGCGCTGCCGGCGATCTGGAACTGGACCAGCGCGGAGTGCCCGTCTGGCGAGGCCAGACCCCGCCCGCCCGAGCCAAACGGGGATCGCACGCCGTTGACGTCGGGCAAGGCCTCGAGACGAGCTGCCACGGCGACGACCGTGGCCCGGAAGCCCGGATCGCTCACCGTCGCGGCGGGGCTGTGCACCAGCACGCTCTCGGTGGCCGGCTGAGGGAAGTCCCGCGACAGGATGCCCGCCGCCACCCCCGACTCCCCGGTGGCGTAGTCGGACGTGGACATGGGCCTGGTGCCCACCGCGAAGCCGATCACGGCGGCCACGGCGACGAGCATCAGCCACCCCACGATGGCTGCCCTGCGATGCTTGGAACTCCACTGGCCGGCGCGCGCGGCGAGATTCCACCGCTTCCCGGCCCGCGGCCTGGTCGGTCCCCGGGTGGGTTGGCCCGCTGCTCTCATCCCCGTCTGGCTCACGACTTCTCCTCTCGCCTTGCGGCCTTTGCCCGCACGATGTCCGGGTCTCGTGGATCCAGCGCAAGGACCATGGGCGACCTGTGCTTCCCCCGGGCCTTGGGCCTTTTGATGCGGACTCGCTTCATGCTCTGCCACCACCGTCCTGGGACCTCGAGGTGTCAACGAGGGTGGAGAGCACCCTGAGCAATCCCAACCACCCTTCGAAGGGAAGGGGCCCCCGCTCGTCGGTCGCCGCCGTCCCGGTGAGGGGTTCTGGCTGCTCGATCGAGATGCGGATGTCCACGTCCTCCTCCCTCCGATCGGATGCGTACATCAGAGGAGGCGTTCAACCGGCGTGAACGAGCGTTCAGACGGCCGGCTCGAGACGAGTCAGAGCCGCCAGGCGATGGGTGCGCGAGGGTCGGGCGTGTACGAGCAGTACCTGCCCGTCCGGATGGTCGCGGTGAGGTGCTGCCCCAGGGACGGGTTGAGCCGGGCGAGGTTGGCAACCCCCGCTCGGATCGCCCTGGTCACGTTCAGCCTGGCGCGCTCGGCGTGGGCGGCGGCCCTGCGGTCCCTGCCTCCCAGCCCCACCGCCCTGGCAAGCTCGTCTTCGAGAAAGTCGATCTCCTGCCTGGACCTCGCCGCGCGGCCAGCGTCGCTGAAGCGCTCCGCCTCCTCCAGCTCAGCCCGGAGCTCCTCGAGCCGAGCCCAGTAGGCGGCCTTGGCCCTGGCGTCGAGGAGCTCCCCCGCGTCGCCGAGATCAGGACGCACCTCGAGCTCGGCCACTCCTGACCGGGCCAGCCGCCCGGATCGATCCCTTTGCGCTGGCTGGCTCTCGGCCGCCTCGAGGTCGACGACGTGGAGCTCCCGCCCCGGCCGCGCCAGCAGCTGGGCGAGGTAACGCAGCCCCTTGGAGTCCCGGACCCGGACGACCGAGCCACCGTACGCGACGGTCCAGAAATCGCCCTCGCGTCGAAAGACGTGCCCCTCGGCTGGGACCTTGGTGGGCGCCTCAGCGGGGGCCTCGGCGGGGGCCTCGGCGGGCGCCTCGGCGGGCGCCTCCTCGGCAACGCCCGTCACCGTCCCACCTGTCTCGGTCCCACGGAGCGTCGAGATCTCCCGCGCCGCCCACGCCAGCCCAAGCGTGCGGGCCGCCTCGAGCGCCTGGTCCAGGAGCTGGAGGGCCTTGTCATGATCCGCCGTCCGGCCGCGGCGAATGAGCATGCTGGCGTACTCATACCGAGTCCGGGCCAGGAACGCCGCCGCTCCCAGCCGGTCGTTCGCGCGGAGCGCCGTTTGGAAGTGGCTGTCGGCCTCATCCCACCGGGACGCAACCGCGGCGAGAAGGGCGAGGTAGAGCGTCGCGGATCCCAGGCAGACGACGGGATGCGGCATCATGATCGCGACGGTCCGGTCCGCGTAGGGCAGCAGGAGCTGGTACAGGCTGCCCGCGCCATCCGGCTCCCGCAGCCGCGCCGAGAGCAGCGAAGCCAGCGCGAGGGCGGGAAGCCAGAGGCCGTCTCGAGGCAGTCGCGGGATCTCGTCGACCAGCCATCGGAGACCCCGCCGGGCCTCGTCCTGGAGACCTCCCTCCGCCTCGGCGTGCGCCAGCCACCCTCTCGCAAAGCCGACCGTGGGGAACTGCTCCACGAACCCCCGCCATACCGCCTGCAGCTCCGCGAGCCGGCCCTGCTCCCACCGGATCACCACGAGCTGATCCAGCTGAGCGAACCGGGCGTTCGGCCGATCCGGCTGCATGGCCAGGGCCTCGTCGGCCAGCTTCTCGGCCTCCCGCAGGTCACCCCGCAGCAGCGTCCGCATCGCGCGTAACGTCGCGGCCGTCCACAGGTGGAAGGGCATCCGGAGCTCCCCGGCAAGGCGCGCGTGCGCCGCGATGTCAGCCTCCGCCGCCCGAATGTCTCCGGACTCGACCAGGCTGGCGGTCCGTCTGGCGCGGCCGGCGAGCTCTGTCTCACGGTCCCCGGTCTCCCGCGCCAGACGGAGGATCTCCTCCGCGATGGTCGAGCGCTCCTCGAGCCCGGCCGGCCCCCACACCGCCATCCACCGGGCGCGGAGCGCGTCGGAGAGCGCGGTCGGGTCGCCAACGCGCCGGGCCATCTCGACCCCTTGCTGACTGAGGGAGCCCCTCAGCTCCGTTCCCTCCGAACCCGAGAAGGTCAGCTCCAGCGACAGCCGGGCCAGCAGCCGCGCCCGCAGCGGGCTGTCCTCCTGGCGCAGGCCGCCCAACGCCTCCCGCAGGAGCCAGACAAGCCGGGTGCTGACCAGACCACCCTCTACCTGCGGCTCTCCATAGCCCAGCGCCGCCCGACCGAGCTGTTCGGGAGACCCGCGCCTGCCGCTGAGCTCGGCGGCCTGGAGGAAGCTCTCCCTTGCCTGCACGTGATCGCCTGCCCTGCTCCGGGCCTCGCCCAGGCGGAGGAGCAGCTCGCAGCGCAGCGCCTCGTCAGCGCCCGCGAGCTCCAGCACCCGCAGGGCCCGTTCGTACTGCGCGGCGGCCTCGTCGTAGGCGTGCATCGCCATGGCCCGGTCGCCAGCTCCGCGCGCGTACTCCAAGGCCTTGGCGCCGTGCCCCATGGGGGCGACCATCGCGAAGTGATGCGCGAGCTCGGCCAGATCGGCGCCCGACGCCGTCCCGTGGCGTGCCTCGATAGCCTCGCCGACCCGCTGATGCAGCTCCACGCGAGCAGGCAGCGGAAGGCGCTCGTAGAGCGCCTCTCGCATGAGCGGGTGGGAGAAACGGTACAGGCCGATCGCGCCCGGCTCCTCGGTCACGACCCCGAGGTCGGCGGCCTCCGAGAGGGCGCCGAGGACCTGCCGCACCGGGAGACCGCAGGCGGCCCCGAGCAGCGACAGGTCGAAGGCCCGGCCCACCACCGCCGCGGCCGACAGCACCTGGACAGCGTCCGCGGAGAGCGGGGTAAGCCGTTTGTCGATCACTGCCCGCACGCTCTGGGGAAGAGGAGCCGTGAAACGACCGTGGCCGTCGATGGCTTCCGGGCGAAGCGTGTGAACCAGCTGCTGCACGAACAAGGGATTGCCCTCGGTGAGGTCGTGGATGAACGCCACCCGCTCCTTGGAGGGCACCCTCTCGGAGAGCCGCTCGATCAATCCCCCGACTTCCTCGCGCTCCAGACCCCGCAGCGTGATCGGCTGGCTGTGGGGCACCAGCTCGGTGAGCGCCTCACGTAGATGGCCTGGCTGCCTGGCCTCCACGTCGCGATAGGCGCCCAGCACCATCAGCGGTGACGCGGGAAGGTCTGGCACAAGGAATCGGAGCAGCCACAGTGAGGAGCTGTCGGCCGCATGGAGGTCGTCCAGCAGGAGCAGCAGCGGCCTCGCCGACGACGCGTTCCTAAAGAGGCGCGCCGTGGCCTCGAACAGGTAGAAGCGTCCAGCGTCACCCTCGACCAAGGCAGCGCCGGCTCCGGCTACAGGGCCGACCCGGTCTGCTACCTCCGGGACCAGCTGGGCGACGTAGGACGCTCCGGCGCCCAGGTACAAGGCCAGGGTATCGTCGTCACAGTCCTCCGCAAGCGCCCGGATGATCTGCATCCAGGGCCAGAAGGGAGGCGCCCCGCCGCCCTCCCAGCATCGTCCCCACACGGCCCGGGCCCCTCGCTCCACGGCCCGGATCGCGAGACGCTCGGCCAGCACGGTCTTGCCGATCCCGGGCTCCCCCGCGATCAGAGCCAGGCGCCCTCGACCAGCGAGCGCGTCTTCGAGCCCAGCCGTCAGCTCGGCAAGCTCCCGGTCACGGCCGATGAGCGGCCGGCCCCCTCGATCCCCTGCCTGGCTCTCCATGCCGGCTATCGTGCCACCCGAGGGAAGTGCCCGGCGCTCGGATACGAGGCGCTCGGATACGACTGGTCTTGCACCATGACGTCGACAGCATGACGGTTGCCGTGGTCATCTGGTTGGTGCGCCGGACCTGACCCGGCCGCACGCCCGCCAGGAGATCGCTAGAAAGGAGCCGACCGTGGCCGAGACCCCCTCCCAGCCCGAGACCCCCTCCCAGCCCGAGACCCCCTCCCAGCCCGAGACCCCCTCCCAGGGCAGCCAGCCCACTCCAGCCGCCACCACTGTCGGGGCAAGTGCCACCGGTGCCGCCGCCAGCGGCGCCGCGGCTACGGGTGCCTCCGCCCTGGGCTTCGCCGCCCTGCTCGCCGGCGCCTGCGCCGCCTTGGCGCTCGGCACCGTGGCGATTGGCCGGCTGGTCATCCGCCATGCCGCCATCCGCCGGCTGCACCTTGGCGAGCTCGACATCGACCACCTCCGCGTGCGCCACCTCGAGGTGGTGGAGCGCGACTGACGCAAACCTCACCGAGGGCGCCCCGGCGCAGCTCGGGGACGCACCCTGCCGCGGCGTCATAGGTCCCCTGAGGCGCATGAGGTCCGTTCGACCAATTCGCCCACAGGACCGCAGATGGGTCGCTCAGGCGAGCGTGGTGCGGCCGTCCTCGTGGACAGTCCAGCTCGGGTTGTGCGCCACCTCCCAGGGGTGACCGTTGGGGTCGACGAAGACCCCGGAGTAGCCGCCCCAGAAGGTCTTGCCCGGCTCGCGCGGCACCGTGGCGCCGGCGACTCGCGCCTCTTGGATCACCCGGTCCACCTCCTCAGGAGAGCCCACGTTGTAGCCGAGCGTGACCCCGCCCCAGCCCGGGGAGTTCTCCACCCCGCTGTCGGTGGCCAGCTTGGCACGATCCCACAGCCCGACGATCATGCCGCCCACCTGGAAGAACGCGACCTGGTCGGTGTCGTCGTCCAGGCCCCAGTCCATGTGCCATCCCAGCGCCTCGTAAAAGGCCCGGGCGCGCGGCACGTCGGCGACCCCAAGGGTGATCAGGCTCACACGCTGTTGCATCCTGCTCTCCTTCCATTGTCCATACCGCCCACGGTAGGCCGCGCAGCCCGCCGTGTCTTGAAGGTTTCGGACAGGCCAGCGACAGGCTAGCGACAGGCCAGCGACAGGCCAGCGTCGGTCTGAGTGGAAGGTCCTGGGCGGCTGCGCTACAGGCGGCGCTCGATCGGCAGGCGGGAGCGGGTGAGCAGGCCGGCGCCGAGCATGGCGACCACCGGTACGACGAGCAGCGCGATGCCGACGTTGAGCCAGGGCACCGCGATCGGGTACGGCGTGGGGGCCGGCCAGAGGTCGGCGTTGCCCCGGTTGAAGGCGAGCAGCACGGCCACGGACCCGCCCAGCCCGGCGACCGCGCCAAGCAATGAGCCCAGGCCTGCGATCACGCCCGACTGGCTCAACGACAGCCCGCGGCGCACCCGCGGGGACGCCCCGACCGCGGCCAGCGTGGCGAGGTCGGCGCGGCGGTCGGCGGCGGCGAGCCCGGTGGCGATCGCGGCGGCGCTCAGCGCGATCACGCCGGCCACGATGGCCAGCAGCAGCAGCGATCGGGTGTCCGAGCGCGACTTCGGGCCCCGCTCGACGTAGACGTCCACCTTGGGGAACGCGGCCTGGAGCCGGTCCTCCTCCACGACCGTGGGCATGCGGTCAGTGGTCGCCAGCGCGATCGACGTCACCGAGCGCAGCCCCAGCGAGCGCGCGGTCTGCCTGGTCATCATGACAACCGGCGCGCTCGGGCGGTGCGGCAAGGCGAACCCTGGAGCTGTCACCGTCCACGTCGTCTCCTTCTTGCCGGCGTCCGGCGCGAAGTTGACCGCCGCGATCCTCAGCGTGACCTGGCCGTCGTCCAAGTAGCGGGGGTGGTCCACGACCACCTTGCCGGCGCGCAGGGCGGCGGCGGCTCGGGCGGCGTCCTCGGCCGGAATGCTGGTGAGCGCGCCGACCGCCCTGCCGTCGACGACGACGGTGAAGTTGTCGCTAAAGGCGTACTCGAAGTAGCGGTACAAGCCGCCGAGGCCGTCGCAGCGGGGGTCGCGCCGGGCGGCTCGCTGCTCGACCGCGGTCGGGTCGCGCCGCAGGACCTCGGGCGAGTACGGGCACTTGCGCGCCGCCGGCGCCTGCGGAGTGATGGAACACTCCCCGGGCCCACACGACGGCAGGCCGATCCGGTAGACCTGCTCGACCGGCATCACGCTGCGCAGGGTGGCGACCGCTCGCGGTGGCAGCGGCCGCCCTTGGCCCGATTTGCCCATGTGGTCCAGGACCACGTCCCCGGGCCGGGTGAGTGACCGGTAGTCGTTCCTGGTGCGCTGGGTGCTCGCGCTCAGCACGACGCCGACCGCGAGGCTGGCCACGACCGCGGCCATCACGGCCGAGATCGCCGGCGCCGCGGCGGCGCGGTTGCGGGCGGTGTCCCGCAGCGCGATTCGCGGCGCCAGCGGCAGCCGGCGACCGAGCCCGGCCACCAGCCCGGCGAAGGCGGGCGTGCACAGCGCCAGTCCCGCCTCGCCGGCGACCAGCCCGGCGAGGATGATCGTCGCCTCGGTACGCCAGGCGCCGATGGCCGAGAGGCCAGCGCCGGCCGCCGCCAGCACCGCACCGAGGGCGATCCAACGCCGCCGCGAGCGGGTGATCCCGCGCCGCCCGGCCAGCGCGGTTACCACCTCCTGTCGGGAGGCGGCCCAGGCGGGCACCAGCGCGGCCAGCGTCCCGGTCACCAGGGCCAGTCCGGCCAGGCCGCCCAGCGCCATGGGAAACACCCGGAAGCCGCCGGAGCGGGCCTGGGCGAGGTGCTCCTCGAGCAGCGGGCGGGCGACCGCCGCGGCCGCGATGCCCAGCGCGACACCGCCGGCCGCGGCGGCCGCGCCGAGCACGACGCCGTCGGCCAGCACGATCCGGCGCAGATGCGACGGGGTGCCACCGGCCGCGGCGACCAGCGCCAGGTCGCGCTGGCGGCGGCGGGCGCCCACCGCGAACGCCGGCCCGGCCAGCAGGACGACCTCCAGCATTCCCAGGCCACCGACGAGCCCGGGGACGCCAGGCGCGAAGCTGCTCCCCCCGGCGAACTCGGGATACCGCTCGGCCCGGCTCGGCGGGTGCGCGAGCACGTACCGGGACACCGCCACCAGCCCGTGCGTGTTGAGCTGCCTGACCTGCGTCCAGGTCAGCGGTCCCGGGGTGGCCACCAGCCACTTCAGGTCCTGGCGGGCGTCCGACTGCGGCCCGGCCGACAGCGCTGCCGCCGGCAGGGCGCCGGGACGCACGACGATCGTCACCGCCTCGAGGTTTGCCGGGTCCTCGACGATGCCGACGACGCGGAAGGAGCGGCTGCCGTCGGCCAGGCGCACAGCGCCACCCACTGCGCTGCCGGTGCGGCGGGCCGCGGCCGGGGTCAGGGCGACCTCGTCCGCCCTCGCGGGAGCGCGGCCCGACAGTGGGCGGAGGATACCGCGCGCCAGCGGATCGGCGTAGTCGAGCATCCGGGCGCCGAGGTTCCCGGTCCCCGCCACCGTGCGCACGCTCAGCCGGCCCGTCAAGTCTCCGATGGCGCTCGTGCCGGGCGGCAGCAACGCCAGCAGCCGTTTCACGCTGGGCGGGGCGGCCGGCCCGGCCGGCGGCCCAGGAGCGCCGGAGGGGAAGGCGTCCAGGCCGGCCGGGTCCTGGTGGACCGGTCCGTCCTGCGGCCAGGTGACCACGGCCTGCGCCGTGCCCATCAGCCGCTCGGCCCGCTCGGCCGGGGTCAGCGTGAAGGTGTCGTGGTACACCGCGGCGAACCCCAGGGCCGCCACCGGCAGCGCGATCATCGCCAGGACCAGCGCCGAGCGGCCCTTGGCACGGCGCGCCTCGCGGCGCGCCACCCGCAGGGCCGTGCGCCAGCCGCTCAGCCAGCCCCTCACCGGCCACCGCCCGGGGTGGTCAGCAACCCCTCGGGCTGGTCCAGCGGGCCGGAGGTGTCGACGATGCGCCCGTCGCGCAGGAACACCACCCGGTCGGCCCAGGCCGCGTGCCGCGCCTCGTGGGTGACCAGCACCCCGGCCGCCCCGCCGTCCACCTTGGACCGCAGCACCCGCAGCACCGCCTCGCCGGTCTGCGAGTCCAGCGCGCCGGTCGGCTCGTCGGCCAGCAGCAGGCGGCGCTGTCCGACCAGCGCACGGGCGATCGCCACCCGCTGCTGCTGGCCGCCGGACAGCTCGTCGGGAAAGCGCGGCCCGTAGCCGTCCAGGTCCACCGTGGACAGCGCCGCCGCCGCGACGCGCCAGGCCTGGCGGACCGCGACCGCGTCCAGCTCAAGCGGCAGCGCGACGTTCTCGGCGGCCGTGAGGCTGGGCAGCAGATTCAGGTCCTGGAAGACGTAGCCGACACGGCGGCGGCGCAGCACGGCCAGCGCCCGGCGGCCGCAGCTGCCCAGCACCGTGCCGTCCACCACGACCTCGCCCTGGCTGGGGCGGTCCAGCCCGCCGGCCAGGTTGAGCAGAGTGGATTTGCCCGAGCCGGACGGTCCCATTACCGCGACCAGCTCGCCCTCCTCCACCGTCAGCGTCACACCGCGCAGGGCGTGCACGGCGGTGGGGCCGGTGCCGTGGACCCGGTGCACGCCGCGCAACTCGAGGATCGTCATCTCGGGATCTCCTGCTCGACCTCAGCGACCGGCCGCGCCGAGGAGCTGACCGGTGGTGGGGTGCATCGGGCCAGGCTGGCTTCACAGTGGTCGAGCCAGCGCACCTCGGCCTCGGCCTGGAACAGCATGGCGTCCAGCAGCAGGACCCAGGCCAGGTCGGCGGGTGCCTCGGCACGCGCCTTCAGCCGGGTGTACTCCTGCAGCGTGCGCATGGTAGCGCTGCGCTGGGCCTGCACTACCGCCCGGACGTCGACGCCCGGCGTGGTCAGCGCCAGCGCGAGCTTGATGGCCAGCTCGTCACGGGGCCGGTCGGTGCGGCTGACCGGGGTGGCGAACCACGCCGCCAGCTCGGCCCGGCCGGCGTCGGTGATCTGGTAGGGCCGCTGCCCTTCTTCGGCTTTCGGGAGCGGGCGGACCAGGCCGTCGCGCTCCAGGCGCGACAGGGTGGTGTAGACCTGCCCGACGTTCAGTGGCCAGGTGCCGCCGGTGGACTCCTCGAAAGCGACCCGCAGCTGGTAGCCGTACATGGGACCGCGCTCGAGGAGCGCGAGAAGACCATGCTTGACGCTCATAGCTACTGAGTATATGCATACTGAGTATGCCTAGCGCAACCTCGAACTTATCGCTGGTGCCGGCGCGACGACCTGCTCAACTCGATCCGCGGCGGCGCACGGGCGGCGCATACTTGCTTGACGCGGGCCACCGATCAGGGAGGACGAGCATGGAGCAGCCGGCCGCCGGGCAGGCACCGCCGTATCAGCATCAGCACCGGCGCATGGACCTGTCCACGCGCGAGCGTGACGAGCTGGTCAGGCAGGCACGGGCGGTGCTGGACGCCAACTGGCGCGGCCACTCCACCGTGCCGTCGCGCTCGCTGTACCCGCACCAGTGGAGCTGGGACGCCGCCTTCATCGCCATCGGCCGCAGCTGGGTCGAGCAGGAGCGCGCCCAGCAAGAGCTCGAGTCGATGTTCCAGGCGCAGTGGGCGACCGGCATGCTGCCCCACATCAAATTCGACCCGGCGGTGCCGGACGACGCCTATTTCCCCGGACCGGGCTTCTGGCAGGCCGAGCGCAACCCCGCCGCGCCGCGGGGCGTGGCGACCTCTGGCATCACTCAGCCGCCGCTGCACGCCCGGGCCGCGCTGGAGATCTGGCGCCACGCGACCGACCGCAGCGAGGCGCTGGCGTTCCTCGGGCGGCTGTACCCGAAGCTGGCGGCGCAGCACGCCCACCTGGCCCGGTGGCGGGACCCGGACGGGCGCGGGCTGGTCGCGATCATTCACCCTTGGGAATCGGGCCAGGACAACTCGCCTCTGTGGGACCGCGAACTGGACCACCTCGAGATCCCGCCGGGCGCGCTGCCGCCCTACCAGCGCTACGACGTGCGGCACGCCGACGCCGCCGACCGCCCCACCGACGCGGCCTACGACCACTATGTGTACCTGTCGGTCACCTTCCGCGAGCACGACTACGACGACCGGTACCTGATCGAGCAGCGGCTGTTCCTCATCCAGCCACCCCTGTTCAACGCCGTCTACCTGTGGTCGGAGCTGGCGCTCGCCGAGATCGCGGGTCTCGTCGGCGCCAACCCGGCCCCGCACGCGCAGGCGGCCGACCACATCCGCCGGGGCATCCGCGAGCGCCTGTGGGACCCGCAGGCGCGCCGCTACTCCGCCTACGACCTGCGCACCGAGCACCGCATCCTCAAGCAATCGATTGATATCGCCATCCCGCTGCTGGATCCCGACCCGGCCGGGGCGATAGTCAGCGCGATCGTCGAGGAGCTGCGGTCGCCGCACTTCGACCCGCCTGGCGATGTCGAGCACTACCTGATCCCCAGCTACGACCTGCGCGGCGCCGGCTTCGACCCACGCCGCTACTGGCGCGGCCCGGTTTGGGTCAACACCGACTGGCTGGTGTGGCGCGGGCTGCGGCAGCACGGTGAGGCCGGGCTGGCCGCCGAGATCGAGGGCAGCGTCATCCGGCTGGTCGAGCGCTCGGGCTTCCGCGAGTACTTCGACCCGTTCGGCGGCCAGGGCTACGGCAGCGACAATTTCAGCTGGACCGCCGCCCTGCTGATCGACGTGCTGCTGACCCAGACCACCGCTTAGTCGTCGTCCCGGCGGCCCTCGAAACGCTCGCATGTCCGGGTATCCTGGCGGCCGCCACGACCGAGGCGGTCGCCCGACCGGTCGTCGCCAGGCCTACTGACGCCAGCGGCGAGGCCACGACGCGCGCGTGCCGCCTGCCTCCGACACCCTCCCCTGAAAGCCCGGCGAGCCTGGGACCGATAGCCGGGAACCGGGCACGAAAAGCTATCGACCAGCGCTACGGCGCGGGCGCCGTGCAGGCGACGGCGGCCCTCACCCCGTCGCCTGACCGGCGCCACGGTAGGTACCGGCTCGCTGGTCAGGAAGTCGAGCCGGGCAGGCCAACCAGAGCAACGACACCCGCGCACGCGGGTTGTTGCGATTCGGAAACCATGAAATCGCTCTGTCCCTATGGGCGTTAGGATCACATGACCTCGGGACGGGACGGGGACCTGGGGACAGGGAGGGCTCCGCGGTGGGGCGCGGTGGAGCTCCAGGATTGGGGGTGAGCTTGGGCACAAGGCAACTGGGCCTGGCCGTGAGAGTAGTCGCGCTGATCGGGACGGCGTTGCTGCTCACGGCGTCGGGGACAGCGGTCGGGTCGCGGGAGTCGTCCGAGGCCGAGGCGGGCCCCGGCGCACCTGGTCACGCTGGGATCGCGGCGCCGGGGCGGGGCGATGCGGGCGCCGCGCGGCTGACCATCACCCCGCGGGACGGCGCCGCCGGCGTGCGGACCGACCTCGGTGTCGTGGTGAAGGTGGCCAACGGCACGCTCGGCGACGTCCTGGTGTCGCCGAACACGGGGGACAGGGTTCCTGGTCTGCTGTCGCCGGACGGCACCAGCTGGCGGACGCGGTGGACGCTGCTGCCGGACAGGTCGTATGTGGTGCGCGCGACCGCCATCGGCCGCAACGGCAGCACTGCGACGGCCTCTAGCACGTTCACCACCCTGCAGCCTTCGCAGACGATCGCCATCAGCGACGTGACGCCAAGCCCCGGCGAGACGGTGGGCGTCGGCATGCCGATCATCGTCGACTTCGACCGGCCGGTGCTCAACAAGGAATGGGTCGAGCGTGCCCTCGAGGTGCGGTCGGCCCGACCCGTCCAGGGCGCCTGGCGGTGGATGAGCGACCAGCAGGTCATCTTCCGCACCAGGCGCTACTGGCAGCCGCACCAGCAGGTCAGCCTCGTCGCGCACCTGGCGGGGGTGCGGGCCGCCAAGGACGTCTACGGCACAGAGGACTCCACGGTGCGTTTCCGCGTCGGCGACGCCAACGTCAGCGTGGTCGACACCAAGACCCACCGCATGATCGTGAACCGCAACGGCAAGCGGGTGCGCGACGTCGGCATCAGCGCGGGCCGGGGCGGCGCCTGGATGTTCACCACGACCAACGGCGTGCACGCGGTGATGCGCAAGGCCAGCCCGGTGGTCATGACCTCCGCGTGGATGGGCGTCACCGACCCCGAGGACCCCCGGTACTACAAGCTGACCGTCTTCGACGCGGTGCAGATCTCCAACAGCGGCGAGTACGTCCACTCGGCGCCGTGGTCGGTGTGGGCGCAGGGCAGCCTGAACGTGAGCCACGGCTGCGTCAACGCGTCCCCTGAGTTCGCGGCCTGGTTCTACGGCATCTCGCAGCGCGGCGACATCGTCACCGTGACCGGCACCGACCGCGAGCTGGAATGGAACAACGGCTACGGCTATTGGCAGGCGCCGTGGAAGCAGTGGCTGCAGGGTAGCGCGCTCGGACAGCCGGCGACGACCACGCCCACGGCGCCTCCTCCGAACGCCGCTCCAGGCTCGACCGGGCACATGCCAAGCTGAAGGCTCTCTCTGCCGCGGAGCCGCTCCGGACCACTTCATCGCGGCGCCGATGAGTTTCCGCGCGAGCCGACGTTTCACCTCACAGAGATCAGCGACAGGGACGGATACTCGAAGGAGACTGCAGCGTGGACTACAAGTTCGAGCTCGTGCTGATCCCCGTCACGGACGTGGACCGCGCCAAGACCTTCTACACCGAGAACGCCGGCTTCAAGCTGGAGGTCGACGTCGCGCCGATGCCCGGCTTCCGGGTCGTGCAGATGACGCCACCGGGCTCGGCGTGCTCGATTGCCATCGGGATGGGCATCACCGACGCGGCGCCGGGCTCCGTCCGGGGCGGGCACCTGGTCGTCTCCGACATCGTCGCCGCACGTGCCGAGCTCGTCGAGCGCGGAGTGGAGGTCAGCGATATCCGGCATCTCGAGTCGGGCAAGTGGGTGACGGGCCCGCATCCGCAACGCAGCGACTACAACTCCTTCGCCGACTTCAGCGACCCCGACGGCAACGGCTGGGTCCTGCAGGAGCGCGGGCGAAACCAGTCGGGCGCCTGACCGCGCTTCTCGTCCGCGCCGCCGCTACCGCGGCTGGCCGACGGTGAAGACCTCCCGACCAGCGCGACCCGCACCGGGGTGTGGGTCGCGCTGGGGTGGTGGCCGGGGCCTGGGTGACGGTGGGGGTCGTCACCCCTTGACCCCGGTCAGCGTGATCCCCTCGACGAAGACCTTCTGCGCGAAGAAGAAAATGATGATCACCGGCAGCACGAACAGCAGCGACGCTGCCATCTGCATGTTCCACAGCACCCCTCGTGACAGCGCGGTGAATTGCTGCAGGGCCACCGCGAGCGTCCACGAGTTGGGGTTGCTGCCGGCGTACAGCAGCGGGTTGAAGAAGTCGTTCCAGGAGTAGAGGAACTGGAACAGCGCCACCGCGGCGAGCGCCGGCTTGGCGAGCGGCACGATCACGCGGGTGAGGATCTGGAACTCGCTGGCGCCGTCGACGCGGGCCGCGTCGGACAGCTCCTGCGGAATGGTCATGAAGAACTGGCGCAGCAGGAAGATCGTGAAGGCGTCGCCGAAGAAGAGCGGCACGATCAACGGCTTGAGCGACCCGATCCAGTGCAGCCGCGAGAAGATCACGTACAGCGGCACGACGGTGACCTGCGGCGGCAGCATCAGGGTCGAGAGCACCAGCAGGAAGGCGACCTGCCGCCCGCGCCACCGCAGGCGCGACAGGGCGTAGGCCACCGGCGTGCAGGAGAGCAGCACCCCGACGGTGGCGAGCCCCGCGTAGGTGACGGTGTTCAGGGTGTAGCGCACGAACGGGAAGGAGTGGAACACCGTTTTGAAGTTCGACCACGCGAACGGGTGCGGCCAGATGTGGGGCGACAGCGTTTGCTGGTTGGTCATGAGCGCGGTCGCCAGGATGAACACGAACGGGAGCAGGAAGGCGATCGACAGCGCGATGGCCACCGAGTGGTTGGCGACCGTCATGAGGAGCTTGCGCCTGCGGACCGCGGGCGGCACCGGCCGGCGCGCCACCGGGCGCGCGGAAGCCGGCCCGGGAGCGGGCACCGCGGTCATCTGAAGCCTCCCTGATAGTGCACCCACCGGCGCGAGCCACGGATGAGCACGATGGTGCAGGTCATGGTCACGATGAACATGACCCAGGAGAGGGCGGCGGCGTAGCCCATGTGGAAGGCCTCGAACCCCTGCTGGTACAGGTGGCTCGTGTAGAACAGCAGCGAGTCCTGCGGGTAGCCGACGGGGCGGGTCTGATCGCCTGACCTGGAGATCACGTAGGCCTGGGTGAAGTACTGGAAGCCCTGGATCATCCCGATGACCACCGAGAAGAAGATCACCGGGGAGATCATCGGCAGGGTCACGTGGCGGAACCGCTGCCAGGGGCTCGCGCCCTCGATCTCGGCCGCCTCGTAAAGCTGCCTCGGCACGTCGAGCAGCGCGGCGAGGAAGATGATCATGATCTGGCCGACGCCCCACAGGCCGATCAGCGTCAGGCCCGGCTTGGTGTAGCGCGGGTCGATGAACCACAACGGCTGCGGCAGGTGCAGCAGGCGCAGGAGGCGGTTGAGCGGCCCGGCCGGGTTGAGCAGGTAGATGAAGCCGAGCGCCGCCGCCACCAGCGGGACCATCGAGGGCAGGAAGAAGATCGTCCGGTAAAAGGTGAGGCCACGCCTGACCCTGGTGAGCACCGAGGCGGTCACGATCGCGAAGATCACCTGGAGCGGTACCAGGAACACGATGATCCACAGCGTGTTGCGCAGCGACACCCAGAACAAATCATCGCTGGTGAACATGAAGCGGTAGTTGCTAAGGCCGGTCCACCTCGGCTGGCTCAGGATGTCGTACTTGGTGAACGAGAAGTACAGGCTCGACGCCATCGGGTACACGTAGAACGCGCTGAACCCGATGATCCACGGCGCCATGAACGCCAGCGCGACCCACTGGCGGCGCCAGGCTGAGCGCCGCCTGCGGCGGCGGCGCTCAGCGGCGCGGGCCTGCTCGGGAGCGGCCGGCGGCCGCTCCGCGACGGTGGCCATGTCGCTCCTCCCTACCCGAGCTGTAGCTGCTTGGCGATCTGGCTGTCGAGGCCCTTGAGGCCAGCCTGCAAGTCGCTCACCTTGCCCGCCTGCCACTTCTGGCCCAAGGTGAGGAACAGGTTGACGTCGGTGACCCCGATCGGGGTGATCGGCTTGAAGGTCGACTTGGGGTTCTGGAAGACGTCCATGAAGGTCTTGAAGTGCGGGTCGTTCTGCAGCACCGGGTCCTTCAGCGAGTCGAACGTGCTCGGCACGTTCTTGAGGCCGTGCGCGATGGTGGTCAGGTAGTTGGTGTCGGTGGTCATGAACTTGAGCAGCAGCCAGGACTCGGCCGCGTGCTTCACGCCCTTGGGGATGCCGGCGATGGTGCCGCCGACCGCCTGCGTGCCGTACAGGTCGGACTGGGCGTCGTCGACCGGGAACGGCGCGGTGGCGTAGTTGACCTTGGACTTGTCAGCCGCGATGAACGCGTTGCGCCACTCGCCGTCGACCATCATGGCGATCTTGCCGGTCTCGAAGCCGTTCTGCGCGGAGAACTCCGAGTCGCTGCCGCCCAGCGACGCGGCGAACTTCTGCAGCTTGCTGTAGCCGATGGCGTCGACCAGCGACTTCTGCCACTGCAGCATCTTGGCCCAGTTGGGGTCGGAGGAGATGGTGGGCTTGAGAGACTCGTCATACCACTTGGCGCCGAACGCGTGGGCGAGGATGTTCGGCATTTGCCCGGTTTGGTAGAACCCGAACAGCGGGACGAACCCGGCCACCTTGATGCTGCCGTCCGCGTTGTACTCGGTCAGCTTCTTGGCCATGTCGGCGAGCTGGCTGACCGTCTTCGGCGGCTCAGTGAAGCCGTGCTTCTTGAGCAGGTCGACGTTGTAGTACAGGCCTTGCGCGTCGGTCAGCATCGGCAGCGCGCACTGCTTGTTGTCGAAGGAGGTGTAGCTGAACACGCCCGATGGCCAGACCGCGTTCTTGTCGATCTTGTCGGCCTGCAGGAATGGGTTCAGGTCCTGCCACGCCCCTGTCTGGCAGTACTTGGCGGCATTGTCCGGCGTGAACGAGATCGCCACGTCCGGCGGGTTCCCACCACTGATCGCCCGCTCGATCGGCGCGTCCTCCTTGCCGCCGACGTGCTTGACCGTCATCCACGGGTACTTCTTCGTGATCGTGTTGAGCCCGCTGGTGACGACGCCGTACTCGCGCGAGGTGAAGTTGCTCCACACGGTGAGCGTCAGCGGTGCGTGGTTGGCGTTGGAGTTGACCGTTGGCGCTGGTCCCGAGCTGCCACCTCCCGCCGTGCAGGCAGCGGCGAGCAGCGCCAGTGCAACGAGGGCGATGAGCCGTCGTCTCATGTGAGGGCTCCCTTCGGGAGAAGGTCTCCTGCTTGGTTGGCTTCAGACCACGAGTTCCTTGCGATCGAGCATCCGGACAGGGTCGAACAGCCTATCCTGGGCGGCCCCGAGCGCGGTCGCGACCGCGCCCTGCACCACCGCGTCGTCACCCAGCGCCGAGGCGGCCAGCCGCGGCCGCAGCGGCGACAGCGCGTGCAGTTCCTGCTCCATCGGCGCCAGCAGCAGGTCGGCCTGGCCGCCGATGCCGCCGCCGAGGATCACCAGCTCGAGGTCGACCACCGCGAGCACGGCGGCCACGCCGAGCGCCAGCCGCCGCGCCTCGACCTCGACCACCTGGCGGGCGACCGGGTCGCCCCTACGCGCAAGGGCGAACACCTTCTTGGCGGTGAGCGTCCCCTGCATGCCGGCCTCGCGCGCGACGCGGACCACCCCGTCGCCGGCGGTGGCCTCCTCGAACGCCCCACGGCGACGCACCTGCCGGTCGTGCGGGTCCGCGCCGACCGGCAGGTAGGCGATCTCACCAGCCGCGCCGCTGGCGCCGCGGTACAGCTCCCCCGCCAGCACCAGCCCCATGCCGACGCCGGTCCCCACCGAGAGGAAGCCGAAGTTGCGCACGCCGCGGCCGCGGCCCTTCCAGCGCTCCCCGACCGCGCCCAGGTTCACGTCGTTCTCCACCCCGATGCGGCTGCCGAGCTCCTCGCGCAACGCCTCCACCAGACCCTGGCGGCCCCACCCAGGCAGGTTCGGGGCGAGGATGACCGCCCCGCGTGTGGGCTCGAACACTCCCGGACTGCCGACGGTGACGTGGCTCACCTGCTCCCAGCTGATCCCCACCTCGGCGGCCAGCTCCCGGGCGATCGCGCCGATCTGGCCGATCAGGGTGCGGGCGCTGGCGACCCTGGCACGCTGGTCGCGGCGGGCCACGATCGCGCCGGTGATGTCGGCCAGGGCCGCGCGTACCCAGTGACGGCCAACGTCGATGCCCGCCACCCGGCCGGCCTGAGGGTTCAGTTCGTACAGCACCGCGCTGGGCCCGCGGCCCCCGCTGGAGCGGCCCACCTCGCGGACCAGCCCCGCCTCCAGCAGCGCCGCCAGGCCAAGCGACACCGTCGGCTTGGACAGGCCGCTGTCCCTGGCCACCTGGGCCCGCGACACCGGCCCGGTGCGCTGGACCAGGTCGAGGATCGTGCGCGCATTGATCGCGCGCAGCAGGCTCGGCGTGCCTGCCGTGACCGGCAGCTCTGCCAAAACGCCTCCCTGCTATAGTTAGGAAGCCTTCCTGCCTCACCCATTATTTATGGCACGGCATGGAAGTCAAGCCCAGGGTGCGGGAGCCGAAGCGGCGCCACGGTGCAAGCCGCGGTGCGACAGGAGGAGCGACATGGCGGAGCTTGCGCTGCATGGCGGGTCGCCGGTCCGGCCCCAGGGCTACCCCGAATGGCCAGTGCACGACGAGCGCGACGTAGAGGCGGTCGCTACGGTGGTGCGCAGTGGCCGCTGGGGCGGCTTCCCGGAGCCGGGGCCGCTGGCCGCCGAGTTCGCGGCGCGCTTCGCCGCCTACCAGGGCGCCAGGCACGGCGTGGTCATGTCCAACGGCACCGTCACCATGGAGGTGGCGCTGAAGGCCCTCGGGATCGGCTGGGGCGACGAGGTCGTCGTTCCCGCGCTGACCTTCGCCGCCACCCCGTACGCCGTCATGGCCGCCGGTGCGCTGCCGGTGTTCTGCGACGTCACCCCCGAGACCCTGACCATCGACCCAGAGCAGACCGAGGCCGCCATCACCCCGCGGACCCGCGCGATCATGCCGGTCCACCTCGGCCACCAGATGGCCGACATGGACCGCGTCATGGAGATCGCGCGGCGACGCTCCCTGGCCGTGGTGGAGGACTGCGCCCACGCGCACGGGCAGCGCTGGCGCGACCGCGGCGCCGGCTCGATCGGCGAGCTCGGGTCCTTCAGCCACCAGTCGTACAAGATCCTCACCGCTGGCGAGGGTGGCAGCCTTCTCACCGGCGACGAGGCGCTCGCCCGCCGCGCCCACTCGCTGATCGACTGCGGCCGGCCCAAGGACGACGGCGAGAAGGAATACACCTTTGGCGCCAACTACCGCCTCGGCGAGCTGCACGCCGCGCTGCTGCTGGTCGCGCTGGACCGCTTCCCCGCCCAGCAGGCCGAGCGGGCCGCCAGCGGGCGCCGCTTCCAGGAGCTGGCCGCCGAGATCCCCGGAGTGCGCCTGCTGCCGCCCGACGAGCGCATCACCCGCTGGAGCTTCTACTGCTACGTCCTGCTGATCGAGCCGGACGCCTTCGCCGGGGCCAGCAACCAGCTGGTGTGCGAGGCGCTCGGGGCAGAGGGGGTGGGCTGCTGGGTCGGCTACCCGCCGATGAGCCGCTATGACCTCTTCCAGCCGTCGCTCTCGCGCCTGCCGGTCGCCGTCGAGCACGCAGCGCGGCTCGACCCGGCCCGTATGTCCTTCCCGGTGGCCGAGCGGCTCGCCCTGCGGCAGACGGTCTACCTGGACGAGAGCGTCTTCCGCGCGGGCCGGCAAGGGGTCGAGGACGCGGTCGAGGCGCTCGCCAAGGTCCAGCGCCACGCCGCCGAGCTGGCCGGAGCCTGAATCAGCCGGGGAAGAACCTCGGCAGGTAGGCGCGGCTGGCCTCCAGCAGGGCGTCCAGCAGCGGGACGGCGATCTGGTACTCGCGGACCAGGGGGTTGGCGAGCAGCGCCTCCAGGGCGAGGGCCCGGTCGCCTCCGCGGGCGGCGGCGACGGTCAGTCGCTCGTAGGACTTCATCTGCTGCACCAGGCCGAGCAGCTCCGGTGCCAGGGGCGCGAGCGGCAGGGGGTGGGCGCCGGCCGCGTCGATGCGCGCTGGGACCTCGACAACGGCATCGGCGGGCAGGTCGGGCAGCGCGCCGTCGTTGCGGACGTCGACGACCTGGACGTCTCCGGTGCCAGCGTGGAGCGAGGCGACCAGCTGGGCGGCGGCCTCGCTGTAGAAGGCGCCGCCGCGCTGCTCCAGCAGCGCCGGCTTGGTGTCCAGCGCCGGGTCGCGATACAGGCTGAGCAGCTCCCGCTCGATCGCCGCGACCTGCTCGGCGCGCGAGGGGCCATGCCGCTGCTGTTCGAGCACCTCGCCGGTCAGATAGTAGTAGCGCAGGTAGTCCGAGGGGATGACGCCGAGCAGGCGGACCAGCTCGGCTGGGAGCTCGGCCTCGTCCGCGACCGCCTCGGCGTGACGCTCCAGCAGCTCCGGCAGGCGATCGACCCCGTCGACCCGGACGGCGCGCACCCACGACAGGTGGTTCAGGCCGACGTGCTCCAGCTCGACCCGCTCCGGCTCGACGCCGAAGCGCGCGGCCAGCCAGCGCTGCAGCCCGATAGCCACGTTGCAGAGGCCGATGGCGCGGTGACCCTCGTCGAGCAGGGCCTGCGTGACGATCCCGACCGGGTTGGTGAAGTCCACCAGCCAGGCGCCCGGGGCGCCCCGTCGCGCGGTCTCCTCGGCCAGCTCCAGCACGACCGGCACCGTCCGCAGCGCCTTGGTGAACCCACCCGGCCCGGTGGTCTCCTGGCCGATGCAGCCGAACTCGAGCGGGAGAGTCTCGTCGACCAGCCGCTGCGCCTGGCCGCCCACGCGGAGCTGCACGATCACGAACGCGGCGCCGTCCAGCGCCTCCTGGACCCGCGAGGTCAGCACCAGTCGCCCGCCCAAGCCGGCCCGCTCCAGCATGCGACCGGCGAGACCGCCGACCACCTCGAGGCGCTCGGGGTCCGGGTCGAGGAGGACCAACTCGTCAACGGGCAGTTGCGCGGCGCGGACGGCAAAGCCGTTCACCAGCTCCGGGGTATACGTGCTGCCGCCTCCGACCACCGCGATCTTCAAGCCCATACGCACCCCTTTGTCGCTTGCAACGCGGCTGCTATTATTCCAGGCATGGGTCGGTTAGGAAAGTTTCCTTATTTGCCCTGCCAGCGCGGGGAGTCCGGGTGAGCGCCGCGATCCTCGCCGTGGACGGCGGCAACTCCAAGATGGACGTGGCCCTGGTCGGCGCCGGCGGCGAGGTGCTCGGGGCGGCCCGCGGCCCGGGCGCGTCGCACCAGGCGCTGGGCGTCGACGGCACCATGGAGGCGCTCGGCGCGCTGATCGCAGCGGCCTGCCGCGACGCGGGTCTCGACCCGACGGCCCGGCCGCTGGCCGAGGTCGGCGTCTGGTGTCTCGCCGGCCTCGACCTTCCGGCCGACGACGCGCTGCTTGCGCCGGAGATCGCCAGGCGCGGCTGGACCCCCGAGAGCCTCCTGCGAAACGACGTCTTCGCGGTGCTGCGCGCGGGGACGGAGCGGACCTGGGGGGTCGGCGTCGTGGTCGGGGCCGGCATGAACTGCGCGGGCGTCGCTCCGAACGGAGCCCAGGCGCGCTTCCCTGCCCTCGGCCCGCTCTCCGGCGACTGGGGCGGCGGCCGGGCCGTCGGCGAGGCCGCGGTCGGCGCCGCGCTCTGCGGTGAGGACGGCCGCGGCCCGCATACGGCGCTCGAGCGCCTGGTCCCCGAGCACTTCGGGCTGCCGACGGCGCTCTCCGTGGTGGAGGCGATCTATCTTGGACGGATCGGGGAGGACCGCGTCGGCGAGCTTCCCCCGTTGGTGTTCGACGCCGCCGAGGCCGGCGACCGCGCCGCCGCGGAGATCGTCGGGCGGCAGGTGGACGAGGTGGTCACGATGGTGGGAGCCGCGATCCGCAGGCTGGATCTGGCCGACCGGGACGTGCACGTGGTCCTCGGCGGCGGCCTGTTCCGGCGGGACGACGCCGCCTTCCTCGAGCGGATCCGCGCCGGGATCGGCGCGACCGCACCGGCGGCCAGGCTCATGAAGGTGACCGCGCCGCCGGTGGTCGGGGCGGCCCTGCTCGGGCTCGACCGGCTCGGCGCGCCTCCAGAGGCCGCCGAGCGGCTGCGCGCCTCGCTCACCCACGACCGCCTCGTCGGTGCCCAGGCCCGAGCCCTCAAGGAGGTGCCAAGTGGGCGGAATCGTCCTTGAGCACGTGACCAAGGAGTTCTCCGGCGGCGTGCTGGCGGTGCGCGACGTCTCGCTGGAGATCCGCAACGGCGAATTCATGGTGCTGGTCGGGCCGTCGGGCTGTGGCAAGACCACCATCCTGCGGATGATCGCCGGCCTCGAGGAGGTCAGCTTCGGCGAGATCACCATCGGCGACCGCATCGTCACTGACGAGAAGCCCAAGGACCGCGACATCGCCATGGTGTTCCAGAACTACGCCCTGTACCCGCACATGTCGGTCGAGCAGAACATCGGCTTCGGGATGCGCCTGCGCGGGATGGCCAAGCCCAAGGTGAAGCAGCGCGTCACCGACGCGGCCACGGCCCTCGCGCTGCTCGACTACCTTGCCCGCAAGCCCTCTGACTTGTCCGGCGGGCAGCGCCAGCGGGTCGCGATCGGGCGGGCGATGGTACGCGAGCCGCAGGCGTTCCTGATGGACGAGCCGCTCTCGAACCTCGACGCCAAGCTGCGGGTGCAGATGCGCGCGGAGATGGCGCGGCTCCACGAGCAGCTCGAGACCACGATCGTGTACGTCACCCACGACCAGGTCGAGGCGATGACCCTCGGGGACCGGGTGGCGGTACTGCGCGACGGCGCGCTGCAGCAGGTGGACACGCCACAGCTCCTCTTCAACCACCCCGCCAACCTGTTCGTCGCCGGGTTCATCGGCTCGCCCGCCATGAACCTGATCGAGGCGACCGTCAGCGGCGACCGGCTCGAGTTCGGCGGGCTCCGGCTGCCCGTCCCGCCCGAGCTGCGCGGCTATCAGGGGCGCCCGGTGATCCTCGGGATCCGCCCCTCGGACTTCCAGGACGCGGACGTGTGGCGCGACGAGCGGCGCCCCACCATCGAGGTGACCGCGGACGTGACCGAGGATCTGGGCTCCGAGGTGCACGTGCTGTTCACGGTGGAGGCCCCGCCCGTGGAGGTCGAGGGCGTTCAGGACGACCAGGAGGCGGCGGGCGCGCCGATCCCGCTGGTCGCCGCCGAGGGGACCAGCGTGTTCACGGCCACGGTGGATGCGCGCACGGCCGCCAGGCCCGGCCACCGGGTCCGCCTTTCGGTGAACCCGGCGCGCTTCCACTTCTTCGACCGCGACACCGGCAAGGCGATCGTCACCCGCCCGGTGGCGGAGGTGGCGGCGGCGTCCAGAAAGGGAGAGTAGGGGGCTGGTCATAGTGGCGGTAGAGAAATCCCTGTGGGTAGAGCAATCCCTGAAGGGCGCTCCACCGGTAGAACCCTGTGTGGAGTGCCGTG
The DNA here is from genome assembly GCA_046727955.1 of bacterium. Taxonomy (GTDB): domain Bacteria; phylum Actinomycetota; class CALGFH01; order CALGFH01; family CALGFH01; genus DASVXQ01. The sequence continues at coordinate 5,070 of JBKPDO010000396.1, read as the reverse complement.
GATACATCGGTCATGTGGAACTTGTCGGATGAATCGCTGCTCGCGGGGCTAGGATCGGGCGACCGCGACGCAGCCGCCGCGTTCCTGGCGCGGTTCCAGCGTCGGGTGTTCGGCCTGACGGTCTCGATCCTACGCGATGGCGGCGCCGCCGAGGAAGCGGCGCAGGAGGCGTTCGTGCGCGCGTGGCGCCACGCTTCCGCGTACGACCCGCGGCGGGGCACGGTTGCGGCATGGCTACTGACGATTGCCCGTAATGTCTCGATCAACATGCTGCCCGCGAGACGCTTCGACCCGATCGACCCGGAGGTCCTTCTCGCGATGGAGGCAAGGCGACCACGCGAAGACGGGGACGAGGGGGACCAGGCCCGGGTGGTCGACTCGGAGCCGCTGCGAGAGGCACTTGGCCGGCTTCCAGAGGGCCAGCGGCGCGCGCTGGTCCTTGCGGTGTTCTACGGCTTCACGGCGAAGGAGATGAGCGAGCTCGACGGTCTGCCGCTCGGCACGGTCAAGACGCGGATCCGCTCGGCCATGATGAAGCTCCGCTCTGAGCTGGGGGTGCCCGATGACCGGTGAGATGGGCTGCGAGCAGGTAAGGGAGCTGGCGCCCGAGCTCGCCCTCGGCATCGCGGCCGGGGAGGACAGGGACGCGGCCCTCCGCCACCTGAGTGACTGCCCAGCGTGCCGACAGCTCGTGTCCGAGCTGTCCTCTGTGGGTGACGAGCTGCTCCTGCTCGCGCCGGAGCGAGAGCCTCCGGCCGGATTCGAGTCCCGCGTCCTCACCGCGATCGCCGAACCGCCACGGCAGCGTGGGGTCCGAGCGGTTCCTCATGGGGTCCGAGCGGTTCCGCGTAGGGTCCGAGCGGTTCCGCGTGCTTGGCTGCGTGGCAGGCGGTGGGTGGCCGTCGCGGCGGCCGCGGTCCTCGCGGCGGCGATCGGCGCAGGGTCGGTGCTCGTGGCCACGTCCGGCGATCGTCAGCTCGCACGGAGCTACCGGGCCGTGCTGGGCGAGGGGCAGGGGTCCACGTTCGCCGCGGCCCCGCTGCAGGGACCCCAGGGCCGGGTCGGCACGGTGTTCGGGTACCAGGGGCACCCCTCGTGGATGGTCGTAACAGTGCAGCCCCAGACCCCGGACGAGGGCCAGCTCCAGGTCCAGGCGCTGACCCGCGACGGCAGGTACCTGGCGCTCGGCAAGGCGGTCCTTGGCGGAGGGAACCGTGCCTGGGGCGGGCAGATCCCGGTCGACCTCTCCGCCATGCACGAGCTTCGGTTCGTGCGGTCGGACGGACAGACGGCGTTCGCCGCGACCTTCGGCGGCGTCAAGTCCTGGAATTGACTCCGGATAGAGACCGGGCCGGGCGGTGTGCCTGCGCACGCCGCCCGGCCCGTTGCTGGCTCGCTGGCTCAGTCTCGCTGGGCCTAGTAGCCTAGCCCACCGCCTGCACCACCACCGCCACCGCCGTGGTAGAACACGACGAAGTAGACGATCAGGTAGACGACCACTGCCGCCGCACCATAGATCGCAAGCCACTTTCCCCACCTGCGACGGTAGCCGGTCTTCTGCTCAGCCATGACGCTCCTCCGATTTATCAAGTGCCCGGGCGTTGCCCGTTCATCAGGTACTACCGGAGTACGGGGGCTGGCGGATTGCTCCGGGGTCTGAATATTCAGTGGCCCCGGACCCCAGGCCCGGCGGCACAGCAGGCGCGGGCGCTGCCGCCGCCGCGGGGCTTGCGCCCGTCTATATCCTGGCCAGATGACACAGGCCTCTGAGATACCCACGGTGGCGCTGCCCGGCGACGTGCGGATGCCGCTGGTCGGGTTCGGCACCTGGCAGATGCGAGGCCAGAGGGCCTACGAGGCCATCGGCTTCGCGCTCGAGGTCGGCTACCGCCATATCGACACCGCGACGGTGTACGGCAACGAGGCGGAGGTGGGACGCGCCCTGCGCGACAGCGGGCTGCGGCGACAGGACGTGTTCCTGACCACCAAGCTGCCCCCGAGAAACGTGGGCCGTGAACGCCAGACGCTCGCCGCGAGCCTACGGGCGCTCGGCACCAACTACGTCGACCTGTGGCTGGTGCACTGGCCACCCGAGAGCAGAGTATTGCTGCGGGTCTGGCGAGAGCTCCTCGCGGTCCGGGACGACGGCTTGGCCCGCGGGGTCGGCGTGAGCAACTTCAGCACCAGGCAGCTCGACGAGCTGATCGATGCGACCAGGCAGGCGCCGGCGGTCAACCAGATCCCGTGGAGCCCGCCGCGGTACGACCCCCAGCGGCTGGTCGACCATCGCCGGCGCGGCGTCGTCCTGGAGGGCTACAGCCCGCTCAGGGGCACCAACCTTGGCGATCGGGTCCTGACCGAGATCGCGGCCGGTCACGGGGTGACGCCCGCGCAGGTCGTGCTGCGCTGGCATCTCGAGCACCAGATCCCAGTGATCCCCAAGTCGGCGACTCGCGAGCGGATCGCGACAAACTTCGACCTGCTCGGATTCTCGCTGAGCGACCAGGAAGTCAGGCGCATCGACGCCCTCTCGACCCGCTGACCGGGCCTGACCACCGCCTGTACCCGAGGTTCCCGAGGATCTCGAGGGTCTCGGGGTTCGGCATCATCTCACGCTCCAGCTGTGCGGCCTGCTCGACAGCGTGATCGGCTGGCTCACCTGACCCGCGGCGGACGCCCTTGCCCTCGCCAACGCCGTGGCCGAAGATCGCAGGCATGTGCCGAAACATCACCACCCTCCGGGGCCTCGATCCGCCCGCCACCACCGAGGAGATCGAGGCCGCCGCTCGCCAGTACGTCCGCAAGGTCAGCGGCATCACCCACCCGACCGGCGCCACCGACGAGGCGTTCGAGCAGGCAGTCGCCGCGATCAGTCGCGTGACCGCCGAGGTGCTGCGCGACCTGCCGCCGCGACGCCAGCCCCCGAAGACCGTCCCACCCCTGCGCCGCCCCGAAGTTCGCGCCCGCATGGCCTGACGGTCCAGGCCGGAACCAGGAATCATCGCGATCGGCGGATTTGGTCTGACATAGCCACCGATAGTGTTCCTCGATAATCACTCGTTTCGTACACTTCTGTCATGGCTGTATGTCCAAGCTGTGGCAGTGATAACGCCGGGCAGGCGCGTTTCTGCTCCACCTGTGGGCACAAGCTGACCAGCACGATGGCCGAACCGCGGGAAACGCGCAGGACAGTCACCGTGCTCTTCGCCGATGTCATTGACTCGACCGGCCTCGGCGAGCGGCTCGATCCCGAGTTCCTCAGCCGCGTGCTGTCCGGCTTCTTCGACCGGGCGCGACACGCTCTCGAGCGTCACGGGGGCACGGTCGAGAAGTACATCGGCGACGCGGTCGTGGGCATCTTCGGCATCCCCACGCTGCACGAGGACGATGCACTGCGCGCGGTGAGGCCGCACTCGAACTACGCAGAACGCCGCGACCAGCAAGGTGACCTCCTTGCCGACCCGAATGGTCACCCGGTTGCCGTCGCGGTCGACGATCTCGCCGTAGCCGTCGAGCGCCGCCGAGGGGTCCTCGAGCGTGACAGTGATGGTCTTGTGCGAGGTGAACTGGTCCGACAGTGCCCGCAGCTCGCCGTCGAACAGGATGGCGCCGTGGTGGATCACGATGACGCGGCGGCACAGCGCCTGCACGTCGGCCATGTAGTGACTGCTCAGCAGGATCGTCGCGTGGTGACGGCGGTTGTACTCGGCGATGAAGGAGCGGATGCGGCGCTGCATGGCCACGTCCAGCCCGATGATCGGCTCGTCCAGGAATAGCACCCGCGGCTGGTGCAGCAGGGCGCCGGCCAGCTCGACCTTCATGCGCTCGCCAAGCGAAAGCTGCCGGACCAGCTTGCGCACCACCTGGCCGATCTCGAGCAGCTCGACCAGCTCTGGCTGTGCCGAACTTTCGCAGGCCCTACCCGCCGGAGTTCCGCGACGAGGCGGTCCGGCTCTCTTCAAGAGGCAGTGGCTTTCTTTCTTTGTGGTCCGCTCACCCTTGCAGCCAGGATCTGATCCTCGCCGCCTCGGCTACCTCTACGTCAAGGTCCTGGAACACTTCAAGGGCGTTGCGCCAAGCGCCTCGAGCGCCTTCCTGATCTCCTCTGGCGGCTAATAGCCGACCAAGGCTGGTCTGTGTCTTGGCCTCCCAGTAGCGATCGCCAAACTCCCGGAAGATCAGCAGAGCCTGCTGCATGCTGGTGAGCCCATCCTCGTAGCGACCCTGGTCAGCGTATACGTCACCCAGGCTCCGAAGCGTTACCGCCTCGGCATGTCGATCGCCGAACCGGCGGAAGACGGGAAGTGCCTGTTCGAGGCGCGTTGCGGCCTGGTCGTGTTGGCCCTGTACCCGGTAGGTATCACCTAACGCGACGGTTGCGAGCGCCTCCCCAAGCCGATCGTCTAACCTTCGGAAGATCACGACGGCGCGCTGGAAGCTGTCGATTGCCTCCTGGTTGCGGCCCTGCTCCCGATGGACTTCCCCCAGAGGCCGCAGGGTCCATGCTTCGCCACGGAGATCTTCCGTCTCTCGGAAAACCGGTAGTGCCTGCTCGAAGCTGGCAAGCGCATCCTCGTAGCGGCCCCTTTGCTGGTGGACTGTCCCGAGGTTCCGTAGCGTCCAGGCAAGAAGGCGGGACTGGCCAGCCTCCCGGAAGACTGGCAATGCCTGCTCGAAGCTGGCGAGCGCATCGTCGAAGCGGCCCTCGTACCAGTAGAGCCGTCCAAGACTTCGGAGCATCGACGCTTCGCCAACAGCGTCTTCAGTTTCCCGTGCAGCCAGCAGACCTAACTCGTGGGTCCCGCGCCAGTTGCTCCAGTCTGAATGGACCTCGAAGAAGAAGGCGAGAGTGGCCGCAAGCTGCCAGGTCAACTCCCATTGGTGGCTTTCGTATGCCCGTCCAACCGCCATCACTAAGTTGGTCTGCTCGGCTGGTGGCGTCCGGGTAGCGGTGGAAAAGTAGGACGGGCGTAGGCTCCCAGCAGAGCTAGCAACTCGAGCTGAGGAGGTCCACGCCCGTGCCCCCGAGACTATCTGCTGTCGAGCGCATCCGCGCCCAGATCGACGAGC
>JBKPDO010000395.1:0-6587 GCA_046727955.1 bacterium | reverse complement strand
ACCCCTACCTGATGCTGGACGCCACCTTCGAGAAGGTGCGTGAGAACGGGCGCGTGATCTCGATGGCGGTGCTGATCGCGGTCGGCGTCAAGCAGAGTGGCGGGACAAACCAGACATATCGAGAGAACGCCGGAGCCCTGGCCGGCTTGTTGGCTCGCCAGGCGCCCCTAGCTGAGCGGTTCGACAATGGCACTCCCCGTCCGACAGTGATGACGCCGTGGCAGGTTCTCTATCTAGCACGGCGCGGCGGAGATCGTGAAGCTTTGCTCTGGCCACTCAAAATCTTCTGTCTGGCGCTGCGAAGTGACGGTCTACCGTGTCGGGGAGCCCCGATGCACAACGGGGACCGGTGCGGCTCGCATCGATCCACCACCGTGACCGCGAGCTTGGTGCGAGCTACTCACCGCAGCGCGGATGAGCTTCAGGAGATCCTCCAGTACTATCCGCGACCCGTGCTGCGCTTCCGGGTGGCTCGCAACCGGACCTGGATCGAGATGGCAGACCAAGGCGACGGCGCTGAAGTGGCCGCCCTGTTGCGGCATGAGCCACAGCTCCGTGAGTACTTGGAGCTACAAGCCATAGTAGTCGAGGGCATATTGCAACATGATGAGGATGATCTTGATCTCACCCTGCAGATAGCGGACTGGCTCTTGAGCGCTGGTGAGGCGGACTCCTTCTGGGAAGCCAGACGACTGGCCTTTAGCATTCGCAATTTCGGCTCTGGCGTACTTAGCCTTCCCGAGGTGCCATTTGAGATTGAGCCCCGCTGGCCGGTGGATGATACGGTCGAGGCCTCCTGAGCTACGCGCGTATCCTGTTACCTTCAGCCAAGTCCAGCGAACATCCTTGAGCTACCGTTGACCCGGCAGCAATCGCGAACGAAACGGTTAGCCGCTGCTCGATCGCGGCCATCACCCGGGCCTGCATTTCCGGGGTTGTCCAGCGGTAGCGAGTGCCGATAAGGCTTCCGTCGCCACCGGGCGCTCCCCCGCCACGCTGGCCTCCTGTGTGGCCCATCAGCTCATCGATCACCCGGGCCGGGATGCCGGCGTCCTCCAGCCACGTCGCAAATGTGTGGCGCAGGTCGTGCGGACCACGCACCCGAAGCTCGCCGAGGACGTCGTCGCTGTCGAGCGGGGCGCAGGCGCGCCAGCATCCTGGTTGGTACTGGACGGCCAGCCCGGCGGCCTGGAGCACGTTCAGGGCGTCCACGACAGTGGTCAGACGAGGCATGCGTCCGGGCAGCCGCGAGCGGATCTCCTCAGCAGTCTGGGGGCCTTCGGCGCGCAGCGCCGCCAGGACTCGGCGCGGTGTGTACGGCAAGGATGCCGCCGGATCAGCGACGCGGATCAAGGCATGCTTGTACACGCGCAGGAGGCCATGCCGGGACATGGCGCTACGGGCACCGCGCGGCATGCCGTTACTCCCACCTGGGCCGGTGAACACCAGCGCGCTCGGGTCGGCGCCCGGCGGGAGCCGGCGGGCGACCGCAGCGGCGACAGACTCGGCGAGCGGGACGACGCGGATGCTGGACGGGCTCTTCGGCCGGTCCTTGTAGCCGGAGCCGAAGCGGCCGGCGTCGTAGCGCACCTCCAGGACCTCAAGCTGCCGGCGGTCCAGGTCGACGCGGACCGCGCGCAGGCCGAGCAACTCGCCCGCGCGCAGGCCGGTGCCGACCAAGGTGATGAAGTGGTCGCGGTAGAACGGCGGCGTGCCGGCGAGCAGGTGTCCGAATTCTTCCGGGGTGTAGGCGCGACGCTTGGCCCGGCCGAGGCGTGCGGCCGGGTCAACGAGCGGCTTGGGCGCGGGGACCTTGCGGACCGGGTTGGCGGCGATGCGCCGGTCATCTTCGGCGGCCTGGAGGATGCGGATCAGCAGCGACCGGCAGGCCATCACCGTGTCGTAGCCAACCTTGCCGCGCAGTTCGTTTTGCCAGCGGCGTACGACGGCGATCGTGATCGCGCGTAGCTGCCGCTGTCCCAGATGAGGGAGTAGGTGGAGCCGCAGTCGCGACTCGGCAGCCTGGAGTGTCCGCGGGCTATGGTCCGGATCGGCCGACCAGCCGTCCCACCACTCCCGCGCCCAGCTCTCGAAGGTCTGCTTGCCGAGATGGGGATCAACCCAGGTGCCGCGGGCGACGCGGGCGAGCAGGTCGTGCTTGAAGTCGCGGGCCTGATCGCGGGTGGGGAAGGTCTGGCTGCCCTGGCTGCCGTCGTCCAGCCGCCACCAGACCTTGTAGCGGCCGGACGGGCTCTTGCGGATGCCTGCTGATGCCATCCTCGCTACTCCTTCACGCGCGTACGGCGGCTACGATGCGTGGTCTTCCGTCCGGAAGTTCCACGGGCCGGGGTGGGGCTCCCAAATCGCGCAGGCGCGCACGCACGCGCGCATGCGCGCACGGGGCGGCTACGCCGGGTGGTCATCGTCGGGGCCGTCCAGGGTGACGGTCAGGCGCCAGCGGCCACGGCCGGCGCGGGCAACACGGCCCTCCCGGTGGAGGTCTTGCAGCCGCTCGTACACCCAGGTCTTCTGCCGGCCGGTGACCTCGGCCAGCTCGGCGACCTTGGCGCCGTGCGGGCCGGCGGCGGCCAGGGCAGCCAGCAGCGCCTCCAGCGGGTCGGCCTCCGGCAGAGCCGTGGTGGATGCGTCGGCGAGGTCGGTCGCGGGCAGCTGCATGGTCTGCGGGGTGCGTACGCGGGTCCTGGAGCGCGGGCGGGTCGGGCTGGGTGTTGGCGGCGTGCTCGCTGAAGGCGTCCAGGGCGGGCCGCTGGACGGCGTAGCGGCGGGCGGTGCGCTCCACCATGGCGTCGGTGACGTGGAAGGCGCGGGCAAGCCGGGGGGTGTCGGCGCCGGGGGCGTCCAGGTACAGCGTGCCGGCCTTGCCCTTGGGGATCTTGTGCGCCGCCCACCCCGCGCTCGCGGCGCCGGGCCCGAGGATGACGTTGACCTCGGTGGGGCCGTTGACGCGCAGGCAGCACTTGACGGTCATCTGCGGCGCGATCAGCGACGACCCCAGCGCCTGCACGGTCGGGTACTGGGTGGCGTCGATCACCCCGACGGCCAGGGCGCGGCCCTGCGCGGTGATCGTCTCGACCGCGGCGATGGCGGCGGGGTGGCCGGCGAGCTTGGCGTGCTCGTCGATGACCACCACCAGCGCCGGCGTCGCCGGGGTGATGGGCCACTCCCGAAGCGGCGGGTCGCGGCGGGCCAGCTCCTCCCCGCGCGCGGTGATGACCCGCACGGCGGCCTCAAGCAGCGCGGCGGCCTGCTCGGGGGTGGTGGCGACCCGGCCGGACGCGAACACCGCCCGCCAGGGGCCAAGCTCCAGCCCGAACTTCAGGTCGCAGCCCCACAGCACCACGTCGGGGCAGGCGGCCAGGTAGCCGATGATCGCGTTGACCACCCCGGACTTGCCCGACCCGGTCGCCCCGGCGATGAGGGCGTGCTGACCGGCCAGCGGCGTGGCGGTGGGGGTGGCGTCCCGGTAGCGGCCGATCACCACCGGCCGGGTGATCGTGGCGTCCGGAGGAGGGCCGGGCCAGGGCAACGCCTGAGCGTGGGGGTCGCGGGGCTGGACGCGCAGGATGACCCGGCGGGCCAGGCGTGGGTCCTCGTCGGCCTCGATCGCGCGGGGCCGCAGGCCCAGGGCGGACTCAAGCGCACGGAGCTTGCAGAGCACGTCGTCGAGGGTCTGCCCTGGTCTGAGCAGCAGGCGGGCGGTCCAGCCGCCGGCGGGGTCGACCTCGACCCGCTGGAGGTTGGAGCCGGAGAGGCCGGCGAGGTCGGCGTGGGTGGCCCAGCGCTGGACCGCGCGGACCACGCGGACCTTGGCGCGGCGCCGGTGATGCGCCCACCAGGGCACGCTGGCGGCGAGGCTGGCCAGCAGCCACGCCAGCGGCAGGGGTGGCGCCAGCGGCCCGACCACCACCGCCAGGGCCAGCCACAGCCCGGCGGCCAGCGCGACCGTGGCGGCGTAGGCGCGCTCGATGGGGCGGTCCAGGCCGAGCCGGTGGCCGGACTGCCACAGTAGGGCGGCGGTGGTGATGGTGGCCAGGTTGAGGCCGAGCAGGGGCCACCAGGCCGGCTGGCCGACCAGCGCCAGCCGGCCGACCACGCCGGCGGCGAACAGGGCCAGGGCGAGCCAGAGGGGGGCCAGCTCGGAGCGGTAGCGCCAGGCCAGCCGGGCGAGCGCGGCCAGCAGGCGGGGTCGGGTGTCGGGTGGCATCGTGCGGTCGGGCTCCTTCCGGATGGGCCGGGCGCCGGGGTGCTGGGCGGCCCCGGGGCCCGGGGTGGTCACAGGTGGATGTGGCGGTGGCGGGCGACGCGCTCGATCGCCTTGACCTGGCGTCGGCAGTAGCGGGTGTGGCGCTGGTTGCGCAGGGCGACCCACGTGTCAACCAGGTCCAACCAGCCCTGGTGCAGCTGGCGCAGTTGGTCGGGCGTGAGGCGAGTCAGGTTGCGGGTTCGCACGGGTTCACCTCCCTTCGGGATGGATGGGGACGGCAGGGGTCGCTGCGGCCCGAGGGGTGGGCCGGGGGTGGGGCCGGGGATGGATGGGGTTTGGCGGCGCGAGGGATGGGCCATCGGGTGCGGGCAGGGTGGGCCGAGGGTTCTCGGCTCCACCCTCGGGGTTGCGGCCCGCAGAAGCCGTCCAGTGGCCGGTTTCCGCTTTACACTCCCCGGGCCGAGCCGTCCGGCTCCCTGGGTCGGGTGGATGGGGGCTTGCCAGGCACGCCCCGCCCCGGCGCCACCACCGGGCCAACGGGAGGGCGCACGCGGCCTCGGGCTCGCCGGCCGCGCGGATACCCCCCACCCTGGCCCGTCGGAGCGCGCACGGCACCGCGCACCCCCGTAGGGGGGTGCGCGCGGATGCGCGGTGCCGCGCGCGGTCCTCCAGAGGGGCGCGCAACCGCGCACGCAACCGCGCATGCGCGCCCGTGCGCGGTCCCAAACCGCCCGCAACCCGGCAACCCGGGCACGGCCGAGGGTCGGCGGGCTGTCGATGCCGAGGCCCGGTCGGGGGCGGACATGCCGGTTGACCTGCGGCGTGCGCGCATGCGCGCTCCCCGGTCCATACCCCCTGGGGGTTCATGTGGGGTTCTCCCCGTCCGGGTCCGGTTCGTCGGCATCGTCGGGATCGTTGTCGGGGTTGGCGGGGGACCAGTAGCGCGCTCGGCCGCTGGGGTCGTCGGTGCCCTCGGCCAGCCCGGCGGCCTCCAGGTCGGCCAGGGCGGCCTGGATGGTGCGCTGCTTGAGCGCGTGCCCTTGGGCGGCGGTGGCGTCGCCGAGCGCCTTGACCGTCTGCAGCGGCCCGCCCGCTCGTAGCGCGGCCAGCACCCACCCGCACGAGGGCCGCAGCCCGCCGGCCGGGTCGTCGGGGTCGGCGCCGGCGGGGTCGTCGTCGGGCAGCACCTCGGCCGCGTACGCAAGCGGCGAGGCCAGGTCGTCGGGGTCGGCGGCGCGGACGGTGCGGCGCACCCGAAACCGGATGTCAGCGATCTCCCCGCCGACCAGCTCGAAGCCCAGCACCACCGCGCTGGCCCCCTCCGGGGTCTGCCCGCGGTGGGCGACGGCAGCCGAGGCGAGCACGCGGCCCCACGCGGAGGGGCCGGCGCCGGTGATGCGCTTGGGGCCGGTGCCCTCGCCGGTCTTGTTCCAGTGGGTGACCACCACCAGCGCCGCGCCGGCGTGCTGGCAGATCGCCTGGATGGGCGTGAGCAGCGCGCCCATCTCGTACAGGCTGCCGCCCGATGCCTGCCCGGCGGCGGCCAGGTACAGCGGGTCCAGCACCACCAGCCGCGCGGGCCGCTCGCCGAGCTCGGCCTCCAGTTCGGCCAGGTCCGAGCCGTCGCGGAGCTTGGGCACCCGGCAGCACAGCCGCAGGCCGGGCGTGGCGGCCAGGTGGTCGAGGTCGACCTGCTTGTGGGCGGCGATGGCCCGGAGCCGGCGCACGATCGAGCGCTCCCCCCCTTCCCCGAGGAACACCAGCACCCGGCCAGGCGTAGGACACGGGAAGTGCCCGAACCACGGGTGCCCGGCAGCCACGGACAGGGCCAGGTCGAGGGCGGCCCAGGTCTTGCCGGCCTTGTCCTCCGCGGCCAGCACCCCGTAGGCGTCCGCGGGCCACAGGCCCTCGATGAGCCAGGCGGGCGGGCCGGCGGCGTCCACCCGGGCGATCACCTCGGCCAGGTCCTCGATGACCAGCCCACGCCCAAGCGTCCCGGCCAGGGCCTCCGGGTCGGAGCGCTCGGCCCGGCGGGGCAGGCGCCGCACGTTGCCGTTGGCGTTGCCGCCAGCGGCCTCGCTCATGGGCGCCTCGGGCCAGGGCACCCCGTCTGGGTCCAGGTCCGTGCGGTCGCCGGTCACCTGGCGGCTCCCAGGCGGGGTGGGCTGGGCAGGTCGGGGCGGGGGTGGGCGGTACCGTTGCGCAGGCCCGAGGCGATGGTGGCGCCGATCTCCCGCTCCGACAGGCCGATGGAGCGGGCGACGTCGCCCAGCGCCGCAGTGAGCTCGGCGGGGTCGAGGTAGCCGGCGGCGGCCAAGCGGCCCAGCCGCAGCGCCGCCATGTACAGGGCGCGGTTGCGGCC
>JBKPDO010000394.1:0-4814 GCA_046727955.1 bacterium | reverse complement strand
TGGCGGAGCACGGCGATCTCGACGTCCTTGGCGTGCTGGCTTCGGAGGCTTCCGAGCAGCATGCCGACGAGGCGGCGTGCCATGAGGTAGAGGAAGGACAGGGCCATCGGCGGATTATCGCTTGACCCGATCCTCGCTGCTCAACGCATCCGGCCGGGTTTCTGAACCCTACGGGGAGCGCTGCTGCTTCGTCAGAGGGTCGGTGCAGTGAACGGGCTGCACCACATCCTGGGCGATGAGGCCACCGAGCGTGTCACTCACCTGCTCAAGGCACCGGGCAAGATCGATGCAGCGACAGTCCTGGACATGGAGACGATCACGGCCGCCTACCGTCGCTCCTATCGGCAGCTCTCGGTGAGAACCTTGCTCCCACAGGCCGACGGCCAGGCGGAGCTGGTCCGCGAACTCCTGGCCGGATCAATGAAGCCCACACTTCGCAGCCGACTGACCGCCACCGCTGCACAGGCAACGGCACTAGTCGGCGTCATGCTGCTCATGGATCTCTACGTATTCGACGCGGCCTGGCTGAAACTCTCCGATGCTCTCAATGCAGCGCGAGAGGCCGACGCCCAGGAGCTGGAGGCATTCATCCTCGGATGTATGGCGTTCAACGCGGGCTACAGCGGTCGACAAGTTGAGGCGATCGACCTGATTACCCAAGCGCGGACGCTGGCTGCCAAGGCAAGCGACCCAACAACCAAGGGCTGGCTTGCAGCGGTCGAGGGGGAACTTCGAGCGCGATCCGGGAACGTCCGCGCGTGTCTGGCTGCTCTGGACGCTGCTGAGCGGGCACTCCAAGGGGTCGAGAGGGACAATCCGAGCCGATGGATTGGCGTCGGCGCATTCGACGCGGCCAAACTGAAGGGCTATTACGGGGTCTGCTACCTCCAGCTTGAGCAACCAGAGAAGGCGGCTGAGGAGCTGACCAGGGCACTCGACTCCCTAGAGCCAGCGCTCCGCAAGCATCGTTGCACTGCCCTAGCCGATCTAGCGACGGCCCTTATTCGCCTTGGGGAGATCGACGAAGGCTGCCGGCGAGCCGGTCAGGCGTTGACCTTGGCGATTGAACTGCGGCATGCAGTGAGCGTCGATCGCATCCGTGAGTTGGACCGCCACCTGGCGCCTTGGCGTGATGCACCGACCGTCAAGGCGTTCCGCGAGCAGCTCATGGAGCAGCTCCTGGTAGCCTTCCACCGGTCCGCTCTATCTGCTAACTGGTGATCGATGAACAGCTCACACTGCAACTACAAAGGTCTCCTGTTGGACTTCGGAGGTGTGATCACAACTGACTTCTTCGGGTCGATCGATGATCACTGCGAGCGCCTAAGGCTCCCCCGCGGTCGTTTCCGTGACCTCATCACCAACGACCCGACTGGCCGCTCGCTCTACCACCGCATCGAGCGAGGCGAGATCAGCCAGCCGGACTTCGAACGCGAACTTGCTCAACTGCTTGGTGTGGACTCGACCGGGTTAGTTGCGGGGCTGCTGGCAGGTCTACGCCCGGACCAGCAGATCGCCCAAGCGGTGGCGAGGGCGCGAGCGGCCGGTATCCGGGTCGGGGTTGTCACGAACTCATGGGGCACGACTCCCTACGACCCGTACGCCCCCTATCACCTACACGAACGCTACGACGCCGTGATCGTCTCCGGTGAGATCGGCCTCCGCAAGCCCGATCCCGCAGTCTATCGACTGGCGGCGGAGAAGCTCGGCCTGTCGACCCCCATGTGTGTGTTCGTTGATGATGTCGCCGCCAACCTTCCACCCGCGGCTGCCTTGGGCATGGCGACGGTTCACCATATCAACAGCCGTGTGACCGTGGGGAAACTCGAGCGGCTCTTTGGCGTTAGCCTCCGCTGAGTCTGGTCGGCCAACAGGGAAGGCCTCGCATCACCCTACAAATACTCAGCCGGCGATGGAGCACCGCGGGCGTGGAACACTAGCGCGGGCGCATTGCCGCCCTGCCCCATAGGCTCTTCGCCATGAAACGTGGCCAGGGTCCTGCTGACGGCGATGTAGCAGTCCCCAGAACAGACCTGGGGCCTCGCATAGCGTGCGGATGGGTGACGTCTGCAGGATAGGAGGCCCCAGGTGGGTCAACACCGTAGTGCCTCGGCCTCCAGGCTGCTTGGCCTGGACGGCTTCGAGGTCCTGGCCGCAGAGGTCGTGGGCGGCGAGTGGCGGCTGGTGGTTCAGACCACGCCGGAGTTGGTCGGCTGTCCACGTTGCGGCGTGCGGGCCCAGGCCCATGGCCGCCGCACGGTGCGGGTGCGTGACCTGCCGGCTGGCGGCCGGCCGGTGGTGCTGGCCTGGCGCAAGCGGATCTGGCGCTGTCGGGAGCCGGCCTGCGGGGTGCGGACCTGGACCGAGCGGGTGGCCGCGATCGGTCCTCGGGCGGTGCTGACCCAGCGGGCCCGCGCTGAGGCCTGCCGGCGGGTCGGCAAGGACGCCCACGCGGTCGCGGCGGTGGCCCGCGACCTGGGGGTCGGCTGGGCGACCATCATGCGGGCGGTGGCTGATCACGGCATCCCGCTGGTGGAGGACCCCACGCGCCTGGAGGGTGTCGCAGCGCTGGGGCTGGACGAGACCAGCTTCCTCAAGGCGACCCGCCTGGCGCCCACCCAGTGGGTGACCGGCCTGGTGGACCTGGAGCGCGGCCGGCTGCTGGATGTGGTGGCCGACCGCACCAGGGCCGCCGTGGACGGCTGGCTTGGTGCCCGGCCCGCTGCCTGGCTGGCCGGGATCGGCACGGTGGCATTGGACCCCTGGCGCGGGTATGCCAGCGCGCTGGTCGCCCCGCTTGGCCACGCCAGGGTAGTGGTGGACCACTTCCACGCCGTCCGGCTGGCCAACACGGTGGTCGACCAGGTCCGCCGGCGGACCCAGCAGGCCACCTCGGGCATCGGGGCCGCAAGCGCGATCCCCTGTACCGCATCCGCAAGCTGCTGCTGACCGCCGCCGAGCAGCTCACCGGGCGGGGACGGACGCGGCTGCGGGCCGGCCTTCGGGCTGGCGATCCGACCGGCCAGGTGGCAGCCGCCTGGCAGGGCAAGGAGCTGCTGCGCGCGGTCTACGCCGCCAGCGACCTGGCCGACGCCCGGGCCGCGCTGGAGCGCTTCTACCGCTGGGCAGACGGCGTCGGGGTTGCGGAGCTGTCGCGGCTTGCCCGCACGGTCAGGGCGTGGGAGGCCGAGATGCTTGCCTGGCATGCCACCGGCGGCTGCTCCAATGGGCCGACCGAGGCCGTGAACCTGCTCATCAAGCAGATCAAGCGGGTCGGACACGGCTTCCGCAATTTCGCCAACTACCGCCTGCGGTTGCTGCTGCACTGCGGCGTCACCTGGCACACTCACCGAACCGCACGGCTGCGGGGCCGCTCACCAAGTTCGTGCGCAACAGCCACCAAAGGCCGGCGGTCGACGGCTTGACCGTCCCGGGAGGACGGGCAGACCGTGGCGTGCCCCACGATCTCCCCTCACATGAGCTCTACCGTGGGTCGAGCGGTAGCGTTCACTCCACGCGGCGTGGATCGTGACGTGCCGCCTCCGTTCCTGGCTACGCCTTGGATGCCCGCCTACCCGAACCTGCTGTCCTACAACTCAGACTCAGGTGGAGGTTCGAAGCAGCGACCGGCTGGACTCCCGCAGCAGCGGCCAACTGGATTCTCGCAGCAGCGTCCGGCTGGCCGGGCTGCGGTGGCCCGATCCGGTAGGGCCGCATCATCTCGTTGTCCTCGTGTTCGACGATGTGGCAGTGCCACACGAACTGGCCCGGGTTGGTGAACCGCAGCCGCAGCCTGGTCACCTGACCCGGGTAGGCGACCACGGTGTCCTTCCAGCCGTTCTCCCAGGCCTCCGGCGGGGTCGGCGCCGAGGCGGCGTCCACCTGAACCCGCACGGTCCCGTTGGTCTCGTTCACGACGATCGCCTGGCGGTTGACGACCTGGAAGGCCACCTCGTGGACGTGCATCGGGTGGGCGTCCTCGGTCGCGTTGTAGTACTCCCAGACCTCGGTGGCGCCCACCGCGGGGTTCTCGCTGACCGGCTCCATCCACCCCTTCGCCTCGGCGGCGGCCGGTGCCGTGTTCGGATCGCCCACCACGGTGCCCAGCAGTGCCTCGGCCGGTCCGTCGGTGAACGCCGACGCCGCCTCCAGCAGCGCCAGCGGCCGGGTCGTGCCGCCAGTCAGCCGGGTGATGGCCGGCAGCACCAGGAACTGCGGCGGCGTGGTCGGGTCGGCCGCCACCGCCGGCACCACCCGGAACTGCAACACCTGGCCGGTGCTCGCGGGATCAGCGACCGGGAAGTCGACGCCCGGAACCCCACCCCCGAAGGGCTCGTCCGGGCCGACGTTGCCCAGCACGTGCTCGCCCAGGGGCACGTTGGTGAAGTCGACGATCAGGTCGGCCCGCTCCGCCAGGCCCATCAGCAGCCGGTTGCCGTTGTCGGCGGTGAGGTTCACCGGCGCGGCCAAAAAGCCGCCCTCGTTGCCGATCTGCCAGACCTGGACGCCGGGGATGTTGCTGAAGTCGAGGATCAGGAAGCGCGACTGGCAGCCGTTCAGGAAGCGCAGGCGGTAGCGTCGCTGCTCGACGGTCTGGAACGGCCAGGTGTTGCCGTTGACCATGAGCATGTTGCCGAAGAACTCCGGGTTCCAGATCGGCGACACGTCGGTGGTGGGGATATAGGGTCCCGTGTAGCCGTCGAAGAACACCCGCGAGTCGGGGTAGAACAGCGAGCCGTCGGCGTTGAAGGAGCGGTCCTGGACCGCGATCGGGAGCTCGTAGTAGGTCTTGTTGGAAGGGAACATGTCGTTTT
>JBKPDO010000393.1:0-44910 GCA_046727955.1 bacterium | reverse complement strand
GCCCCGCCGCTGCCGGCCGGCGGGGCCGCCCTCGCCCTTGGCCTGCTCGCCGCGGTCGCCGAGGAGGCCCTGTTCCGCGGCGCCCTCTACGCCTGGGTCTCGCAGCGGGCAGCGCGGAGCGGCCGCGCGCCGGCACTGGCGCCGGTGCTCGCCGTCGCCTTCTCGGCGGTCGCGTTTGCCTTGGTCCACGTTCCGTCCTACGGTCCGGCTGCCGTCCCTGTCGACCTCGGCGCCGGGTTGCTGCTCGGATGGCAGCGCTGGGCGTCGGGCCGCTGGACCGTTCCCGCGGCGACCCACGCCGCGGCCAACCTCCTGGCGGTGATCCTCCGGTGAAGTGCCTTCGTGTCGTTGCCCTCGTCCTGGCGCTGGCTGCGCTGGCGACCTCGTGCTCGCGCTCGCCCACCAGCCAGCGCGGTCGGCCCGAGCCGCTGCGGGTCGGTGCGATCTACCCCCTGAGCGGCACGCAGGGGCCAGGCGGTGTCGAGGAGTACCGCGGCGTCCAGCTCGCGGCGGATCTCGCCAACGCCGGCGGCGGGGTGGCGGGCCGGCCGATCGAGCTGGCGCCGGTGGACGTCCCCGCGGCCGACGCCGCCCCGGGCGCGGTGACGACGCTGGCCGGCCGCGGCATCGGCGTGGTGCTCGGCAGCTACGGCAGCACCATCTCCGAGCCTGCCGCCCGCACCGCCTCCGAGCGCGGGCTGGTCTTCTGGGAGAACGGCGCGGTGGGTGAGCTGATGGGCCTTGAGGGCGGCGGCGAGCGGGTGTTCCGGGTCGCGCCGGGGGGCGCGCTGCTCGGCAAGACGGCGATGGACTTCGTGTCCGCGCAGCTGCTGCCGAAGCTCCATCGCGATCCCGCCAAGCTGCGCTACGCGGTGGCCGCGGTAGACGACCAGTTCGGCTCGGCGGTCGCCCAGGGTGCGCTCGGGGAACTGCGCGCCCGCGGCTACCGCGTGGCGGGGAGCCTGCGCTACGACCCCAGGCGCTACGACAAGGTCAGCCTGGTCAGGCAGATCGCCGCCACCCGACCAGACGTGCTGTTCGTGGTCGCCTACCTGGACGACGGGGTGGCACTGCGGCGCGAGATCGTGCGCCAGGGCGTGAAGCTGGTCGCCAACATCGGCACCTCGTCGAGCTACTGCATGCCCGCCTTCGGCGCGGCGCTCGGCCGTGACGCGGTGGGGCTGTTCGCCTCGGACAAGCCAGACGCCTACGGGATCAACCGCAAAGGGCTGAGCCCCCAGGCACGCGCCATCCTGGAGTCCGCCGACCGGGCCTATGAGCGCGCCTACCACCAGGAGATGAACGCCGCGGCGCTGGCGGGCTTCGCCGGCGCCTGGGCGCTGTTCCACTGGGTGTTGCCGCGGGCGGGATCCACCGATCCAGAGGCGGTGGCCCGGGCGGCGCGGGCCGTGCGCGTCCCCGCCGGCGGGCTGCCCAACGGCAGCGGGCTCGAGTTCGGCCCGGCGGGGAGCGACGATCCCAGCACCAACCTGCGGGCCGGGTCGGTCATCTGGGAGTGGGTCGGGGTGAACGACCGCCAGATCACCTGGCCGCCGCAGTTTGCCACCGCGCCGCTCAAGGCCATGCGGATCACCCCATGATCACGAGGCCTCGCGGCGTCCGTCCGCGGCGACCTGGTCGCGGCTGGGCGGTGCTCGCCGGGGTGGTCCTGGCGCTCGCCTACCTTGGCGGCGCGGCCGTCAGCGGGAGGAACAGCCCACTGACCCGGCGGCCCCTGCTCGACGGGCTGGCGCCGCCGCCGCCGTACCACTGGCTCAAACCGCCACGCGAGCTGGCCGCCGGGAACAAGCCGCCGTCGGCCGCCCGGAGCATGCTGCGCCTGACCGCGAGCGGGTCAGAGGTGAGCGCGATCTCGACCGGCGACGGGCAGGCCAGCCTGGTGCTCGAGGCGAACGCGATCCCGCCGACCACGGGCGCGGACGAGGTGGCGGTCTCGATCGACCCGCTCGATCCCGCCACCCTGGCGCCAGCGCCGTCCGGCCTGGTGCTCGCCGGCAACGCCTACCGGTTCCGCTTCACCTACCGGCCCTCCGGCAAGGCCGCCAGGCTCGGCGGCAGGGCCACGGTGGTGCTGGTCTACCCGCTGCTCCCGTTCCCGGTCAGCAGCCCGTTCGACTACACCCTGCTCAGCTCGGCCGACGGCCGGGCGTGGACGCGCCTGCAGAGCACCGCCACCCCAGGCTCGCACCAGGTGGGCGCGGTCCTGCCCGCGCCGGGCTACGTGGTGGTGGCGGTGCCGCCGGCGCCTCCCGCCGGGCCCGCAGCGCCCAACCGCCTCCCGCTGATAGCCGGGCTGGTCGGGGCCGGGGCGGTGATTGCCATCGGCGCGGCCGTGCTGGCCCGCCGCCTGCGCCGTGCCGGTGACGACGGTTACGAGGATGACGAGGGCGAGCAGGAGTACGAAGATTACGAGCAGGGGGACGAGGCGGACGGCTCCGGCCCCGGCCGCGGTTCGGAGGAGCGCCGATGATGGGTGCAATCGCGTCTGGGATGCGTCTCTGTCGCACCTGGCTGATCAGGACCGGGCTCGTGCTGCTGCTGGCCGGCCTGGTGGAGACCCTCGGAGCCGGGCCGGCGGCAGCGCACGCCGTGGGCAACGGCGTCACCGCGAGCAACTACCGGACCAATGTCCTCGGCATCTCGCCAACCGTGCCCGGCCTGGAGGTCAGCGCCATCGACATCGGCAACCAGCTCAAGCTGGTCAACCACACGGGCCAGGAGGTGACCGTCCTCGGCTACGAGCTCGAGCCCTACCTCCGCATCGGCCCGAACGGGGTGGAGGAGAACGAGCGCTCACCGGCCACCTTCTCCAACCGTTCCTCAATGGCGCCCCAGCAGGTCCCGCGGGGGTTCGACGCCAAGGCGACGCCCGACTGGCGCCGCATCTCGACGGGGACGGTCGCGATCTGGCACGACCACCGCGCGCACTGGTCCGGGAGGGGCGAGCCCGCGGTGGTGCGCCAGTCGCCCGGACAGAGCCACGTGGTGCAGCCCAACTGGCAGGTGCCGATGAAGATCGGCGACCGCACGGTGATCGTCTCGGGGAATATCGTCTGGGTGCCCGGTCCCTCGCCGTGGCCCTGGGTGGCGGTGGCGGTGCTGCTCATCGGCGCGGTGCTGCTGGCCAGTGGCAGCAGCCGGCAGGCGCAGGTCCTGGCCGTGGTCGCCGGGCTCGCGGTGGTCACCGACGCGGTCCACACCGTTGGTGCCTGGCTCGGGTCGCCCGCGCCGATCCTGACGCAGCTCTATTCCAACGCCTCGTCGTTCGCGGGCTGGGTGATCGCGGGGGTTGCCATCCAGCGGCTGCTGAAGGGGCGCGTCGAATCCGCTCGCCCCTACCTGCTGCTGGCGGCGATCTTCCTGGCCCTGGCCGGTGCGGCGCCGGACGTGCCATCGCTGGCCCGCTCGCAGGTCCCGTCCGGGCTCGACCCGACCCTCACGCGCTTGGCGATCGCCGCGACGCT
The DNA here is from genome assembly GCA_046727955.1 of bacterium. Taxonomy (GTDB): domain Bacteria; phylum Actinomycetota; class CALGFH01; order CALGFH01; family CALGFH01; genus DASVXQ01. The sequence continues at coordinate 41,425 of JBKPDO010000393.1, read as the reverse complement.
CGGGCTCGGGATCGGCCTGGCGATCGCGGCCCTGCTCGGGCGGCAGCTCCGCATCCCCGCTCTGGCGGGCACGCCCGGGAGCGCGACTGCGCGCCCGCGCGGCACCCCGGCGGTTGCCCGGGACGGGCGCAGGTCCACCCCCTCCGGCTCGGCGCAGCGCCTCCCGAAGCGCAACGGCGGCCCCTCCCGCAACAAGAAGCGACGATGAGGTGTGGGCTGCCCTGCGCGCGGCGACCTGCTCCACGCGCGGCCGCTACCCCATCACCACTCGCACTACGGCAGCATGGGATGACCCGATCGATGCCGCACGCAGGGAGGGATGGCAGGGTGGATCTGCATGATTCCGTTCGTCGGTTCTGGGATGTCGACGCCGACACGTATGACCGGTCGCCCGATCATGGGGCCGCGACGCCGACGGAACGAGCGGCTTGGACCGCGGCGCTGTCCAGGTTGCTGCCGCCGCCGGGGGCGCGGGTACTGGACGCGGGCGCCGGCACCGGCTCCCTGTCGCTGGCGGCCGCCCGGCTGGGGTACCGCGTAACCGCACTGGACCTCTCGCCGCGGATGCTCGGCCACCTGCGTGAGGCGGCCCAGCGCGAGGGCCTCGAGGTGGAGGTCGTGGAGGGCAGCGCCGAGCAGCCGCCGGATGGTCCGTTCGACTCGGTGATGGAGCGCCACCTGCTGTGGACGCTGCCAGACCCGGGCGCGGCGCTCGCCGCCTGGCGCCGGGCCGCGCCACGCGGACGGCTGGTGCTGTTCGAGGGCATCTGGGGACGGGGACACGGGGACCCGTTCGAGAGCCTGCGCCAGCGGGCGCGCGAGCGCTGGCGGAAGCTGCGCCGCGAGCCGGACCATCACCACGCCCATTACAATCCCGCCGTGGTCGCAGAGCTGCCGCTCGCCGGTGGCGCCCACCCAGACCAACTGGTCCAACTGGTCGAGGAGGCCGGCTGGACCCCTGCCCGGCTGGAGCGCCTCCGCGACGTCGAGTGGGCCCAGCTCCTCAGCCGCCCAGCCACCGACCGCCTCCTCGGCGTCTCCCCCAGATACGCCATCAGCGCGGGCTGATAGCTGGAAGACAATACCCAGTTATCGGAAGTACCAGGGAGTTCCCCTCGTGGTCTGGGGGCGGTGCTTACGCGAGCTTGACCGCGCGTTGGGCAGGGTACGGGTTGAAGGCCGGGTCGGCTCGTCCAGGCGCCCCTGCCAGGCGGTCAAATGCATCGCCGCTGCCCGTACCCGGCCGGTGGGCCGTTTACCCGGCGAGGTCGCCGGCGAGGTCCGGCGAGGCGGGGGAGTCCGCCGCGCTGGCGTCGTCGAGCGCCTGGAGCACCGCGTCTCCGTAGAACTTGCCCAGGAAGGTGTAGCCGGCGCTGGAGGGATGGAACAGGTCGGTGCTGAACATCTCCCGCTTGCGCCGGAAGGCCTCCCGCGTCGCCCGGGCCACGTCCACCACGGTGATGCCGTGGGGGGACAGTTCCGCCTGGTATAGGCGCGTGTACGCGCGGGCCCACCCTCCCAGGACCATTCGCAGGGGCCAGCGGAAGGCGAGCGAGGTCTCGGCCGGCGGCAGGCCCGATACCACTACCACCGCCCGGGGAGCCGCGGTCACTAGACCGCCGCCGAGCAGCTGCAGCTGTCGCCGGACCTCGTGGACGGGGGTGCAGTGGGTGATGTCGTTGGTGCCGACGCACACCAGCACCGCGTCGGCGTCCAGCTCAGCCAGCTGCGGGAGCTGGTCCCTCACGACGTCGGCCAGCCTGGAACCGGAGACGCCGAGCGAGTGCAGGCTGACGCGGTATCTCTCGGCCAGCGCTCTGGCCGTCCCGTAGGTCATAGTGCTCTCGGCGCGGTCCGCCCCGACCCCCGCGATCGAGCTGTCGCCGAGCACCGCCAGCACGAGCGGCGGGGCGTCCTCGGGCCCGAGCACGCAGCTGATCTCCAGCACGGGCTCGGAGGGAAGGAAGCGGTGATTTCTCGCCGCCAGCACCTCGGCGGCCAACGTGGTGACCATGGCGCCCCCGGCGACCAGGGCCGCCTGACCGAGCTGCTTGACGCGGAGCTGTCTCAGGCCGAGACCCCTCAGGCCGAGACCCCTCAGGCCGAGACCCCTCAGACCCAGCTGCCTGACGTCGATTCCCACCGCGCCTCCTTCGACGCCGGGGCCGGCTTTCGCTGCGAGCCCCGCCGAGCCCCCCCGGACGCTACCGCTCTGAGCGTACGAAGTTTGGCCCCATTTGTGAAGGAGCTTGAACTGCCGCTCGAGATGAGTGTAGCGACCAGGTGTGACGATCCGTGGCAGGCGACGGGCTCGGATGGCCCCTACCTCGCCGGCGGCCCCAGGCGCTTGAGCTCTCCAGGGTCGCGGCGGTAGCGGCCGACCAGCTCAGCGGTGCAGGCGTCGATGCGCTCGTGCAGGTCACGGCGATAGCTCGACAGCTCCGCCTCGATCGTCACCAGTCGGCGCTCGACTTGGCGCAGCCGCTCGCTGTCGTCCCAGGGGATAGGGGTCTCCCAGAGCCCGGCCAGGGCGGCGAGGCGGCGGTCCATGCCGCCGTCGGCGGGCCTTGTGAAGGCGGGGGAGCGGCGCTCGTCGGCTCGCTCCCGTCGTACGGTCGCGCTCGCGGAGAGCCTGGAGGCACTCGGCTGGTCGCCGGCCAGAGCGGCCCGGACCAGGTCGAGCCGGCCCTGCACCAGGCGGCGCCAGTAGCTCACCTGGCGCTCCTCCTCGCGCAGCGCCTTGCGCACGGCGCGCAGGCCGGCAAGCGGCTCCAGCCGCAGCCGTTCGGCGAAACTCTCCTCGATCACGACCGCTCTCTCCGGTTGAGACGTCGAGCTTCTCCATGCGTTCTCGGCAACCGTGGGAGCCCACTTCACTCCTTGGAGCTGTACTAGGATCATTCGCATGGCCAGAGTCCAGAAGACGAGGACCGTTGCGCGCCGCCGCCGGCCCTCCGCGGCGGTGGTCGCCCGCGCCCGCGAGGTCCAGAAGCGGCTGGCCGCCCGCTACCCGGACGTGACCACCGCCCTCACCCACCGCTCGGCGTGGGAGCTGCTGGTCGCGACGATCCTGTCTGCCCAGTCGACTGACGAGGTCGTCAACCAGGTCACCCCGGAGCTCTTCCAGCGCTACCCCACCGTGGCCGACTTCGCCGCGGCCCCGCGTGAGGAGCTGGAGCGGGCGCTCTACCGAACCGGCTTCTTCCGCAACAAGGCCAAGGCGGTGCAGGAGGCCGCCCAATACCTGCTGGAGAATTATGGTGGTGAGGTGCCTGACCGGATGGAGGACCTGGTCAAGCTGCCCGGCGTCGGGCGCAAGACGGCCAACGTCGTGCTTGGCTCGTTCTTCCACAGGAACGACGGGATTGCGGTCGACACCCACGTGGCGCGCCTCTCGCGGCGGCTCGGCCTCACCAGGCAGCGGGACCCGGAGAAGATCGAGCTCGACCTGATGGCGCTGGTCCCGACCGAGGAGTGGAACAACTTCTCGCATCGGCTGATCTGGTTCGGCCGCGAGGTCTGCCTCGCCAAGGACCCGCGCTGCGACATCTGCGAGCTGGCGGACCTGTGCCCCTCGGCCTTCAAGGTGGGGCGCTGGGCGAAGCCGGCCAAGGCCAAGCGCGCCTCTGTCAAGCGCGCCTCTGCCGAGCACACGACGGCCAAGGGCGCGACCGGGGCGGCGAGCCGATAGGACCCCCTCCGGGGAGGCGGAGCCACCCAGCAAGCGAGCTGTCGACGCCGGCTCGGCCAAGGTTGGTCTGGCGCGAGTCGGGCAACCTCGTAAGATCAGGGTCAGAAGAGGAGCTCGGGGCCGAGGTGGGAGCGGAACAGCTCGACGACCTCGCCGGGGTTGGCGTGGCGACCGGTGGCGACCTTGGAGAACAGCAGCTCGTCGTCGAGGGAGACTTCGAAGCGACCTCCGCTCGATGGCACCATCTCGAGGACGGCGATCACAGGCGCCCATCCCCCGAGCAGCTCGTCCGCCAGACCGACGGCGCGTGGAGTGTAGTTTCAGGGCACGCAGAACTCGATGCGCACCCGGTGGGTCGGGTTCGTGACCATAGCGCGAGGGTAGAGCAGCGCATGCCGCGGGCGCCAACCTGGCTTGACGTGGCCCCGCCACTCTCCGGTATCCTTCCTAACAACTGTTTGTTAGGAAGGACCGTGCCATGCGCACCCGCCGGCAGCAGATCGAGGACGTGGCCAGCGCCCTGTTCAGCGACCGGGGCTACGCGGCCACCAGCATGCGCGACATCGCCAAGGCCCTGGACCTGCAGGGCGGCAGCCTGTACGCCCACATCCCCTCCAAAGAGGCGGTCCTCGCCTCTATCGTGCAGCAGGCGGCCGAGCGCTTCCTCGCGGCGGTGCGGCCCCTTGCGCAGGGTCCCGGCACCGCCGCCGAGCGCCTGCGCCGTATGGTCCACGCGCACGTCGACGTGGTAGCCGCCGGCCGCGCCCGTGCCACCGTGTTCCTGTTCGAGTGGACCTTCCTGAGCCCAGAGCGGCGCGGGGAGGTGGCCCGCCAGCGCGACACCTACGAGGGCTATTTCAGGCAGGTCATCGCCGAGGGTGTGGCCGCGGGCGAGTTGGAGACCCGCCACCCCAAGCTCGCGGCCGTCTTCATCCTGTCGGCGATGAACGGCCTCGCCCACTGGTACCGACCCGACGGGCCCATGAGGCCCGACGAGATCGCCGACCACTACGCCGGTCTTTTCCTGGATGGGCTCCAGCGGGGAGCCATCCCGCGAACCGGGACCGCCTATAGTGCCGCCCTTCCAAACGTTTGCCCGGCCGGCGCCTCGCCAGGCGATGCGAATGCGCACGATGGTGACCATGGGAGCCCGGCGCCGACCGGGCAAGCCGTTTTCCGGGGCCGGCACTAGCGTCAGGAGGAGGAACCCGATGAACGACTCCGCGCGCGTCGAAGCCTTCTACCGCCACGTCGCCTCGGGGGGGAAGGTCGAGGCGGGCGACTGGATGCCCGACGACTACCGCACCGCGGTCCGCAGATTCGTCGAGATGCACGCCAACTCCGAGCTGATGGGCGTGCTGCCCGAGCGGGAGTGGATCCTGCGCGCCCCCACGCTCAAGCGCAAGCTCGCCCTGACCGCCAAGGTCCAGGACGAGGTCGGCCACGCGCAGCTGCTGTACCGGGTCGCTGAGGACCTCGGCAAGCCGCGCGAGGCGATGATGGCCGACCTGCTGGCCGGCAAGACCAAGTTCCACAACGTCTTCCACTACCCGACCAGGAGCTGGGCGGACGTGGGCATTATCGCCTGGCTGGTCGACGCCGCCGCGATTGTCGCCCAGCAGGCGCTGCGCGAGTCCTCCTATGCGCCCTACGCCCGCACCATGAAGAAGATCTGCTGGGAGGAGTCGGTGCACATCCTCCACGGGCGCGACGTCGTGCTGACCATGGTCAACGGCAGCCCGCGCCAGCGCGCGATGGTGCAGGAGGCGCTCGACCGCTGGTGGGGCCCGCTCATGCAGATGCACGGCCCGCGCACGGACCCGGCCAAGGACCGCGACCTGGCCTGGCGGATCAAGAACAAGGCCAACGAGACCCTGCGCCAGGAGTTCCTCGACACCAACGTGCCTCGCATCCGCGAGATCGGGCTCGAGCCGCCCGACCCCGAGCTCCGGCAGGATCCGGAGACCGGCCGCTGGCGCTACACCGAGCCGGACTGGAAGGAGCTGTACGCGGTGGTGACCGGCCACGGGCCGAGGTCGCGGGAACGGCTCGACTTCCGCCGGCTCAACTACGAGCAGACCCGCTGGGTGCGCGAGGCGATCCTGTCCGAGCCGAGGGCGGCGGCCTGACCATGGGTATGGGTCCGGTGGGCGACCAGGCTCGGGCGGGCGGCTCGCTGCAGGTCTACGAGGTCTTCCGCCAGGAGCGGGAGGGTGGCCCGATGCAGCACGCCGGCAACCTGCTGGCGCCCGACCCTGAGCTCGCCAGCCACTACGCGCGCGAGTTCTACGGTCGCCGGCAGGAGTCGGTGCGGCTGTGGATCGTGCCGCGTGCCGCCATCCTCCGCCTTGACGATCCCGACCTGCTGCAGCCGCCGCTGGACCGCTCCTTCAAGAAGCCGGTGGGCTACTCGGCCGACATCAAGCGCAAGCTGGCCGCGGCGCGCAGCCGCAAGGAGGTGGAGGAGGCGTGACGCTCGACCCGGCCGCGGCGCCGGCCTCCGCCCCGGAGGGGTCCGGGGAACCCCAGGGGCCGGAGGGGTCCGGGGAACCCCGAGGGGGTGCCCCGGTGGGTCGGGTCCCGGTGGGCCGGGCCCCGGTCGGTCGGGACCCGGTGGATCGGGCCCAGGTGGCCGAGCCTACTCGGCAGGCGCTGGCCCAGTTACTGCTCGCGATGGCGGACGACGAGTTCGTCCTCGGCTTCTGGGAGTCTGAGTGGACCGGCATCGCCCCGCTGCTGGAGGAGGACGTCGCCACCAGCTCCATCGCCCAGGACGAGATCGGTCACGCCCAGGCGCTCTACCAGCTCCTGGCCGACCTGGAGGGCGGCGACCCGGACCGGATCGCCTTCGGCCGGCAGGCACAGCAGTACCGCCACGCGCGCCTGCTGGACCATCCCCGCACCGACTGGGCGTTCTCCGTGGCCCGCCGCTTCCTGTACGACACCGCTGACGCCGCGCGGCTCGACCTGCTCGTGGCCTCGTCCTACGGCCCGCTCGCCGGCCTGGTCGGCAAGATGCGGCGCGAGGAGACCTACCACCTGCTGCACATGGGCCACTGGCTGGAGCGCCTGGCTACCGGTGGGGAGGAGCCGCGCCGCCGCCTGTCGGGCGCGCTCGAGCGCCTCTGGCCGGACGCGCTCGCCGTGCTCGCGCCGTTGCCCGGCGAGGACGTGCTGGTCGCCGCCGGGGTGCTCGCCGAGCCGCTCGCGGGCGCCGAGCAGCGCTGGCTCGCCGGCCTCGCGCCGCTGTTCGAGCGGCTGGAGCTGGTGTTCCCGTTCCGCCGCGCCGGTGGTCGCCTGGAGCCGACCGTCCCGCGCCCGGCCAGCCCGCGCAGCGACCACGCCGCCAGCTTCGAGTGGCTGTGGGGGCAGTTCACCATGGTCTACCGCTCCGAGCCGGAGGCGACCTGGTGATGGACACGAGGGCGGTGTGGGACGCGCTCGCCGAGGTCAGCGACCCCGAGATCCCGTTCGTCTCGGTTGTGGACCTCGGCATGGTCCGCTCGGTCGAGATGGACGGCCGGCGGCTGCGGGTGGAGCTGCTGCCCACCTTCGTTGGGTGCCCAGCTCTCGACCTGATCCGCCGGGCCGTGGCCGAGCGGCTGGCGGGGATGGCGCCGGAGGTCGAGGTGGAGGCGACCTTCGCCGAGCCCTGGACCAGCGACCGGATCACGCCCGAGGGCCGCCGCAAGCTGCGCGAGAGCGGCTTCGCCCCACCCACGGCCGGGCGCCTTCCCCTTCCCGGCCCGGGCGACCAGCCCCTGTTCGCCACGATCACCGCCAGACCGGCGGCGACCTGCCCCTATTGCGGCTCGCCGGACACCAGTCTGGAGAACCCGTTCGGGCCGACCCTGTGCCGGGCGATCTTCTACTGCAATCGCTGCCGGCAGCCGTTCGAGCAATTCAAGACGGTGTGACCACGGCTTTGCGTCCCATTGGCTATCATGCAAACCAGATCGAAGACTGGACCCGCGCGCGATCGGCGGACCTGAGGCGTCGTACCTGGTGGGAGCGTCGAGAAGGTACACGCGGCGGAGGTTTTCATGGCACTGCTCGAGATCAAGGACCTGCGGGTCCAATTTCATACTGACGACGGAATCGTCCAAGCGGTGGACGGTGTCGACTTCACGCTCGACAGGGGCGAGACGCTCGGCATCGTCGGCGAGTCCGGCTCCGGCAAGAGCGTGACCTGCCTGTCGATTTTAGGCCTGGCGAGAGGCGGCCGGACGTCTGGCCAGGCGCTGTTCGAGGGGCGCGATCTGCTCAAGATGCACCCGGACGAGATGCGAGATATCCGGGGCAAGAAGATCGCCATGATCTTCCAGGACCCGCTCTCGAGCCTGCACCCCTACTACAAGGTGGGGGCGCAGATCGCGGAGGCGATCCTGGCCCACGAGAACGTCCCCAAGAAGCAGGCCCACTCGCGGGCGGTCGACCTGCTCCGCCTGGTCGGCATCCCCAGGCCGGAGCGCCGGGTCGATGATTTCCCCCATCAGTTCTCGGGCGGCATGCGTCAGCGGGCGATGATCGCCATGGCGCTCGCGCTCGACCCGGCGGTGCTGATCGCCGACGAGCCCACCACCGCGCTCGACGTCACCGTCCAGGCGCAGATCCTCGACCTGATCGAGCGGCTCCAGGAGGAGCTCAACACCGCCATCATCATGATCACCCACGACCTGGGCGTGGTCGCCGACATGGCCGACAACGTGCTGGTCATGTACGCGGGCCGGCCCGTCGAGGTAGCCGACCGCCGCACCGTGTACTACAGCCCGCACCACCCCTACACCTGGGGCCTGCTGCAGTCGCTGCCCTCGGTCGGCGCCGAGCACCTCCACGACCGGCTGCGGCCCATCAAGGGCCTGCCGCCGAGCCTCATCAGGCCGCCGTCCGGGTGCAAGTTCCATCCCCGCTGCCCCTACGTCATGGACATCTGCATCAAGGAGGAGCCTCTCCTGCTGCCGGCTGGCGGCAACGGCGCCCACCTGTCCGCGTGTCATCTGTCCCTCGAGGAAAAGCAGCGCATCTGGCAGGAGGAGGTGGCACCGACGAGATGAGCGTCAACGACACGGAGACCGCGCTTGCTGCTGAGACCGGGCAGGACCGGCAGCCGCTGCTCCGCGTGGCCGGGGTCAAGAAGTACTTCCCGATCACGCAGGGGATCATCTTCCAGCGCGAGGTCGGCCGGGTGCACGCGGTGGACGGCGTGGACGTCGACGTCTATCCGGGCGAGACGCTCGGCGTGGTCGGCGAGACCGGCTGCGGCAAGACGACGCTGGGCCGCCTGATGTGCCGCCTGCTGCAGCCCACCGAGGGACGCATCGAGTTCGAGGGCAGGGACATCACCAACCTCAAGGGCAAGGAGCTGCGGCAGCTCCGGAGGCGGGTGCAAATGATCTTCCAGGACCCGTACTCCTCCCTGAACCCCCGCAAGCGCGTCGGCCAGATCATCGGGGACCCGTTCCAGATCCACGGCATCGGCGACGGCAAGGAGCGCAAGCTCCGGGTCCAGGAGCTGATGGAGCGGGTCGGCCTCAACCCCGAGCACTACAACCGCTTCCCCGCGGAGTTCTCCGGCGGGCAACGCCAGCGCATCGGCGTGGCGAGGGCGCTCGCGCTGCGGCCCAGGCTGATCATCGCCGACGAGCCGGTCTCGGCGCTGGACGTGTCCATCCAGGCGCAGGTGATCAACCTGCTCGAGGACCTGCAGGACGAGTTCAAGCTGACCTACGTGTTCATCGCCCACGACCTGTCGGTGGTGCGGCACGTGTCGGACCGGGTGGCGGTGATGTACCTGGGCAGGGTCGTCGAGCTCGCGAACGCCAAGCGGCTCTACGCGGAGCCCAAGCACCCGTACACCGGCGCGCTGCTGTCCGCCGTGCCGGTGGCCGACCCGGACTTGGCCGAGAAGCGCGAGCGGGTGATCCTCCACGGCGACGTGCCGTCGCCGATCGACCCGCCGTCGGGGTGCCGCTTCCACCCGCGCTGCCCGAAGGCGCAGCAGCTCTGCATCGACGTGGACCCCCCGCTGGAGCGGAAGGTCGCGGACGACCTGGCGGCGTGCCACTTCCCGCTGGAGCCGGGCGAGAACCTGGCCAAGGCCAAGCCGGGCATCCGCCAGGAGTCCACCGCCCCAACCGTGTAGCCCGCTTTGCCGTGTAGCCCGCAAAAGCGGGCTACACGGCTGCATATACGTGTCGACCGAGGGCGAAGCCCTCACCATATTGGGGGGGTTGCGGGGGGCTGGCCCCCCGCATCCTACGCGATATGTGTCAACCCCCGAGGGCGAAGCCCTCACCGCATTGGGGGGGTTTGCGGGGGGGCCTGGGCCCCCCCGCATCCCTCATGTGTATCTGACGCGCGGGTCGAGGTAGGCGTAGACGATGTCGACGAGGAGGTTCGCCAGGGTGATCGCCAGTGAGGTGACCACGGTCACCGCCAGGATGGCGGGAAAGTCACCATTGAACACCGAGACGACCACCCACTGGCCGACGCCCTGGAGGTTGAAGACCGTCTCGGTGATCACCGCCCCGCCGAACAGCGTCCCCAGGTCCATGCCGAACATCGTCACCACCGGGGTCAGGCTGGCCCGCAGGCCGTGCTTGAGGATCACCTTCCACTCCGGCAGCCCCTTGACCCGGGCCGTGCGGATGTAGTCCTGGGCCATGGTCTCGATCAGGTTGCCGCGGGTCATGCGGGCGTAGAAGGCGGCGAACAGCAGCGCCAGCACCACCCAGGGCAGCCACATGTGGCCAAGCCACGAGGTGAAGCTGGTGCCGATGGGCACGTACCCCGTGCCCGAGCTGAGGTGCAGCTTGGACCAGAACAGCCACAGCCCCATCAGCCCCAGCCAGAACACCGGGGCGGAGACGAAGAACAGCGCCAGCCCCATGGAGAGCCGGTCGATCCACGAGCGGCGCTTGACCGCCGACACGATCCCGATCGGGATGCCGATGCAGACCCACACCAGCGCGGCGCCGATGGCCAGCTGTGTGGTGATCAGGATCCGGTCGGCCAGCAGCGTGCGGATCGGCGAGCGCGTGGCGAAGGAGAAGCCGAGGCCCGGCCAGCCGAACTGGTCGCCGGCGAACAGGTGCTTGACGAACAGCCCGTACTGCTCCCACACCGGCTTGTCGAGGCCGAACAGGCGCTTGACCTCCGCGATCGACTCGGGGGTCGGCGACTTGCCGGCGAAGGCGACGGCCGGGTCGACGGGTGGCATCAGGAAGAAGATCACGTAGGTGACCATCGTGATGATCAGCATCACGAGCACCACCCACATAAGCCGCCGGACGATGTAGCGCCACATAAGTCACAAACCCCTGCTCGGTGGGAGGAGGTGCGGGCCACCTCTTGCCGACCCGCACCTGGCAGCCCGGATCAGCTTACGACAGCGTCGAGGCGCTGATCTTGTTGTTCACTGCGAACTCGGTCATGGACAGGTAGCCGGAGAACTGGTCGAACTCGTAGTGGGTCACGCTCGCGTTGGTCACCGTCTGGTTGATGGCCCACAGGTACGGGACCCACGGCACCGCCTGCTCCATGGTCTTGCGGTCCAGGTTCGCCCAGCAGGTGTTGCGGCTGGGGTCGGTCGCTGGGGTCTTCTGGCAGGCGTCGATATCGGTGTCCAGGTTCGGGATGGTGACCCCGGCGGGGATACTGATCCCGAGGCTGCCGGCCTGGCTCGAGGTCATGCCGACCAGCGCGTAGTTGGTGTTGCCGGTCGGGATGATCGAGGTGCCGGCCATCAGCGGGATGAAGAAGGTGGACGCGTCGGCGTAGTCCTTGCCCCAGCCCGCGTTCAGCGCGATCGGGATCTTGTTCTTGACCGTCTGGATGGTGGTGTAGGCGGCGCTGCTCGCCAGCTCGCGCGGCTTCACCCCGATGCCGATCTTGGCCAGGCTCGACACCACCACCGGCTCCAGGTCGGTCCACGGGGTGACGTTGCGGTTGATCATCACCAGGTTCTTGCACGCCGGCGCGTCGCACATGCCGGTCTTCTTGGTGTCGTACTTGGACTGCTTCATCTCCGCCTGCGCCTTGGCCAGGTCACCGTGGAAGCCCGAGGTGGCGTAGGGGTCGTAGGACTGGGTGAGCTCGCCGTTGAGCACGATCGGCGGGGTGATGTGGGTGGCGATCTGCCCGAAGCTGGGCCCGCCCCAGGCCTGCAGCATCGCGGCCTTGTCCATGATCAGGTTGGCCGCCTTGCGGACGTGGATGTCGTCGAACGGCGGCACCGCCCAGTTCATGGTGATGTACCAGGTGCGGTCGCCCGAGTTGGAGTGGATCAGCTTCTTCTTGTCGGGCTGGGTCAGGTACTGCTGCAGGGTCGTCTTGGGCGGCTGGTTGGTGAACGAGGTGTCCAGGGCGCCCGACTGGACCTTGTTGAAGATGTCGTTGACGTTGGTGTCGATGGTGACCGAGATGCCGTCGACGTTGTTGGTGCGCAGGTTGTCGGTGGACTGGTCGTAGGCGGGGTTGCGCACCATGAGGATCTTCTTGGTCGGGTCGAAGCCCGAGAACGGCTTCATGGCGGCGCAGGAGGAGGTGTCGAGCTGGTCCTCGCCCTTGATCATGTAGGGGCCGGAGGAGATCACGAAGCGGCCGTAGTCACCGGCCTTGGTGAAGCACTTGGCGACCTCCTGCGGGACCGGCGCGGCGGCCGCCATCGACAGCCGGAACAAGAAGTCCCCGGTCGGCTTGGTCAGGTGGAAGATGATGGTGGCGTCGTCGGGGGTCTCGATGCCGGCGATCGGCTTGGGCGCGGGCGCCTTGCCGTCCATGCCCTTGACGACACCGTAGAAGTAAAAGCCGTACTGGGCGACCAGGGGCTTGGTGTTGATGCGCTCGAAGGCGTACTCGACGTCCTTGGAGGTGATCGCGCGGCTCAGCGGCGGGCCGAACTTGATGCCCGACTTGAGCTTGAAGGTGTAGGTCAACCCGTCGCTGGAGACCGTCGGCATGGCCGTTGCCAGGTCGGGGTACAGCTTGTTGCCAGCGGCGTCGGCGACGTGCTTGTAGCTGACCAGGGTGCGCAGCAGCGCCTGGTACATCGTGAAGGCGCTGGCCAGGTACTCGCCGGTGGGGTCGAAGGCGTTGGTGAAGCCGAAGTCGTCCTGTGCGGTGCGCAGCACCCCGCCCTTCTGGACGCCGCTGGTCGTGCCGCCGCCGCCGCCACCGCCACCGCCGCCACAGGCGGCGGCGAGCAGGGCGATCGCCAGGGCAAGTCCCACCATGCCGAGCAAACGTCGTTTCTTGCCCATCAATTCTCGCCTTTCAAGAGACGGACCATCGTCTTGCCGTGAACGTGTCACCTGCTGCCGGCGTTACCCCCTTTTCCGCTCTAGTTGCTCTGCGTTATCGGTCGGACGGTCCCAGCGCGTCCCGCAGACCATCACCCACGAGGTTGAACGACAGCGTGGTCAACACCAGGAACAGGCCGGGGAAGACCATCATCCACCAGGCATAGATGAACAACTGGCCATTGGTCGCGTCGGAGAGCATGCGACCCCACGACGGGGTCGACTGCGGGATGCCGACGCCGAGGTAGGACAGCGCCGCCTCGAACAGGATGTTCGCCGGGATGATCAGGGTCGCGTAAACGACGATCGGCGCGACCAGATTCGGCAGCAGCTCCCGGGTCATGATCCACCAGCTCCTGGCGCCCAGCGATCGCGCCGCGTCGACGAACTCCCGCTCCCGCAGCGACAGCACCTGGCCACGGACGATGCGGGCGATGTTTGGCCAGGTGAACAGCGCGATGATGCCGGTCACCAGACTGAGCCCCGGCTGCAGCACGCCGAGGCAGCCGCTGGCGGTGATCGAGCAGACCGACGAGAGGCCGATCGCGAACAGCAGCACCGGCATGGACAGCACGATGTCGACCAGCCGGGAGATCCCGGTGTCGAGCGCCCCACCGCGGAAGCCGGCGATCAGGCCGAGGATCACGCCGATGGCGGTGGCCAGGCCGGTGGCGACGAAGGCCACCACCAGCGAGGTGCGGATCCCATAGATGGTGCGCAGGAAGACGTCCCTGCCGACCTGGTCGGCGCCGAACCAGAAGGTGCCGTTCGGTCCCTTGGGCAGGCCAAGGTCTGGAGTAAGCATGGTGCTGCCGAAGAGGTCGTTCGGACCGTGGCCGAGGATCACCTTGAACAGCGGAGCGGCCAGCCCCAGCACGATGAGCACGATGATGATCACCAGGCCGGCGACCGCCGCCCGGTCCTGCATGAAGCGGATCCGGAACAGCTCCCAGGAGGAACGCGCGGCAATGCCCTCGCTCGGCGCTACCTGAGGCTCGAGCTGCTCCTCGGTGAAGACTGGTTGGCTCACATCGCCCTCCGCGCCAGGCGCCGGTGCCCGGCCTGCCGGCGGGGCGGCAGAAGCCGGCCATCCGACCAGCTTGTCGAGCCGGATGATATCGCCAGGTGGGCAGCCCGAACATGAGAATGAGCTATGAGTTGCCGTACCCGCCACTCCGGCGAAGCCTCGGGCGGTTTCATAGCGGTTTTCATAGTTGTGGCCCGGTCGGGCACACTCGTCGTATGACGAATCGTTCTGAGGAGCACAGCAACGCGGCCATCGAGCCGATCTGGCCCGGCCGGCCACGACCCCTGGGAGCCAGCTGGGACGGTGAGGGCACCAACTTCGCCGTCTTCGCCGAGGAGGCCGAGGCGGTGGAGCTGTGCCTGTTCGACGGGGACGGGACCGAGCGCCGCCTCGCGCTTCCCGAGGTCACCGCCCACACCTGGCACGGCTATGTGCCTGGGGTGGAGCCAGGTCAGTACTACGGCTTCAGGGCCCACGGTCCCTACGAGCCACGGCACGGTCTTCGCTTCAACCCGGCCAAGCTGCTGCTGGACCCGAACGCGCGGGCGATCGACGGGGTCGTCGACTGGGACGACGCGGTCTTCGGCTACCGTGTCGGCGCCGGCGACCTGACGCCCGACGATCGTGACTCCGCCCCGCACGTGCCCCGGTCGGTCGTGGTCCACGACGGCTTCCCCTGGGGCGACGACCGCCACCCGAACGTGCCCTGGGCGGACACGGTCATCTACGAGGCGCACGTGCGCGGTTACACCATGCGCCATCCGGACGTCCCGGAGCATCAGCGCGGCACCTACGCGGCGATGGGCTCGCCCCCGGTGGTCGACAGCCTCACGCGCCTCGGCGTCACCACGCTCGAGCTGCAGCCGGTCCACCATTTCATCTCGGAGCACTCTGTGGTGCAGCGTGGCCTCACCAATTACTGGGGCTACAACTCGATCGGCTACTTCGCCCCGGAGGCGAGCTTCTCGTCGTCCGGCCGGCGCGGCGAGCAGGTGCGCGAGTTCAAGGCGATGGTCCGCAACCTGCACGCCGCCGGCGTCGAGGTGATCCTCGACGTGGTCTACAACCACACCGCCGAGGGCAACCACCTCGGCCCCACCCTGTCCTTCCGCGGGCTGGACAACCGCTCCTACTACCGCCTGAAGGACGACGACCCGCGCTTCTACGTGGACTTCAGCGGCTGCGGCAACGCGCTCAACGTGCGCCATCCCCAGGTGCTCGCGCTGATCATGGACAGCCTGCGGTACTGGGTCCTGGAGATGCACGTCGACGGCTTCCGCTTCGACCTGGCCAGCGCCCTCGCCCGCGGCTTCCACGAGGTCGAGCGCCTGTCGAGCTTCTTCGACCTGATCCATCAGGACCCGGTGATCTCCCAGGTCAAGCTGATCGCCGAGCCGTGGGACGTGGGCGAGGGCGGCTACCAGGTGGGCAAGTTCCCGGTGCTGTGGACCGAGTGGAACGGCCGCTATCGCGACACCATCCGGGACTTCTGGCGCGGCGCCCGCACCGGCGTGGCGGACCTTGCCTACCGCCTCACCGGCTCGTCCGACCTGTACCAGTCGGATGGGCGCCGCCCGTACGCCAGCATCAACTTCGTCACCGCCCACGACGGTTTCACCCTGCACGACCTCGTGTCCTACGACCGAAAGCACAATGAGGCCAACGGCGAGGGCAACCGCGACGGCTCGGACGACAACCGCTCCTGGAACTGCGGGGTGGAGGGCCCCAGCGACGACCCTGAGATCGTGGCGCTGCGCGAGCGCCAGAAGCGGAACCTGCTCGCCACCCTGCTACTGTCCTCCGGCGTGCCGATGCTGCTGGCCGGCGACGAGATGGGCCGCACCCAGCAGGGCAACAACAACGCCTACTGCCAGGACAACGAGGTCTCCTGGGTCGACTGGGGGCTGGACGAGCACGGGGCCGAGCTGTTGAAGTGCACCCGCGCCCTGATCGCGCTGCGCAAGGCCCACCCGGTCTTCCGGCGGCGCAGGTTCTTCCAGGGCCAGGCCATCCACGGCTCGGGCGTCAAGGACATCGGCTGGTTCACGCCCGACGGCGCCGAGATGGACGAGGCGAGCTGGCGCGCTCCAGACATCGCCACCCTCGGCGTCTTCCTGAACGGCGAGGAGATTCCCGACCACGGCCCTCGGGGCGAGCGCATCGTCGGCGACTCCTTCCTGCTGCTGCTGCACGGTGACGCGGCGCCGGTCGCGTTCAACCTCCCGGGCCTGCCGTGGGCCAAGGAGTACGAGCTGCTGCTCCACACCACGGACCAGACCCGCGGCGATCCTGGTGACGAGCCCACCGTGTACCCGGCCGGCGAGCGGATCGAGCTGCTGCCACGCTCCTTCGCCGTCCTGCGCAAGCGATCATGAAGCCCGCGCTGCCCTTGACCGGTGCCCAGGCGGCGGAGAGCATGGCGCCGAGCTCGACCACCGTACCTGCAGCCACGCCTGAGGAGGCGCGATGACCGGCACCGCCGCGGAGCCCCTGGTCGGGCGCACCGCCCTCGAGCTGGCCGCCGCGGTCCGCCGGGGTGAGGTGAGCCCGCTGGAGGTCGTCGAGGCCCACCTCGAGCGCATCGCCGCGCTCGACCCGCGCACCCACGCCTTCCAGGTGGTGAGACCGGACTCGGTGCGCGCGGAGGCGCGGGCGCTCGCCGCCCGCGCCGACCTGGCCGAGCTGCCACTGGCCGGCGTGCCCGTGGGCATCAAGGACAACGTCGACCTCGCCGGCTACCCGACCCGCAACGGCTCGCTCGCCTCCTCCGACACGCCCGTCGCCGCCGACCACGAGCAGGTCCGCCGGCTGCGCCAGGCGGGAGCCGTACCGGTCGGCAAGACCACCATGCCGGAGCTGGGCCTGTGGCCGTTCACCGAGACCGCCGCCTTCGGCGCTACGCGCAACCCGTGGGGCCTCGACTACACCCCGGGCGGCTCGAGCGGTGGCAGCGCCGCCGCCGTGGCCGCGGCGATGGTGCCGATCGCGCTCGGCAACGACGGCGGCGGCTCGATCCGCATCCCGGCGTCCTGCTGTGGGCTGGTCGGCATCAAGCCGGGCCCCGGCGTGGTGCCGGGGACCGATATCGACTGGGTCGGCATGTCGGAGGGCGGCCCGCTCGCCACCACGGTGGCCGATCTCGCGCTCATGCTGGACGTGCTCGCCGGGACCGGCGCCTACCGCGAGGTGGCGCCGCCTGGCCGGTCGCTGCGCATCGCCACCTCTTCGAAGCCGCCGGCCGCCGGGGTGCGGGTCCACCCGGAGGTGGAGCAGCGCTGCCGCGCCACGGCCGAGGCGCTGCGGCGCGCCGGGCACGACGTGGTCATGGCCAGCCCGCCCAGCCGCCAGAGCGACGCCCTCCTGTTCTTGCAGCGTGCTTTCGTCGGGGGCGCCGAGGCGGCCGACGGGGTGCGGCTGGAGGCGCTGGAGGCGCGCACCAGGGCCTGGGTCCGCACCGGCAACCGGCTGCGCCGCTACCGGCCGCCCCGGGCCGCCACCGCGGCAGCCGTGACCGCCCGCTTCCAGGACTGGCTGGTGGGCAACGGGTACGACCTGCTGCTCACCCCGACGCTGGCCACTCCGCCGCTGCGGATCGGCGCCTACCACGGCAAGGGGCTGTGGCCGACGGTCCTGGGGCTCACCAGGTTCATGCCGTTCACGCCGCTGATGAACCTGGGAGGCCTTCCGGCGATGTCGGTCCCGGCCGGGCTGTCCTCGGAGGGCCTGCCCATCGGCGTGCAGCTCGCCACCGCGCGGGGCGGCGAGGGGCTGCTGCTCTCGGTCGCCCGCCAGCTCGAGACGCTGCAGCCGTGGCCGCGCCACGCCCCCACCGACCCGGCGGTCGCCGGCGCGGGCCTATAGAGCACCGGTCAGGCATCCGGGTCGAGGTGATTGCGTGGCCACCGGGGGACTCTCAGCGCTCGTAGGCGCGCTCCGGCACCACCCACACGTCGTGGCGCTCGGAGAGCAGGGTGAGGCCGTGGCCCGCGCCGGCGAAGGCGACGCCCTCGACCATGCTGAGCTGCTCGACCGGGCACAGCAGGCAGCCGAGTGGCACCGTCCAGCGCGCGGTGTGGCGGATCAGGTCGGCGACCAGGGTCTCGCCGGCGAGTGACGGGTCGCTCGACTGGTACACCGCCAGCGTCGCGTAGGTCGCCACCGCCAGGCGCCGGTGGTCGGCGGACAGATCGGCGCCGGTGGGGAACAGCACCGGCTCGGTGCTGGCGGACGCGAGGCCGCCGATGCGGCGCAGCACCGCGGTCCGGCCCGGGTCGAGCCGGTCGGCCCGGTAGACGGCTGGGAAGGCCGACTTGGTGATCAGGTAGGGGACATTCTTCACCAGGAACAGCGACTCGGCGTCCCAGCCACGGCAGCCGGGGTCGTGGTCGGGATAGCGGAGGCGGTAGGTGGCCAGCAGCGCGGCGCTGGTCGTGGCCGCCAGCCTCGGCTCGCGGACCTTGTACAGCGTGATGGAGCTCCGCTGGCAGGCGTTGTCCCCGATGTCGCCGATCCACAGATTGCCCTGGTCGTCGCGGGCGATGTCCTCCCAATCGACGTTGGCCGCGCCAGGCACCGGGGCGACCAGCAGCTTCCGCCCGGGCACCACCTCGGCGACCCGGCCGTCCACCAGCCTGTAAGCGTACAGCGCGGTGCGTGGCCTGCCCCGCTCGGAGCGGCCACCGTCACGGATGGCCCACAGCACGCCCGGGTGCGACGCGCTGGCCACCACCCCTGACCCCTCGCTCGGCGAGAACGCGCCGCGCCGCACCCCCACCCGCTCGCCGTGGCCGGTGGCGCTCGCCACCGCCGCTGCGCTGGTGCTGGCGGGCCGGCTGATCGCAGTGGGCCCGCGTCCCGCCGAGGTCGAGCACCCGCCCACGACGACCAGGCCAGCCAACGCGGCCGCCAGCAAAAGCCCGACCGGGTGCATGCCGCTCCTCACGCGTCGGGGATCACGAGACGGGCTGGCAGCCTCTCGCCCACCCGTCAGGACCTGGTGACCTTGACGGCCGTGCCGTAAGCGCAGATCTCGGTCCAGGTGTTGCCCATCTCGGAGGTGTCGAAGCGGAAAGCCAGCACGGCGTCGGCGCCCTTGGCCTCGGCCTCCTCGACCATGCGGGCGATCGCCTGGTCACGGCTGGACGCCAGCAACTTGGTCTGTCCCCGCAGCTCTCCACCGGCCAGTGACTTCAGTGCCGCACCGAACTGCGCACCCACGTTGCGCGACCGGACGGTGAGCCCGAAGACCTCGCCGAGCACGTCGTCGACCCGGTAGCCCGGCAGGTCGTTGGTGGTCGCGATCAGCATCCCTGTCCTCCTTCGCGGTCTGAAACCGAACTCGAGCGCTGAGACTATCCCGAAGCCCAGGCGACCAGGCCCAGCTCCGCCGGGTGGATGAGGCTCGGGTGGCGCGGGACGACCCGCACCGTGTACCCGAAGGCGCCCGGGGTCAACAGGGGAACCTCGCCCTCGAACAGCCAGCCGTCGCCGGTCCGCTGGCCATCCTGCTTCAGCGGCAGCACGGCCACCTCGCGAAGCTCGTCAGCGTCGTCGACGCGTCCGCAGGCAATCTGCACCTCGACCTCGTCGGGCTCGAGATTGCCGAGCTCCACCACCGCGCGGACCTTGAGGCGGGAGCCGAGCGCCGGCTCCGCCGGACCGCTGCTCACGGCCCGCACCACCACCCCGGGCCAGGCCACGGTCACCCGCTCCTTCCAGGCGGCCAGCTCGCGCGCGGCCGCGAAGCCACCGGCCTGCAGGCGCCAGGAACCCTCCGCCGCCGGCATGTAGTAGTCCTCGGTGTATTCACGGACCATGCGGGAGGCGAGCAGCACCGGGCCGAGGGTGACCAGGCTGTGCTTGACCTTGGCAACCCAGCCGGCCGACGGCTGGGATCGCCGCTCGTAGAACAGCGGCACGATCTCGTGCTCGAGCAGGTCGAAGATGGCCGACGCCTCCAGCTCGTCGCGTCGCTCCGGCGCGATGCTGGGATCGTCGGCAGAGGGGATCGCCCAGCCGTTCTCGCCGTCGTAGCACTCGTCCCACCAGCCGTCCCTGATCGACAGGTTGAGGCTGCCGTTGAGCGCCGCCTTCATGCCGCTGGTGCCGCAGGCCTCGTACGGGCGCAGCGGGTTGTTCAGCCACACGTCGGCGCCCGCCACCAGCGTCCGCGCCATGGCCATGTCGTAGTCGGGCAGGAAGGCGATGCGGTGGCGCACCCTCGGGTCGGAGGCGAAGCGGGCGAACTCCGCGATCATCTCCTTGCCGCCCTCGTCCGCGGGGTGCGCCTTGCCGGCGATCACGAGCTGGATCGGACGCTCTGGGTCGAGCAGCAGGCGGGTGAGCCGATCGCGGTCCCTGAGCAGCAGGGTGAGGCGCTTGTACGAGGGCACCCGGCGGGCGAAGCCGATGGTCAGCACCTCGGGGTCGAAGGCGCGCGTGATCCAGCCCAGCTGGCCCTCGCTGGCGCCGCGCGCCCGCCAGGCGGTGGCCATGCGCCTGCGGACGTCGGCGACCAGACGCTGGCGCGCGTGCTGGCGCAGCTCCCAGACCTCCTCGTCGGAGGCGTTGGCCAGCGGCGTCCAGGGGCGGTCGGAGGTGCGGAAATCCGGTCCGAGGTAGCGCTCGAACAGCTCGGCCCAGTCCCGCTCGATCCAGGTGCCCGCGTGCACGCCGTTGGTGACGTGGCGGATCGGCACCTCGGTGGCGCTGAACCCGGCCCACAGGCCGTGGAACAGCTCCCGCGAGACCTGGCCGTGCAGGCGGCTCACGCCGTTGGCGCGCTGGGCCAGGCGCAGGCCCATCACCGCCATGTTGAACATCGAGCCGTCGCCCTCCGGCTCGCCGCCAAGGTCCATGATGCGGTCGACGTCGAGCCCGGTCTCGACCCCGCTGGAGCCGAAGTAGCGCTCGATGAACGAGCGCGGGAAGCGGTCGATGCCGGCCTCGACCGGGGTGTGGGTGGTGAAGATCGTGCCGGCGCGAACCGCTTCGATCGCGCTGGCCGGGTCCAGCCCCTCGTCCTGGATGAGGCGGCGGATTCGCTCCAGGCCGAGAAAGCCGGCGTGGCCCTCGTTGGTGTGGAAGACCTCGGCCCGCAGGCCCAGCGCCTCCAGCGCCCGCACCCCGCCGATGCCGAGCAGGATCTCCTGCCGCAGCCGGTGCTCGCCCCCGCCGCCGTAGAGCCGGTCGGTGACGGCCCGCTCGGCCGGGGCGTTGCCGTCGACGTCGGAGTCCAGCAGGAACAGCGGCACGCGGCCGACCTCGGCGCGCCAGATCTGCGCCCACAGCAGCACCCCGTCGGGCAGGCGCACGCTGATCCGCAGGGGCCCGCTGCTGTCGTCGGTGATCAGCTCGAGCGGCAGCTCCTGTGGGTTGAAGGCGGGATAGGACTCGAGTTGGCGGCCATCGGCGGTCAGCGCCTGCCGGAAGTATCCGGAGCGGTAGAACAGGCTGACCCCGACCAGCGGCACGCCGAGGTCGCTAGCCGCCTTGAGATGGTCGCCGGCGAGCACGCCCAGACCGCCGGAGTATTGCGGCAGCACCTCGCTGACCCCGAATTCGGGGGAGAAGTAGGCGATCCGGCGGGGCGCGCCGGCAAGGGTCTGGTACCAGCGGGGCTCGTGGAGGTAGCGCGCCAGGTCCTCGGCCGCGGCGGACTGGCGCGCGAGAAACGCGGGATCGGCCGCGGCCCGCTCGAGCACGCCGGCGTCGGTCTCGTTCAGCATGCGCAGCGGGTTGTGGCCCGACGCCTCCCAGCCGTCCGGATCCATCGCGGCGAAGAGATCTTGGACGGGCGGGTGCCAGGTCCAGCGCAGGTTGCGGGCCAGGCCGGACAGTGGCTTGAGCGGTTCAGGCACCGTGGGCAGCACCGTGAAGCGATGTATCGGTCTCATGATCCCCCGACTATACAAGCGCTACGCGGAGCCCCCCGGACGCCTGATAGACCGGGGGGCTACGCTCGGCCTTGCCGATCACCCTTCACGGGGGAAGGGGCCTCGCTAGGGAGCCCCCCGGACCCTGTATCGACCGGGGGGCTACGCTCGGCCTTGCCGATCACCCTTCACGGGGGAAGGGGCCTCGCTAGGGAGCCCCCCGGACCCCCCGGTGGCGGGCTCCGCTTCAGGTGGTAGGTTGCTATTTGTGATCGGGCGCATCGTTATCGAAGGCATCCGCCCCCAGGTCGACTGTGGGCGATGGTCGGCCCGCGTAGTCGCGGGAGAGACGGTGCCCGTCCGGGCGACGATCTTCCGCGACGGCCACACCGTGGTGGTCGGGGCCGCGGTCCGCCTGCTCGGCCCCGGGGAACGGCAGCGTCAGCTCGCGCGGATGACCGAGGTCAACCACGGTCTGCACCAGTGGCAGGCGGAGGTCACGCTGCCGCGCACCGGCCTGTGGACCTTCACCATCGAGGCATGGACCGACGAGCTGGCGACCTGGCTCGGCGCGACCCGCAAGAAGCTCGACGCCGGCCGCGATATCGAGCTGGACCTGGAGGAGGGCGCCCAGCTGCTGGAGCGGGCGGCCTCTCGGGTCCCGGCGCAGCGGCGCGACCCCCTCGTGCAGGCGGCCGCCGGGCTCCGTGGCGACGGCGGCGCCGACCCGGCGGAGCGGCTGGCCGCGGCGACCGACCCGGCCGTGGCGAAGCTACTTGGCGATCACCCGCCTGGCGAGCGCACCCGCTCGAAGCGACTCGGGATCTGGGTCGACCGCCCGCGGGCTCTGTACGGCGCCTGGTACGAGCTCTTCCCTCGCTCCGAGGGGGCGACCGACACCACCAGCGGCACGATGAAGCAGGCGGCCGAGCGGCTGCCGGCGGTCGCGGGCATGGGCTTCGACGTGGTGTACTTGCCGCCTATCCACCCCATCGGGCACTCCAACCGCAAGGGTCGCAACAACGCCCTGGTGGCAGGGCCACACGACCCCGGCAGCCCGTGGGCGATCGGCAGCGAGGCGGGCGGTCACGAGGCCGTCCACCCCGACCTCGGCACCATCGAGGACTTCGACGCGTTCGTGGCGCGGGTCAGGGGCCTGGGCATGGAGGTCGCGCTCGACTATGCCCTGCAGTGCTCGCCCGACCATCCCTGGATCAAGGAGCATCCGGAGTGGTTCCGGATCCGGCCCGACGGCTCGATCGCCCACGCCGAGAACCCGCCCAAGGTCTACGAGGACATCGTCCCCCTGAACTTCGACACCCCGGCGGCGCCCGCGCTGTACGCCGCCTGCAAGGAGATCCTCGACTACTGGATCGCGCACGGCGTGCACGTCTTCCGGGTCGACAACCCGCACACCAAGCCGGTGCGCTTCTGGGAGTGGCTCATCGACGCGGTCAAGGCCGAGCATCCCGAGGTGATCCTCCTTTCCGAGGCGTTCAGCAGCCCGCCGATGATGAAGGTGCTGGCCAAGGTGGGCTTCACCCAGTCCTATACCTACTTCACCTGGCGCAACACCAAGGCCGAGCTGGAGGAGTACCTGACCGAGCTGACCCAGTCGGACTCGGCCGACTACCTGCGGCCCAACTTCTTCGTGAACACCCCCGACATCCTCACCGCCTACCTTCAGCAGGGTGGGCCGCCGGCGTTCAAGGTGCGCGCGACCCTGGCCGCCACGGCGTCGCCTTCGTGGGGCGTGTACTCAGGGTTCGAGCTGTGCGAGCGGCAGGCGCGTGAGCCCGGCTCCGAGGAATACCTGGATTCCGAGAAGTTCCAGTACCGCCCGCGCGACTGGTCGCAGCCGTCGCTGGCGCCCCACATCGCGCGCCTCAACCAGATCCGCCGCGCCCACCCGGCCCTGCACCAGCTCCGCAACCTCCGCTTCCACCTGGTCGACTCGCCGGACGTCATCGCCTATTCCAAGCGGGATGGCGACGACGTGGTCCTGGTGGTCTGCAACCTCGACCCGCACAGTGTCCACGAGAGCATGGTGCACCTGTGGCTGCCCGCCCTTGGCCTGGAGTGGGAGGTCGGCCCGTTCGAGGTCCACGACGAGCTGACCGGCCAGAGCTGGACCTGGAACGGGCCCTCCAATTTCGTCCGCCTCGACCCCGCGGTCGAGCCGGCCCACGTCTTCCACGTCCGACCCCGATAGCTCCCCAGGGTTTGCAGATGACCGAGCTCGAGTCCGCCCTCGCCGCATTCCTGCCCCACCAGCGCTGGTTCGCCGGCAAGGGGCGGCAGATCGGCGAGGTCCGCATCGAGGCGAACGTGCCGCTGCGCAGCGCCCGGCCCACGCTCCACGTGGTCGTGGCCGGGGTGGCGTACAGCGACGGCGGCACCGAGCGCTACCACCTGCCCATGGGCCACGACCAGGGCTTCGAGGCGCGGTCGCTGGTGGACCGCAGCCCGAGCGCGGTGATCCTCGAGACCAGGGCGCCGCGCGACGGGATGTTCTACGACGCGACCGCGGACGAGCGGCTCGGAGCGGTCTTCCTCGACCTGCTGTCGCGCGCGGTCTCGCTGGAGCAGCTCCGCTTCCACCGCTCGGGCGGCTGGACCGAGAGCCTGCGCGGGCCGGGCAAGCTGCTCGGCGCCGAGCAGACCAACTCCTCGCTGGTCTTCGCCAACCGCCTGATCCTCAAGCTGTTCCGGCTCCTGCAGCCGGGGGAGAACCCGGAGCTGGAGGTGACCAGGGCGCTGTGGGCCAAGGGCTTCGACGCCTGCGCCGAGCCGCTCGGCTGGATCGAGGGGCTGGGATCGACCCTCGGGGTGCTGCAGCGCTACTACGCCGGCAGCGTCCAGGGCTGGAGGCTCGCCACCGAGCGGGTCGCCGACCACTTCGAGTTCGACGACCCTGGCAACTTCGCCGGCGAGGCGCGCGAGCTCGGCCGGCTCACCGCGGCGCTGCACGCCGCCCTGGCCGAGGCCCTCCCCAAGGTCTCGGAAGGCCAGCCCGACCTGGGCCGCCTGAGCGCCCGGCTCGTCGGCCAGCTCACCCAGGTCGCCGCGCTGGTGCCCGAGCTGGCGCCGTACCGCCAGGAGATCGAGGCGGTCTACGCGCAGGCGGTGCGCGCCGCCGGCACGACCCTCCACCTGCAGCGCATCCATGGCGACTACCACCTTGGCCAGTTGCTGCGGGTCGGCCAGCGCTGGATGGTGATCGATTTCGAGGGCGAGCCGGCCCGCAGCCTCGAGGAGCGCCGCCGCCTGGCGAGCCCGCTGCAGGACGTCGCCGGCATGCTGCGCTCCTTCGACTACGCCGCCCACCAGCCGCTGGTGCTCGGCGAGGACCCGGACACGCCCGGGCCGAGCAGGCAGGAGCTGGCACGGCTCGCGGCGATGGCGCAGCGCTGGATCGAGGCCTGCCGGCGCGCCTTCCTCGACGCCTACATGGAAGCCGCGGCCAAGGGCGGCTGGCTCCCCGAGCAGCCGGAGCTGCTGCTGCGCGCCTACGAGCTGGACAAGGCGGTCTACGAGGTGATGTACGAAGCCAGGCACCGGCCGGCGTGGCTCACGATCCCGCTCGGCGGCGTGCAGCGGCTGCTCGGGGACCGGGAGGCCACCGCTACTCTGGAACACCCCCGTAACCGTCGGTAGCCGACGGAAGGCGATGCCCATGCCGTTGCAAGACGAGATCGAGCGCCTGGTCCGCGGCGAGCACCACGAGCCGCACCGCCTGCTCGGCGCCCACGCCGAGGGCGGCCGGGTGCGGGTGCGCGCGTGGCGCCCGGAGGCCCGCCAGGTCGCGGTGCTGGTCGACGGCCAGCGCGCTCCGCTGGACAAGGTCCATCCCGCCGGCCTGTTCGAAGGCACTCTCGACACCGAGGCCATCCCGCGCTACCGCCTCGAGGTGTCCGATGGCGAGCACATCGTCACCGTCGACGACCCCTACCGCTTCCTGCCCACCGTCGGCGAGGTGGACCAGTACCTGTTCCGCGAGGGCAGGCACGAGCGGCTGTGGGAGCGCCTGGGGGCGCACCCCACCGTGATCGACGGGGTCGCCGGGACCGCCTTCGCGGTGTGGGCCCCCAACGCCCGCTCTGTCCGGGTGGTTGGCGACTTCAACGGCTGGGACGGCCGCTTCAACCCGATGCGGGTGCTCGGCTCCTCCGGGATCTGGGAGCTGTTCGTGCCGGGCGCCGGCGCGGGGTCCAGGTACAAATACGAGGTGCTCACCCGGGACGGCGCGCTGGTCCCCAAGGCCGACCCGCTCGCCAACGCCACCGAGCGGCCGCCGGCCACCGCCAGCGTGATCTACACCTCCGGGTACCAGTGGGACGACGAGGCCTGGATGGCGGCCCGCGGCGAGCGCCAGCGGACCGACGCGCAGATCTCCATCTACGAGGTTCACCTGGGCTCCTGGCGCAAGGGGCTCGACTACCGCCAGGTCGCCGAGGAACTGCCCGGCTACCTGGTCGAGCTCGGCTTCACGCACGTCGAGCTGATGCCGCTGGCCGAGCATCCCTTCGAGGGCTCGTGGGGCTACCAGGTGACCTCCTATTTCGCCCCGACCGCGCGCTTCGGCGAGCCGGACGACCTGCGCTACCTCATCGACAAGCTGCACCAGCGGGGCATCGGCGTGATCATGGACTGGGTGCCCGCCCACTTCCCCAAGGACGCATGGGCGCTGGCGCGCTTCGACGGCACCGCCCTGTACGAGCACCAGGACCCGCGCCGGGGCGAGCACCCGGACTGGGGCTCGCTGATCTTCAACTACGGTCGCAACGAGGTGCGCAATTTCCTGCTCGCGAGCGCGCTGTACTGGCTCGAGCAGTTCCATCTCGACGGGCTGCGGGTCGACGCGGTCGCCTCGATGCTCTATCTGGACTACTCGCGCCAGCCGGGCCAGTGGGTCCCCAACCGCTTCGGCGGCAACGAGGACCTGGAGGCGATCGACTTCCTGAAGGACCTGAACAGCACCGTCTATCGCAACCACCCGACCGCGATCACGGTGGCCGAGGAGTCGACCGCGTGGCCGGGCGTGTCCCGCCCGGTGCACCTCGGCGGTCTGGGCTTCGGCTACAAATGGAACATGGGGTGGATGCACGACACCCTCGAGTACATCTCCAAGGACCCGGTCTACCGGCGCTTCCACCACCATCAGCTCACCTTCGCGCTGATGTACGCCTTCAGCGAGAACTTCATCCTGCCGATCAGCCACGACGAGGTGGTGCACGGCAAGGGCTCGCTGCTCGGCAAGATGCCGGGCGATCTCTGGCGGCGCTTCGCCAACCTGCGCGCCTACCTCGCCTTCATGTGGGCCCATCCCGGCAAGCAGCTGCTGTTCATGGGCTGCGAGCTGGCCCAGGAGGCGGAGTGGTCGCACGAGCGCTCACTGGACTGGGAGGCGCTCGGGTCCGAGCGCAACGCCGGGGTCCAGCGCCTGGTTGGAGACCTCAACCGCACGGCTCGCGAGCGCCCGGCCCTGTGGCAGCTGGACAGCTCCCCCGCCGGCTTCGCCTGGATCGACGCCAACGACGTCGACAACAACGCGCTGTCCTTCATCCGCTGGTCGGCCGCGCGCGAGCCGCTGGTCTGCCTGTGCAACTTCTCGCCGGTGCCGCGCTACGACTACCGCGTCGGGCTGCCCAGCGGCGGCTACTGGGCCGAGGTCCTCAACACCGACTCCGAGCTGTACAGCGGGTCCAACGTCGGCAACCTCGGCATGATCGAGGCCGAGGAGATCGCCTGGGATGGCCAGCCCACTTCGGCTAGAGTGACATTGCCCCCACTCGCCTGCGTCTGGCTCGCACCCGTCTGACCCGCTGAAACGTGCCGCTGAGGGTCGCTTCGCTCCCCTGGGCGCCACCCATTGTTACTAGCCTAGGTAGTTTAAGGGACCTGACGGGTTTGACGGCGCCCCATCGGGACGGGGTACAACTGGCCCTCGAAGGGGGCAACGGAGAGGAGTGGGATGGCGGCCCGAATGGAACTGGAGAGGCTGGGCCTCGGTCGCCTCGAGCGGCTCGACCTGCGGTCGTTCTGGGGTGAGCAGCTTCCTGACCTGACCCCCTGGTTCGTCCAGAACGTCGACCTGCTGGGCCAGACGCTCGGCATCGACATCACGCCGATGCAGCGTGAGGTCCACGGCGACAACGGCTCGTTCAACGTGCTCGGGACCGATGCGCTCGGGCGCCCGATCGTCATCGAGAACCGGCTGGAGGAGGCCGACCACAACCAGCTGGGCCAGCTCATCACGCACGCCTCCACGCTGGAGTCGGCGGTGGTGGTATGGGTCTCCCCTCGCTTCGACCAGGAGTCCCGCCGCACCCTCGAGTGGCTGAACGACCGCACCGATTCCAAGGTCGACTTCTTCGGGGTCGAGCTCGGCCTGGTCAGGATCGGCCGGTCACTGCCGGCCCCCGTCCTCGACGTCGTGGTCCAGCCGCGGAACTGGCGCAAGTCCGGGCGCCGGCAGGGGCCGCTGGGAAGTGTCCCGACCGGGACCCCGCCGCCCGCGCCGCCGCCCCCACCCCCACCACCGCCTCCCACGCCTTCCCCGGTCCAGTCTCCGGTCCACGCCCCGGTCCAGTCCCCCCTCTCCCAGCGGGAAGCGAGCCACATCCCCACGGTCCCGCCGCCGCTCGCCTCCGAGAAGGACGGCGGCCTGCAGCCCGCCGAGGTGCGCCACAGCTTCTTCCAGGCGATGTTCGAGTCGGTGGCGCGCCGCAAGCCGGGCTTCCGGGTACCCAAGTTCGGCTACGAGAACTGGGTCGGCTTCGCCGCCGGGCCGTTCGGCTTCTACGACGTGGCATTCACCGCCAACGGCGCCGTGCGCGCCGGGGTCTACCTGGACATGCAGGAGCGGACCGCCACCAAGCGGCTGTTCGACGACCTGTTCGCCGAGCGCATGGCGATCGAGACGGCGGTCGGTCGCATTCTGTCCTGGGAGCGGCTCGACGACCGGCGCGCCTCGCGCATCGTCGACTACCGGGAGGTGCGTGACCTCGTCAATCTGGACGAGCAGCGCCTGGCGGCGGAGTGGGCGGCCGAGACGGTAGTCGCGCTGATGGACGCCCTGGACGCCCGGCTGCGCTCGACCGCGCAGATCCTGCTCTCGCGGGTCCAGGGCGGAGTGTAGGCGAAGGGCGCCTGGAGAGCGGGCGGATGGACCTCGCGGCGCTCGAGCGCGAGGCGCGGGAGCGGCTCGAGCCGGGCGCCTACGACTATTTCGTGGGCGGGGCGGACGACGAGCTGACCGCCGCGGCGAACCTGACCTCGTGGCAGCGCCTGCGGCTGCGCCCGCACGTACTGCGGGGCGTCGGCGAGGTCTCCGCCGCGACCACGGTGCTCGGCGCGCCGCTGTCGCTGCCGGTGCTGGTCGCGCCCGTCGCCTACCAGCGCCTGGCGCACCCGGACGGGGAGCTGGCCACGCAGCGCGGCGCCGCCGGCGCCGGCGCGCTGGTGCTGCTCTCCACCCAATCCACGGTGAGCCTGGAGGAGGTCGCCAGGGCAGCGCCGGACGCGCCTCGCTGGTTCCAGCTGTACGTCTACCGCGACCGCCGCATCACCACCGACCTGGTCCAGCGCGCCGCGGCCGCCGGCTACCGCGCCGTGGTGCTCACGGCCGACCTGCCCGTTCCCGGTAACCGCCTGCGCGACCTGCGCAACCGCTTCGAGCTGCCGCCCTGGACGGGACTCGCCAACCTGACCGCGCCGGAGGCCCGGGTCGACGTGGTGAAGATCGCCAGGCATTTCGACCCCACTCTGACCCTAGAGGTGATCGGCTGGCTGCGCGGGCTGTCGGAGCTGCCGGTAGTGGTCAAGGGCGTCCTGCGCGGCGACGACGCGGTCGCCTGCCTGGAGGCGGGGGCGTCCGCGATCGTGGTGTCCAACCACGGTGGGCGCCAGCTCGACGGCGCGGTCACCACGGCGGAGGCGCTCCCGGAGGTGGTGGGCGCGGTCGCGGGACGCGCCGAGGTCTACGTCGACGGCGGCATCCGGCGGGGCAGTGACGTGGTGAAAGCGCTTGCTCTCGGCGCCCGTGCGGTACTCGTCGGCCGCCCGATCGTTTGGGGCCTGGCCACCGGTGGTGCCGCCGGTGTCCGCGCCGTCCTCGACGGCTATCGCGAGGAACTGGAGCGCGCTCTCGCGCTCTGTGGCACCCCGACGCTCGCCGACCTCAGCCCCGATCTGCTCGCGGGCAGGTAGGTGGCCCAACCCGCACTCCTGGCTGCCTGAGCACCGGGTCTCTACCGTCTGGCGATCGGCCACTTGCGAAATGCCGGGCGTGCCGGTTTCATGCCTCGGTGAGCGTGTCTCTTGCGCTCGCCGTTCCCCGCCTGGCAGGCTGCCTTGCCCGCATCGAGGAGGCTGCATGGGAGACGAGGGCCCGGCGACAGAAGGCGCCACGGCGAGTGATGAAGCTCCAGTCACCGAGGACGCCCCGGCGACCGAGGACACCCCGGTCGCTGAGCACCCGCCGGTGACCGGGGATGTCCCGGCGACCGAGGACGCCCTGGCGGCCGGGGAGGTCAGGGTCTTCGAATTCGACCTCGCTACCGCGATCGTGCCCACCGGGGCAGGCTTCAGCGCCACCATCGACCCTGGCTGGACCATCGGGAGCCGCCCGAACGGCGGCTACCTGATCGCCCTGGCGACCAGGGCGGCGCTCATGGTGACCGGCCAGCCCCACCCGCTCGCGGTCAGCAGCCACTTCCTGGCGCCACCCTCGACTGGTCCGGGGGAGCTGGAGGTCCAGGCGCTGCGCAACGGTCGCTCCGTGTCGACCGCCCGGGCCACCCTGCTGCAGCAGGGCCAGCCCTGCCTCGAGGCACTAGTCAGCTCCGGGCGGCTCGAGCCGGGCGCCGAGCCCGC
Organism: bacterium; assembly: GCA_046727955.1. GTDB lineage: Bacteria > Actinomycetota > CALGFH01 > CALGFH01 > CALGFH01 > DASVXQ01. Next base: position 10,657 of record JBKPDO010000393.1, on the reverse strand, counting down.
ATGGCGCGCCGACAGCGAGCCGCCCGAGCTGCCTCCGGTGGACGATTGCCTCCCCGGCCAGGTGGAGCTGCCCGGCAGCGGCCTGCGGGTCGCCATTGTCGAGCGGCTCGACATGCGGCTCGACCCCGCGACCGCCGGCTGGGCCAGAGGCAAGCCCGCTGGCAGGCTGGAGGCTCGCGGCTGGGTGCGCTTCCGCGACGGCCGGCCACCAGACCCGCTCGGGCTGCTGCAGGCGGTGGACGCACTGCCGCCGACCAGCTTCGAGCTCGGCATCATGACCTGGGCGCCGACCCTCGAGCTGACTGTCTACGTGCGCGACCTGCCCAGCGACGGCTGGCTGCGCTGCGCCATTCGCGGGCGGCTGTTGCAGGGCGGCTGGTTCGACGAAGAGGTCGAGGTGTGGGACGAGCGGGGCCACCTGGTGGCCCAGTCGCGGCAGCTCGCCGGCGCCCGAGGGGGAGGGACGCCAGGCCCGATCCCCCCACCCACGCGAGCGGAGGGTGGGACCTGGGCGGGCGGAGGGTAGGCTCGGCGGGCGAACGGTAGGCCGCGCGGGCGTAGGGTGGGACCTCGGCGGAGAGAGCGCGCGGGAGGCGAGCCGAAGGGGCAAGGGGGCAAGGCCCATGGAACGGACCCGGAGCGCGGACTCGAGCGCCTTGGCGCGCGCCTCGACCGGCTTCGCGCTCGACCTATACCGGCAGCTCGGCACCGGCGACGAGAACCTGGTCCTGTCGCCATCGAGCGTGGCCACCGTGCTGGCCATGGTGCTGCCCGGTGCCCGCGGCGCCACCGCGAGCGAGATCGCCGCGGTGCTGCGCGCCGACCTGCCCGCGGAGCGACTGGCCGAGGCCGCCGGCGCGCTCGACGCCGAACTGGTGGACCAGGCGGCCGGCGCGGACGGCCTGGACCTGCGCATCTCCAACGCGGTCTGGGCGCAGGCCGGCCTCTCTGAACCCTGAGCTGGTCGAGCTGCTCGCCCGCGCCTTCCGCGCCGGCCTTCGCCAGGCCGACTTCCGGCGCGACCCAGACGGCGCCCGGCGCGCCATCAACCGCCTGATCGCCGAGCAGACCGCCGGCAAGATCGGCGCACTGTTCGGGCCGGGGTCCATCCCCAGCGACACACGGCTGGTGCTCACCAACGCGATCTACCTGGAGGCTCGCTGGCTCGAGGCGTTCGACCCGAGCGAGACCCGTCCGGAGCCGTTCCACCCGCTCGACGGCGGCCGGGTCGAGGTCGAGACGCTGCACCGCGAGGCGCGCCTGGGCTACGCCGAGGGCAGGGGCTGGCGGGCGGTCGAGCTGCCGTACCGTGGCGAGCGGCTGGCGATGGACGTGATCCTGCCCGATGCGGGCGCGTTCATCTCGTTCCAGGCAGATCTGGACGCCGGCCGGCTGGGCGACGCGCTCGGGCGGCTGCGGAAGCAGCGGGTCCGGCTCGCCCTCCCCAAGTTCACCTTCGACTCGAGCCACGACCTGCGCCAGCCGCTGATGGCGCTCGGCATGCAGAGCGCCCTGACGGGCTCGGCGGACTTCTCGGGAATCAGCGAGTCGGAGGCGCTCCGCATCGACCGGGTGGTGCAACGCGCCCACGTCGAGGTGGACGAGCGCGGCACCATCGCTGCGGCGGCGACCGGCGCCACCATGGTGCTCGTCAGCGTGCTCGTCCCCCACGGCCCGATCGAGCTGCGGGTCGACCGCCCCTTCCTGTTCGTCGTCCGAGACGTGGAAAGCGGCCAGCTCCTGTTCGTCGGGCGTGTGACTCGGCCATGATGACCCGCTGGGCGTAGGTATGAGAGCCCCGCTGGGCCGCGCTGCTGGGCCACTGCCTGGCAGACCGCCACCGGGACCGGACCAAGAACCCAACTTCCGCGGCAGTGTCTTACTCGAAGCACCAGACGCCTCGTTGGCGCTCACCATCCGTTCCCTTGATCGCTCAGAGATCAAACTTCGCCAGTCTGGAGCCGACCTGGCTCAGCGCTGGAGGCTCTCGAAGATGCCGGCGGCGCCCATGCCTCCGCCTACGCACATCGTGACCATGCCATAGCGGCCGTTCCGGCGCGCCATCTCGGCCAGGAGCTGGATGGTGAGCTTGGCGCCGGTGGCGCCCATCGGGTGGCCGAGAGCGATCGCGCCGCCGTTGACGTTCACCTTGTCCAGGTCGAGCCCGAGCTGCCGGATGACCGCGAGGCTCTGCGACGCGAACGCCTCGTTCAGCTCGATCAGGTCGATGTCGTCCTGCTTCAGGCCGGCCAGCTCCAGCGCACGCGGGATCGCCACCGTCGGTCCGACGCCCATCACCTCGGGCGGGACCGCGCCGACGGCGAAGGCGACGAAGCGGGCGAGCGGCTCGAGGCCGAGCTGCTCAGCGCGGCTCCGCTCCATCACCACCACCGCGGCGGCGCCGTCGCTGCGCTGCGAGGAGTTACCCGCAGTGATGCTGCCGCCCCGCTTGAACACCGGCTCGAGCTTGGCCAGCGCCTCGGGCGAGGTGTCGCGCCGCGGCCCCTCGTCCCGCGCGAAGGTAGTCTCGCTGTGGCGCTGCTCGCCCTGGTCGTCGGCCCAGTCGAAGCTGACCTGCAGGGGGACGATCTCGGCGTCGAAGCGGCCGGAGTCGACCGCCCCGGCGGCCAGCCGGTGCGACCGCAGCGCGAAGGCGTCCTGGTCCTCGCGGCTGATGCCATAGCGCTCGGCGACCACCTCGCCGGTCAGGCCCATGCCCATGTAGTACTCGGGGTGCTCGCGTACCAGCGCCGGATTGGGCGAGAAGTTGGCCGCCGGCGCCGGTGCGAGCGACATCGACTCGGTGCCGCCGGCCACGATGGTGGTCGCGAAGCCGGCCATGATGCGCTCGGCGGCGCTGGCGATGGCCTGCAGGCCCGAAGAGCAGAAGCGGTTCACCGTCTGCGCCGGCACGCTGGCCGGCAGTCCCGCCCGCGCGGCGGCGAGCCGCGCCACGTTCATGCCCTGCGCCCCCTCGGGCACCGCGCAGCCGAGGATCACGTCCTCGACCTCGGCCGGGTCGAGCCCGTCGGCGCGCTCGAGCGCCTCGGCGATGGCCGCGGCCGCCATGTCGTCGGGCCGGGTGGCCCGCAGGGTCCCCCGCGGCGCCCGGCCCACCGCGGTCCTTGCCCCCGCGACGATCACTGCCTGCTTCATGGTGGTCTCCATATATGAGCGGTCCGTCATTCGGTGAGAATCGAGGTCGGCCGGGTCTTGGGGGGCCGTGGGGGGAGCTCGCTCCCCCCACATGGATCGACCTGCCCCGGCGCGCGGAGCGCGCGCCGTGGGGGGGAGCGAGCTCCCCCCCACATGGATCGGCCCTAACGGTGCACGAGCCTGCCCCTCTCAGTTCCGTAGTGGCTTGCCGACGGTAAGCATGTGCTGGATCCGCTCCATCGTCTTCTGCTCCTTCAGCAGCTCCACGAAGGCCTGGCGCTCCAGGGCGAGAACGTGCTCCTCGTCGACCCATTGCGGCGCGGAGAGCTCGCCGCCGCACAGCACCCGCGCCAGCTTGCCGCCGATCAGCACGTCGTGCTCGCTGGCGAAGCCGCTCCACGCCATGGTCCGAACGCCCATCTCGAGGGCGGCCAGAGTCGGCCGGCCGGCCGCGTACACCGAGCGCTCTCGCGCCGGCGGGGCGTAGCCCTCGGCGAGCGCGAGCACCTCGTGCTTGGCCGCGTGGAGCAGGTGGTCCGGGTGCAGGACGACGCGGTCGTCGGTGCCCAGGAAGCCCAGCTCGCGCGCTTCCAGCGCGCTGGTGGCCACCTTGGCGGTGCCGATCGTCTCCAGCACGCGCTGCAGGAACGGCAGTGGCGGCGCGTCGCCGGCCCGCATGGCCGGGCTGACGACGCGGCGCAGCAGCTCCTTGCAGCCGCCACCCGCCGGGATCAGCCCCACCGCGACCTCCACCAGGCCCATGTAGGTCTCGAGCGAGGCGACCACGTGGTCGGCGTGCAGGCAGATCTCGGCCCCGGCGCCGAGAGTCTGGCCGTGGGGCGCCGCCACCACCGGCCTCGGCGCGAAGCGCAACCCCATGAGCAGCTCCTGCAGCGCCAGCGCCGCCTCGCCCACCTGGTCGTACATGCCCTGGTAGGCGGCCATGCCGACCTCGGCCAGGTTGGCGCCGACACAGAAGTTCGGCGCCTGGCTGGCGATCACCATCCCCAGCCAGCGCCCGCTCTGCAGCTCCTCGAGGGCGCGCTGGCCCAGCTGGAGCACGCCGCTGTCGACCGCGCTCGCCGGCGAGTGGATCTCCAGGCACAGCACCCCGTCGCCGAGGTCGATCAGGCTGGCCGAGTCGTTGGCGTCCAGCTGGTGTCCCTCTGCCTTGAGGCGGTCGAGGTCGATCGCCATAGGGTCGCGGGGGACCGGCTCGTAGACGCCGCTGACCGGGCTGTAGACGCTGCCGTTCGAGTACAGGCGCTCGTTGGCGGCGGCCAGGAAGTCCCGGACCCACCCGGCTACCTCGATGCCGAGGCGGTCCATCTCCTCGACCGCCCGGCGCACGCCGATGAGGTCCCAGGTGCGGAAGGGGCCGGCTTCGTGGCCGAAGCCCCACTCCATGGCATGGTCGACCTCGACCAGCGAATCGGCGATCTCCGGCACGCGGCGGGCAGCGTAAGCAAGCGAAGGCAGCAGGGTGTCGCGCAGGTAGCGGGCACCGCGGTCCTCCTCGGCCCGGTCGAGCAGCAGCCGCAGCCGGGCTCCGAGGTCCTCCCGCTCGCGCGCGGCGGCGACGATCGGCAGGCGGGGCTTGGAGCTGGGGCGGTACTCGAGGCTCTCGCTGTCGATGTCCACCACGTCGAACACGGTCTCGCCGTCGCGCTTGTCGCGGTGGTAGAAGCCGGCCCCGGTCTTCAGGCCGAGGCGCCCGGCCGCGAGCATCCGCTCGAGCTGCTCGGGCGGGCGCAGCGCCTCACGAGACTCGTCGTCGGGAACCAGCTCGTAGAGGTTGCGCGCCACGCCGACCGCCACGTCCAGTCCGATCTGATCGAGCAAGCGGAAGGTGGCGGTCTTGGGCCGGCCGACGAGCGGGCCGGTGAGGGCGTCGACCTCCTCGATCGAGTAGCCGTGCTCGAAGGCGTAGCGGACGTCGTGCATGCCGGCGAAGCTGCCCAGCCGGTTGGCGATGAAGTTGGGCGTGTCCTTGGCGACGACCGGCCCCTTGCCGAGCGTGTCCTCCATCAGCGCGCGCACGTCCGCCAGCACCTCGGGACCGGTGTCGGCGCTGGGGATCAGCTCGACCAGCTTGAGATAGCGCGGCGGGTTGAAGAAATGCGTCCCCAGAAATCTGCGACGAAATTCCGGCGACCGGCCCTCGGAAATGGCGCTGAGCGGTATTCCGGAGGTGTTCGAGCTCACCACGGCGTCGGGCCTGGCGGTCTTCTCGATACGGGCCATGACCTCCTGCTTCGGCCCGAGGCTCTCGACGATCGCCTCGATCACCCAGTCGGCGGCGGCCACCCGGTCGAAATCGTCCCCGAAGTTGCCGGGGCGGATGCGCTCGGCCAGCCGAGGGCTCGCCAGCGCGGCCGGGCGGGACTTCACCATCCGCTCGAACCCGGCCCGCACGATCCGGTTGCGCACTTCGGGGTGCTCCAGGGTGAGGCCGCGAGCGCGTTCCTCATCGGTCAGCTCGGTCGGGGCGATGTCCAGCAAGTCGACGTCGAGGCCGGCGTTGGCGGCGTGGGCGGCGATGGCGGCGCCCATGGTGCCGGCGCCGAGGACGGCGACCCGACGGACCTGGAACGTCCTACCACCGGCGGCGCGTGACTGGCTCACTGGCTCCCTCCAAGTCGATCCCGTACTGACGGTAACACTATCGTACCTGCGCCCGTCCGCGACCGCCTCAAGTGGAAATCCAAAGCGGCCGACGCCGACGTCGGCGTCGAAATGCGGAAGAGGAATTGGGCTGCTACTCTCGGATGGAACGGTCGTTATTGCCTTGGGCGCCTCCGGGCGCCCCTCTGTGGAAAGCGGCGACTCGACATGCCTTCGGACCGTGACCTGACGATCGATTTCTATCGTATCGACGACCTGCTCAGCGACGACGAGCGCGAGATCCGCGACCGGGTCCGTGCCTTCTGTGATAAAGAAGTCCTCCCGATCATCAACGACTACTGGGAGCGGGCTGAGTTCCCCTTCGAGCTGATCCCCAAGCTCGCCGGGCTCGGCCTGGCCGGCGGGACCATCCAGGGTTACGGCTGCCCCGGCATGAGCCAGCTGGCCGCCGGGCTGGTCGCCATGGAGCTGGCCAGGGCCGACGGCAGCGTGTGCACGTTCTTCGGGGTCCACTCGGGCCTGGCCATGCAGTCGGTCGCGCTGCTCGGCTCCGAGGAGCAACGGCGGCGCTGGCTGCCACCAATGGCCCGCCTGGAGAAGATCGGGGCCTTTGCGCTCACCGAGCCGCAGCACGGCTCCGACGCGGTAGCCCTCGAGACGCGCGCTCGCCGCGACGCCGACCACTACGTGATCGACGGCGCCAAGCGCTGGATCGGCAACGGCTCCATTGCCGACCTGGTGATCGTCTGGGCCCGCGACCACGCCGGCAAGGTCGGCGGCTTCGTAGTCGAGAAGGACACGCCCGGCCTGCAGGCGAGCGTGATGCGCGGCAAGACCGCCAAGCGCGCGGTCTGGCAGGCGGACATCACTCTCGACGGCGTGCGGGTCCCGGCCGCCAACCGGCTGGCCCACTCGAACGGCTTCAGCGACACCGCCAAGGTGCTGGCCGCGACCCGCTCTGGCGTCGCCTGGGAGGCGACCGGCCACGCCGTGGGGGCCTACGAGGCGGCGCTGACCTACGCCAGGGAGCGGGTGCAGTTCGGCCGCCCGATCGCCGGCTTTCAGCTGGTGCAGGCGCGGCTTGCCAAGATGCTGGCCGAGGTCACCTCGATGCAGCTGGTCTGCCTCCGCCTCGCCCAGCTGGCCGAGGACGGCCACCTGACCGACGGGATGGCCTCGCTGGCGAAGATGAGCAACGCGGCCAAGGCCCGCCAGGTGGTCGCCGACGCCCGCGACCTGCTCGGCGGCAACGGCATCCTGCTGGAGAACCACGTGGCCAGGCACCACGCGGACATGGAGGCCGTCTACACCTACGAGGGGACCGACGCGATCCAGTCCCTGATCGTCGGCCGCGAGATCACCGGCCACAGCGCTTTCTCCGCCGCCTAGCGGCGGCCGAATCTGGCCGCCGCCTCTATGGATCGTCCGCCAACGGCGGACACCTTGGCCGGTCCGTCCGCCTGATGGCAATCTTATGGATCGTCCGCCAGCGGCGGGCACCTTGGCCGAATCTGGCCGCCGCCTCTATGGATCGTTTTATGGATCGTCGATGGATCGTCCGCCAGCGGCGGGCACCTTGGCCGGTCCGTCCGCCTGATGGCGATCTTGTCGAAACTGCGGGAGGCGCGGAGGTGGCGCCGGATGTTAGGGTCCTCGTGAATAGGCGGCGGGCAAGGGGTATCGGCGCATGGCCGACGTACGGCTCGACCCCGAGGCGATCAGGAGGAAGGCCTTCAAAAAGGTCCGGCGCGGCTACCGCGTCGGCGAGGTCGGCCAGTTCCTCGAGAGGGTCGCCCATGACGTCGCGCGCCTGCAGGAGCGCATCGGCCGCCAGAGACTCGAGGCGCTGGACGAGGATCCGCCGATCACGCCGGCGCAGGTCCAGGAGAAGACCTTCAGCGGCGCCTGGTACGGGTATGCCATGCACGAGGTCGACGACTTCCTCGACGTGCTGGTCGCCGGCCTCGAACGGCTGCACCACGCGATTGCCGAGGCCGAGCAGTGGCGCTCGGCGCGCCGCGCGCCGCTGCAGCCGCCCCTGACCGCGCTGCGGCAGCTCCCATCGCCGGAGCCCGCGGCGCCCCGCCGTCCCGCGACCGCCCACGACGTCGCCGCCAAGACCTTCAGCCGGGCGCTGCGGGGCTATAGCGTCGAGGAGGTGGACCAGTTCCTCGGTCGTGTCGCGGTGGAGCTCGCGACCGTTATCGGCGACCCCACCGGCAGCTCGGCGCCGCGCCTGACCTCCCGTGACATCGGCTCGAAGCGGTTCACGCTGCTGCCGCGCGGCTATGCCATGCACGAGGTCGATGATTTCCTCGCGCTGCTCGCGGCACAGTTCGCCGAGCGCGAGAGCGGCTGGAGCAATGCCGAGCTGAGCTGAATGCCACGACCAGCGACCTTCGGCGCGTGGATGGAGCTGCGGCCCGGCAGGGGGCGGCAGCCCGACCCTCGCTTCTACGCCGAGTGCCTCGAGGAGGCCGTGCTGGTCGAGCAGCTCGGCCTCCAGGCGGTGTGGGGCAGCGAGCACCACGCGGTCGAGGACGGTCACCTCTCCCAGCAGCTCCCGTTCCTGGCCGCGGTGGCGGCGCGGACCTCGCGGATCAAGCTCGGCACCGGTGTGCTGGTGCTGCCCCTGTACCAGCCGCGGGAGGTGGCCGAGCAGGCCGCGGTGGTCGACCTCGTGGCGGACGGCCGGCTGCTGCTCGGCTTCGGCGCGGGCTACGTGGAGCGGGAGTTCGACGCCTTCGGGGTCGACCGCTCGCGCCGCGGCCGTCTGCTGGAGGAGAAGGTCGGCTACCTGCGCCGAGCCTTCGCCGAAGGGGTGGCCGCCGACGGCCCGGGCGGCAGCGACCTGCCGCTCAACCCGCGCTCGCCGCAGCCGCTCGGCCCGCCGATCTACCTCGGCGGCACGGCCGAGCGGGCGCTCGACCGGGTCGCGCGCCTCGCCGATGGCTGGTTCGCGCTGGCCCACTACCTCTACCAGCGGGCGGCTGACAGGTACCCGCCGCTGCGTGCCGCGCTGGAGCGGGCGGGGCGGCCGGTCGAGGGCTTCCCGATCGTCATCGGCGTGCACCTGCGGGTGAGCGACGACCCGGAGCGGACCTGGGCCACCGAGCTGGCGCCGGCCCTCGCCTACCAGCTCGGCCGCTACAGCGACTGGGGCACGGACCGCGACCAGCCGCGCCCCCCGCCGATCGAGGTCGGCCGGCTCAAGCGCTCCGCCGTGCTCTGCGACACCGCCGAGGGCGTCGTCCACGCGCTGAGCGAGCTGCAGGAGCGGCTGCCGTTCACCCACGTGGCGCTGTGGACCCGCCCGGCCGGCACGACCCACGAGGCGGCCTGCGCCAACCTGGAACGGGTCGCCCGCGAGGTGGCCCCGGCCTTCTAGCGCTGACACGGGACTGCGGTACGCTCGACCCTCGAGCCACCCCCCAACGAGCCCGGCTCGTCGACAGTCCGAGGAGGCGACCTTCGTGCCCGGCTATGCCGCGACGCTGGCGGCGCTCGACGACGGCCATCTCGCGCTGCTGCTCGGCCGCCGTCCGGACCTGCTCGCCGGGTCGCTGCCCGCCACGTTCGCCCAGCTGGCCAGTCGCGCCGGCAGCCCGCCGTCGCTGGCCGCGGCGCTGCGCTCGCTCGACCGCGGCGCCCTGCAGCTCGCCGAGCTGCTGGCCGTTGTCGGCCTGCCGACCACGGTGGCGGCCCTCGCCGCTGCCGCCGGGCCCGGGCTCGACCCGCAGGCCCTGCGCAGCGGCCTGGAGGAGCTTGCCGGGCTGGGCTTGGCGCTGACCGGCCCTGACGGGACCCTCTCCGGCCCGCGAGGCCTCGGCGCGCCATTCGGCGACCCTGGCCAGCTCGGGCCTTCCGTGGCCGAGCTGGCGAAGATCGGCGTCACGCGCAATCAGCTCGAGCGCATCGCGTGGCGCCTCGGCCTGCAGGCCGGACGCCTGACCCACAAGGCGGCGCTGGTCACGGCGGTCACCGCCGCGCTCACCGACCCGGAGGTGATCGCCCGGGCGGCGGCGGAAGCCGATGAGCCGGCCCGCCGCCTGCTCGACCACGCGCTTGCCGCTGGAGCCCCGATCGTCGTCATGGGGGTCGCTGACGGGCGCTTCGCCACCCACCCCGACGCCGAGCCGGCGCGCTGGCTGCTCGACCACGGGCTGCTCCTACCCACCAGCTACAGCCAGTTCGTGGTGCCCCGGGAGGCCCGCATCGGCCTGCGCGGCGGCCTGGTGTTCCCGCGGTGGCCGTCGCTGCCGTCGCTCGAGCCGCTCGATCCCTTGCCTGACCTGGCGGAGCGTGCCGGCGCGGCGGCGCGGCGGCTGGTGCTGGCGGCCGAGGGGCTGCTCGGCCGGCTCGACCGCGACCCGCTGCCGCTCACGCAGGCCGGCACCGTGGCAGTGCGCGACCTCAGGCGCCTCGGGCGCGAGCTGCACCTGCCGGAGGACGAGGCCGGACTGCTCGCGGACCTGCTGGTCGAGGCCGGGCTGCTCGCCGTCGGCGGCCCTTGGGACCATCGCACACTTGGGCTGCGGCCAGAGGCCGACGCCTGGCTGGCGGGCCCGAGGGCGACGCGGTGGGCCGACCTCGCGGTGGCCTGGCGTGAGCGCGACCTCGGCTTCGAGGACCATCTCGCCGCCCGCCGCTCCGCCGCCGAGCGGGTGCGAGCACTCGGCGGCAACCGCCGCTCCGCCGCCACCGCACGCCGCCGTGGCCTGCTGGAGGCGCTCGCCGGCGTGCCGGAGGGCCGCAGCGTCGCCGTGGACACACTCGCCGACCTGCTCGCGTGGCGCCGGCCGCTGGTCTGGCCCGACCCGTCGGGGCCGGGGGCGCACCGGCAGGTCACGCACCTGGTCGTCGACCTGGCTGAGCT
>JBKPDO010000392.1:0-50961 GCA_046727955.1 bacterium | reverse complement strand
CCGCGAGGGCCTGGTCGACCTCGGCCGGCGCCCGCTCGCAGGCCGCGGCCAGCCGCTCGCCAGCGGGCGCGGGCCCGCCGGCGGCCGGCACGCGCCCGTCGCGGTAGCGATGGACCATGCTCACCACGCGGTTCACCAGATTGCCGAAGCCGTTCGCCAGGTCCTCGTCGGCGCGCGCGATCAGCCGCTCGACGGTGAAATCGGTGTCGCCGCTGCGCGGCACCTCGCGCAGCAGCCACCAGCGCACCGCCTCGCCGCCGAAGCGCTCGGCGAGCGCGACCGGGTCGACCACGTTGCCGCTCGACTTGCCGAGCTTGCGTCCGTTCACGGTGAGGTAGTCGTGGACCAGGACGTCGGTCGGCAACGGCTGCCCCGCCGAGAGCAGGATCGCCGGCCAGTAGACCGCGTGAAACCGGACGATGCCTTTTCCGATGACGTGGACGCGGCGGTCGCCCTCGACCCACCAGCGGCGGTAATCGGGGCTGCCGTGGCCGTAGCCGAGCGCGGTGAGGTAGTTGCCGAGCGCGTCCCACCAGACGTAGATCACCTGGTCGGGGTCGTCGGGCACGCCGATGCCCCAGCCTCGCGCGCGGGCGCGGGAGCGGGAGACGCTGAAGTCCTCCAGGCCCCCGGCGATCAGGGCGAGCACCTCGTTGCGGTGGGCGGGCGGCTCGATTCGCAGCACGCCGCCGGCGATCAGCTCCTGCAGCCGCTCCTGGTAGCGGGACAGGCGGAAGAACCAGTTCTCCTCGGCGACCAGCCGCGGCTCGACGTCGTGCTCGGGACAGCGGCCTTCGCGCAGCTCCGCGGGACTGTAGAACTGCTCGCAGCCGACGCAGTACAGCCCCTGGTAGTGCTTTCGGTACAGGTCGCCCGAGTCGGCACAGGCGCGCCACAGCCGCTCGACGCCCGCACGGTGGCGCGGGTCGCTGGAGGTGCGGATGAAGTCGTCGAAGGACAGGCCGAGCGGGTCGCGCAGTTCGGCGAAGGCTTGGGCGTTGCGGTCGACCAGCTCGCGGACGGGTATGCCCAGGGACTCGGCGGCCTGGACGTTCTTGAGGGAGTTGTCGTCGGTGCCGGTGAGGAAGCGCACGGCGTCGCCGCGCTGGCGGCGGTGCCGCGCGAGCACGTCGGCCTGCACGACCTCGAGCGCGAAGCCCAGGTGCGGGTGGGCGTTCACGTACGGGATCGCGGTGGTCACATAGAAACGCTCTGGGGTCATCGGAACCTCCTGTGGAGGGGGGGCTCCGACCCACAGACGAACCGAGGCCCCGCAGCGGGGCCTCGCATCTGTCGTTCTTCCAGCGCCTGCAGCCCCGTTACCGGGGCATCATCACCTGCGCCAGACGAGCGAACATGCGATCATGGTAGCAGGGCCCGCGCTACGTCGAGCCCAGGCCGATGCCGGTCGATGGGCTCCATCGCGGCGAGGGTGCTGCATCCTCTCGCAAGCTGCGTTGCCCGTTCATTACGGGACGGCCTCCGCGAGGACCCGTGGGGGCATGTGCTTCTTGATCATCCCCACGGTTTGATCATCCCCACGGTCGTGACGTCGACGGAACACCTAGTAGCCCGTCAGCCCTGAACTGCAGGGTAGAGGTGCTTCAGCTTGATCCGGGTGGGCGCGGCCCAGGCGGGTCTCAATCGGGCACTTGGTGCTCAGCCGGCTGTTCGTCGGGAGCGGCCGGCACGCTGGGCGGGTTGAACCGCCGCCGCACATCGGGAGCGCTGCTGGCCGTTGACGGGACAGGTGGGATGGCCAGAGCGGGCGCCGCTTCGGGCGCGGGCCGGGTTCTCTCGGTCGCCGCCGCCAGCGCGGCTGCATAGGCCCACTCGTCGCGCCGCGCCGCCGTGACCGCCGTCCAGCCTGTGGAGGGCGACCCGACCAGCCCAAGCGTGTCGGTCGGGTCGGCGGGCAGGCCGTGTCTCGCCATGGCGGTCTCCTCAAGCAGCGGAGCAAACTCACGCCATCGCGCCCGCACCGCGTCATCTGGGAGGGGCGGGAAGACAAGCAGCGTTGTGCGCCAGAGCTGCTGGGCGTCGATGGTGCGCAGCTCCCACGCCAGTCCCCGGTCGGGTTGGGTCGGCGCCACGCACAGGACCATCAGCCGGGCCCGGCGCATCCAGTGCTCCACCGTAGCCTGCCAGTCTTCGCCGGCCAGCGTCTCCCGTGCCGCGCCTAGGGGTGCCAGCCTGGTGCCGGAGGGATTGACGGCGACCACGGGCCCAGCCGCGGTGAGGCCACGGGCGAGCATCTCCTCGAAGCGGTCGAACCGCCGCGGGCTGAGCCGCTCCAGCAGCGAGCGGCGGGCAAATGCCGCGGAGCGGATGGTGAGCCGGTCGTCGTCGAACGCGCGCAGGTACAGCACCATCGGGCGTTGGTCGCGTTGCAGCACGTCACGGGCGGCCAGTGCGGCAAGCCGCCGCGCCCGGCGGTGCAACAGCGCTCCGACGGCAAGGAAGATGAAGCCGTCGGCCAGGCCGACCAGCCTGAACTGTGACGGTGCGGCGACGACTGTGCCGATGCCGAATAGGTACATGAAGCCAAGACCGATGAACGCACAGACGGCCGCGGTGATGGCGTAGGCGGCGACAGCCAGGCGATGCCGACCCATGAGCAGCGGCGCCGCGGCCCGACCCTTGCGGGGCGTGGCCGCGACCACCCTAGCCAGCCAAGCTATGGCAATCCCGGGCACGACGAGGCCGAGGCCGAGACCCGGCTGGACCTGGAAGAACTGCCCGTACGCCAGGTAATCGAGCAGTGGGAGCAGACCCGTGACAGCCACGACGACACCAACAAGCTGCAACACCAGCCCGAGCCGGGCGCGGCGACGGCGGCGTCGGGCGTCGGAGGTGACGTCGACCACTCCCGCAACCCCAGGCGCCCGCGGCGTTCCAGCGAGCGGCACCCTGAAGAACAACGAGCGGCGCAGCGGATCGCGAGTCCAAGCGACCACCGAGACGAGCCCCACGTAGGCGAGCAGGGCCGCAAGCGCACCGACGGAGAACTGGACGGCGAGCTGCGCCCATCCCACAGGAGGTGTCCTTCCGCGCGAGGCCCTGCTCGCCTGCTTCTCCACAAGCTGCTGGATCAGCCCCACGTCCGCGCTGCTCGATGCGCCCGGTGAGCGCAGAAAGATCAGGCAGAACAGTGAGCCCTGTCGGAACGTGGCCCAGTAGTTCGTGCCACCCCCAGGGACGTCCTCGACGAACCCGCGCGCGTGGGGGACCGCGGGTATCTTGAACTCGGACCTGGCGCTGGCGGCGAAGCCTTGGAATTCCTCGTCGACCAGGCGGCCAGCGAAGGACTCTAGCTAGAACCAGTAGTCAATGGCGGCGACCGCGCGTCCTGGCCTGGGCTCTGACCACCAACGTTGATACCCCGGGACATGGTCCAGATGTGCTGAGCGCAGCAACGCTGGCGAGATCCAGGAAGGGGCCGGGAACGGGTCGTTCAAGGGTCCGGAAACCTTGGGGACAAGGTGAAACCCTGCCGGGAGGTCGGAGTCAGCCAGCAGGAGCGCCCCGAGGTCTGGTGGTTGCTGTTCGTTGGGCAATGTCCCCAGGTTCACCAGGTTCACCACGCCCACGGCAACCACACCGACCAGGGTCAGCAGGACCAGTGCGATGCGACGCCACGCCATTGCTCACTCCGAGGGTGCGCGTCAACGCGGTGCCGAAGATGGTTACACCACGCGGATATGACAATAGCTCATGCTCCGTCAATATGCGCTCAGGTGATTTAGCGGGTTCCTGCCGCAGCTCGATGACCCGAAACTTTTCTCGTCATCTCAGCATTAGCCACGTTCAGTACATATATTGCATAGTAGACTCATACCCTCGAACATAGCAAGCCTGGAGAGGAGCCTCCTCCTGGCACCAAGGGGTTCCGCCGCCGGCCCGCTCGGGAGAAGGCCGCACCCGCTACAACCAAGAGGAACGGGGCCACGATGACCAGACGCACCGGGATCCCTGCCCTCGCCCTCGTGGTCGCGCTGCTGTCCGGCGGCACGGCCCTGGCGACAACGGGCCGGTTGCCGGGAGGTACCCCAGTACGGTGACTATCACCGTCGATGAGCCGGCAGCCCGTGCGCACCGCCCAGGCGACGCTGGAGTGGGAGGTCGCGGCGTGGCAGGCGGCGCGCAAGGCTTCTGGTCGTGGGGCTGCCGCGAGGTCTCTGGGCTGGTCGGGTCACGCGCCACTTCGGCGTCCAGCAGCTCGTCGGCGTCGCGCTGCCGACGAAGGGCGAGCTGGTGCAGGCGCTGGACCTCGGCGTCGGGCAGCACGTGCTTGGTGGTGTCGCCGCGGCCGTAGTAGCGCCCGTCAACCTGGTGCGGCGCGGTCGAGCTGGGCGGCACGGTCACCAGCAGGTAGCCCTTGGCCGGGTCGGCGGCGGTGGGGATGGTGTCGATGCGCACGTGCAGGGGCTCGTCGACGAGGTCGCGGGCGACCTGGTCGATCCGCTCCCGGAGCCCGTGGAGGTCCACCGGGGTGAGCTGGGCGTTGTCGTCGACCCCGATGATCAGCACGCCGCCGTCGACGGCGAACTGGGCGAGGTCTCGGGCGAGCTCCTTGTTCTCGCCTTTGCCGGGCGGCAGCTCGCGTTTGAAGTCCAAGCTATGCCGCTCGGCGAGGATCCCTGGTCGAGCGCGTCACGGAGCTGGTCCTCGCTGGTTGGAAGCCACTCGATCACGTTGGTCATCTCCAAGTGTGGTGCACGATGAGGTCTCGACGTGCTCGGTGGTGCTATCCGCGCCACCGAGCCAGTGCAGCGCGCACGGCGGCCAGCAGCCGCCGCCATGCGGCGCCAAGGTCACCCAGGCGCTGGGCCGTCGGGATGAAGAAGCCGTCCACGATCCGGGTGGCGGTGGCGGCGAGATCGCCGAGCAGCCAGGCCGCCAGGACCAGGCCGAGCAGCACCAGCCCGAGTGCCTCGGCGGCGCCCATGAGCATCCACAGCCAGGTCATGATGCCCGCCCGCTCTGTGAGCGCTTTCGTGGCCGCCGCAGCTTGACCACCCGGGCACCGCCCGTCTCCTCGCCGGCAGGACCTGGTGTGACCGTGCCGCTGGGCTGGCGCTTTCGGGTCTGGCTTCGCCCGCGGGGACCAAACGGGGACCGCAGCGTGTAGGAGCGCTCCTCGGTCCACCCGGTCACGGTCAGGGGCGTCTTGTGGTAGTCGGTCTTGGCGCTGAGCACCTCGAGCTTCTTCAGGGCGCGCAGGCCCTTCCCAGCGAAATCCGCGGAGACGCCATACCACGGCTCGGCCTTGTCCTCAGGCAGGATGAAGTCGTCCTCCAGGCTGAGAGCGATCAGCAGCATCGCCTTGCCGGGCAGGCGGAGCCGCTGATACCAGCCGTCCTGCCAGTAGGCGTAGGGCAGCTTGAAGTAGGGGCTGCGACCGGACTTGGCGCCGGGGTGGGTGTAGGGAGCACCGGTGCCGTCCTCACGCAGCAGCGTGACCGAGGCCTGTCGCCGCACCCGCTCGCGCGCGATCAGGCCTCGGTCCTCGAGTCGCCGCCAGACCTTGGAGACCGCCGAGGGGCCGTTGTCGCCGGGCAGGCCGAGCATCCGCGCCCACACGCCCGCGGGCAGGTCCACGTTCCACGGCTTTGCACTCGCCACGGCATGCACCAGCAGGTAGAGGTCCAGGCCGCGCTCGTCGTGGTTTCCGACGAACTCGGCCAGCGGACCTGGCTCGGGACGCCCGCGGGAGCCGCGCTGGACGAAGGTCCAGCGGATCGGAACCTCCTGGCGCTTGGAGCGCGCCAGGAGATCCTGGATGGTCTCCTGCTGGATGGGCGGTTGTCGCTGCATGCCTCGCAGTATGCCGCCAACCAACCCGACCGCTCACCGGCCTGGTCGCTATTGAGTTGCCGCGCGAGCGGGTGCAATACGTAGAGCGTGCCAGGTCCATGTACGAGGTCCCGGTGCGAGCACCGTCCCATGGCCACTGGCCGAGTTGCGGCGCGGGCGGCCGCTCGCGAGCGCGGGGGTGCGGCACCGCGGTGGTTCCCGCAACTTCTCCTTGCCTTCTTGCCGGTTCCTCGCCCAGCAGCGCCTCACCTGGGCATGAGCTGCGAAAAGAAGCGGCCCACGATGGATGTCAACGCCATGGGTTGTTATTGGCTCCTCCGCGCGCCGGGGCGGCGAGTCAGTTGGCAGAAGCCCGCAGGTGTTGAACCTCCAGTCGGTTGTAGTCCACCATCGCCAGGAAGTACTCCTCGAAGCTGGGAAACCGGTCAATCTCCGATCCCGCCAGCCAGACCACCACGCCCGGCCGAGAGGCCGACCGCCTCGTCATCACGAACAAGTCGAGATCGACCGGTGAGGCGGCGATCGGCAGCAGCTCCTCCCGGCGCAGACCACCTGCGGTGAGCACAGCCGGCTCGACATAGCCCAGCATCTCGGCCGCGTGACGGGACCGGTCACTGCCCAACAGGTCATCCGACCCGAACAGATCAACTGTCTGGTAGAACGCCGGCCAGCCGTCGGCATGGAGCAGGAATGCTCGGAATGCGGGGTCAAGAGCTTCACCCAGGTGGGCCTCGACCGCCTCCAGCTTCGCTTCAGAGGCAGCCACGGCAGGCAGCCGGTACTGCCACAACCCCTTTGTGTCAAGCTCCGCGAGCTTCTGCTTTACGAGCACCAGCTCGACGATGCGCTGCTTCCAGTCAATCCGTTCCATATCACGGCTCGAAGAGAAACTCGGTCGGCATATAGCCGATCGGATAACCGACGGCCTGCCCGCCCAGGCTCATGTTCACCCTCGGTGAAAGGTCCATCCACCCCCACGGCTTCGGGTTGCCCGTCCACGTGGTGTCGGGAACGTGCCCAACTTGGCCAGTATAGGGCTCGCCCCTGGCGATCCCCGCGGCCCGCTCCTCAGCAGCCGCCCGAGACGCCGCGGACCGAAGCGCACCGCCCGTGGAAACCCGGCCCGTCGGCGACAGGGCCCCCTCTTCCAGCGCCTGGTTGCACCCAGCGCAGTACGCCTTGACCTGCGCGACCTCCTCAGAAGTCGCGCCAGGAGGCGCTCGGAACGTCACCGGCCCGCTCATCCCGGTTTCTCCCGCGCCGATGTCGACGCCGCGGGCGGCTTGGGCGGCTTCGCCGAGCTCCTCGACGCCGCGGGCGCCTCGGGCAAGCTCGGCGGCTTCGCCGATCTCGGCCGCGCCGCGCGCTGCCAGGGCGGTGTCGCCCAGGCCGCCGGTGGCGACCGTGAGCAAGGCGACGGAGCCGACCTCGCCGGTGATGTGCCCGGCGGTGCAGACGTTGTGCAGGGCGCCGGCCTCGTCGAAGGCACAGCCGGACAGGTGCGGGTCGTACATCCCAAGGGTGACGGTCTTGGTCAGGCCGTTGACCAGCCCCGCGCCGGTGCTGCCGACGAAGTTCACCGTGCCCTTGCCGATCGCCTTGCCGGCGTCCTCCAGGCCGCCGAGCACGCTGTCCCACCAGTGGTGCGTGGGCGGTGGCGGCGGGTCCGGGGCCGGGCTGGCCGGCACGTAGTCGGTGGTCGGGCCGGCCAGCCGGAACGCCGCCGGGCTGCCCGGGGTGGGGCTGGCGGTCGTGGCGGTGGACGCGCCGCCCCCGCCGCCGCCGTCGATGAGCATGTGCCCGTCGGACTCGGCGTAGCCGATCGGGTTGGCCGCGGCCAGGGCGTAGCGGTTCTGGTTGAGCGGGTCGGTGGCCAGGCCCAGGTCGTCCAGCGCCCCGCGGAACACGTCGGGCTGCAGGAACCGGCCGCTGCCCAGGTCAAACCGCCGCGCCCCGGTGTCCAGCGTCTGGGAACCGGTGTCGTAGCGCTTGGAGGAGTAGCGGAACGGGTTGAGCGGGTTGTCGTTGCGGGTGGTGCCGTTGACCGGGCTGCCCGACTGCAGCACGTCGCCCTTGCTCAGCGACCTGGCCTGGTCGGCCTGGTCGTCCTCTTGACCATAGGGGGTGTAGGAGTAGACCGCGGAGGCCGATCCGCTGGTGTTGCCGTCCTTGTTCAAGGTGCCGACGCTGCCGTGCACGTCCTGGCCGTAGTCGTACATGGTCAGGCTGGCCGGCTGGGTGGGGGCGGCGCAGCTGGCGCTGCGGTCGCCGAGGCTGACCCGGTGGCCGTAGCCGTCGTACAGGTAGCTCTTGTCGGCGGTCAGGGAGGTCTGCACCCCCGAGCAGTTGGCGGTGGTGGCCTGGTGGTCGTTGACCGCCTGCCTGCTCAGCCCCAGGTAGGTGTACGTGGTGGTGCGGGCGGTCACCGACCCGGTGTTGTGGGTCTCCTTCTCGGTCGCGGTCCGGTCCAGGGCGTCGTAGACGTAGCTGGCGCTGTCGGTCTTGGTGCCACCTGCGTTGTAGCGCCGGGTGGTGATGAGGTGGTCGAGGTAGTCGTAGGTGTTGACCTGGCGCAGGTTGCCGTTGGCGGCGGCGCCGTCGGAGTGGCTGCACTCGTCCCGGCTGGTCACCGCCGTGGTGGTCACGCACAGCAGCCGGCCCAGGTCGTCATACCAGTACTTGGTGGTGCCCGACGGGTCGATCTGTGTGGACTGCTGGTTGCCGGTGTAGCAGCGGGTGGTCGTTGCGCCGGTGCTCTTGGCCTCGGTGGTGACGTTGCCGGCCCGGATCGTCGGGTCGGCGGTGGTGCACCCGGACGGGGTGCCGTCCAGGGTGTAGGCGGTCTGGGTGCCGTGGCCGTCATTGCTGGAGAGCAGCTTGTCGCGGGCGTCGTAGACGTAGGTGGCGGTGCACGTCGGGGTCGACCCGGTGCACTGGGTGGAGCCGGGACCGTTGAGCGAGAACCGGTCGCTGGTGCGGAACCCGTCGTTGTACACCCCGGCCGGGTCGTCGTAGCCGACCGTGTGGGTCTGCAGCACGTGCCCGGCCCCGTCGGCCACGTTCAGCGTGCTGATCTTGCCGTTGTCGGTGTAGGTCCAGTTGGTGGTCTGCTTGGTCGGGTAGCTGCTGGCGGTGGTGGTCTCCGCACCGCTGCAGGTGCCGGCCATCCGGGCCATCACCCGGCGGGACTGCCACCCGGTGGGCAGGTAGCTGGTGCTGACGTGCTGGTCGCCTGCGCAGGTGGTGCCGGTGCCGAAGTCGTACTGGTCGGTGAGCCAGTCGGCGCCGTCGTAGACCAGGCTGACCCGGTCTGGGGCGGCGGTGGTGCCGCCTTCCTTGCCGTTGTCCTGCCGGGTGGCGAGCTGCCCGTCGGCGGTGTAGGTGTAGGTGGAGTAGGTGTCGAAGGCCTGGCTGCCCAGCGTGCTGGTGGCCTTGCTGACCTCGCCGTAGCCGTCGTAGGCCGCGGTGACGGTCACGGTGGCCTGGCTGGGGTCGATCACGCCGATGTTGTCGACGGCCTGGGTGAGGTGGTTGTCTGCGTCGTAGGTAAACCGTTCGCTGTGGCCCTCGGGGTCGCTGCGGGAGCGGATGTTGCCGCTGGGGAAGTAGGCCCAGAGCTCGGTCTTCGAGGGCTGCGCCGTCCCGGTGTCCGGGCTGCGTTCGGCCTGCCATCCCTCGGCGGTGTAGTCGAAGCGGACCGGCGGGTTGGGCCCGGTCTTCTGGGTGCGGGTCCAGCCGGGGTCCCAGTAGCTGACCGTGCTCAGCGCCGGGGTGCTGAGGGTGCTGGACGGCCTGGTCGGGTCGGTGGTCGACGGCGCGGTGCTGACCGGCAGCGAGGTGGTGGCCAGCCGCCCGTCGGCGTCGTAGGTGCGGTAGGCATAGGCGGCCGGGGTGGTGGACCCGTTGCTGGCCGTGCCGGTGGGCAGGGTGACGACCGCGAGCTGGTCGGCCGCGTCGTAGGTGGAGCGGGTGACGAAGTCGTTGAAGGTGCTCTTGTCGGCGCTGGCATCGTAGGCGCGCGCGCTGATCACGCGGACCCGGTTGCCATCCGCGTCGTAGGAGTACAGCGAGGTCAGCGTCCGCGTGGCACTGAACGGCGCGTCCACAAGGGAGAGCAGGCCGCGCTGGTCGTAGCCGTAGCTGATGGTCTTGCCGGCCTCGTCCACCCCCTCCTTGACGGCGCCGTCCGGATAGTAGTGGGTCGCCACGGTTCGGGGTGTCGCGCCGGCCGAGGCCAGCGGCTCGATCGTGGTGGTCAGGCGGTGGGCCAGGTCGTAGCCGTACAGGGTGGTGTGCGCGGCGGCGTTGGCCGTGGTCGCCGCCGGGCAGGCGGCCGGCGGGGCGGTGAGGCCGGCGAGCGGCTGGTAGACCGCGGCGACGTTGCCGACGGTGTCGTAGCAGGTGTAGGAGGTGCGGCTGCCGGTGACCGCGCCGGTCGTGGGGTCGATGGCGTTGACCTTGCGGGACACGGCCCGGTTCACCGTGTCGTAGGTGTTGACCAGCGTGGGGTTGGGGTTGGCGCCGCCGGCCTTCATCGAGGTGGGCGCGGTGATCGCGGTGAGGTTGCCGGCGGCGTCGTAGTCGTTCCTGGTGCGGGCGCCGGCCGGGTCGGCGCTGGTGTCAGGGCTGGTGCTGAGGGTGCGCCGGTCCATCGCGTCATAGCGGTAGGTGGTCTGCGCGCCGCTGCCGGGGTCGTCGCGGCCGTAGACCGGGTTGCGCTGGACGGTGACGTTGTCGTTGGGGTCGTAGCCGACCGTGGTCCATACCAGCAGCCCGCGCGCCGCGCTGGTGCTCTTGGGCTGCGAGCGCCGGCCGAGGCGGTGGAAGTCGTCGTAGTCGAAGTAGGTGCGGTAGCTGCGGGTATCGGCGCCGGTCGCCCCGGAGTGGGCCGGGGTTTGCGTCCACAGTTGCTGGCCGTCGGCGTCGAACCCATTGAGGGTGACCCGCCCGACCGGGTCGGTGACCTGCTGCGGCAGGCCGTTGGGGTCATAGTTGGTATAGGTGGTGGTCCCGCCGTTGGGGCTGGTGGCCCTGATGAGCTCGCCGAAACTGTCGAAAGAGTAGGTGGTGGCCATGGTCTGGCCAGGTGCCAGGGCCGAGGTGAGGTTGCCGCTGCTGTCGTAGCCAAACGACCACATGTAGTCGTCGGGGGTGGTGGTGGCGGTGCCGCGCGGGCTGGTCTTGGTGGCCAGCAGGCTCCAGTGGGCGCCAGGGTCGGTGGCGTCCAGCGGCCGGTTCTCATAGGTCAGGGCGGTCTGGTCACCCTCCTGGTCGGTGATGGTCGTCGGGTAGCCGTTGGCGTTGTAGGTGTAGTCGGTGTGCGCCGCAGTGTTCGGCTCGGTGACCCGGGCGAGCATGAAGTCGCCGGTCCAGGCCATCGAGGTGGTCTCGTTCTTGGCGTTGGTGACCGAGGTCGGCTTGCCGTCGGTGTCGTAGCCATAGACGGTGTTGTGCCCGAGCGGGTCGGTGATCGTGGTCCGCTGGGTCGACGCGTCGTAGCCGTAGGTGGTGGTCTTGGCGGCCCGGTCGGTGAGCGTGTGGACCTTCCAGCGGAGCAGGTTGGAGGAGCCGGGCCCGAAGTATGTGAAGGTGGTCTCGTGCTCGTTGGGGTCGCGGACGCTGAACAGCCGGGTCGACTGGTTGGGGGTGCGCGGGTCGGGGGTGCCCGGGTTGGTGCCCCGGTCGGCGGCGGTGGGGATCGCCGGGCCGTCCCCCGATGAGGTGGTGTAGGTGAACACCCAGCTCCGGTCCGCCAGGAACGCGCCGGAGGCGGTCGTCCCACCACGTTGGGTGACCCGCAGCAGGTTGCCGTCCTCGTAGTAGTCGAAGTGCCACACGTGCCCGCCGTGGTCGGTCAGGTCCCTGATGTTGCCGCGGATGTGGGGGCTCTTGGCCTCGTCCTTGCTGTAGTAGCCGACCTGGACCGCCCGGCCGCCCGCGTCGGTCACCGCGGTCACCCGCTTCTTCGGCCCGCCCGGGTCCTCCCCCGGCGGCGTCGGGTCCTCGGTGATGGTCAGGGTGTTGCCGTTTTTGTCCACCACCGCGGTCGGGAACCCGTCGGCGTCGTAGTAGAAGGTCACGTGGTCGGGCCGCGACAGCGCCCAGTAGCGCGGCGCGGCCGGGTCGGTGGTGACCGACCGCAAGAACAGGTGCACCCCCGGCGGCGCGGCCCAGCTGGTAGTCCCGTCGGGGTTGCTGGTGCCGTCGAAGCGGTGGGGGGTGCCGTCCCCGTCGATGAACTGGATGTACTTGTTCGACCGCCCGGAGATGGTGTCCGCGCCGTTGGGGTGGACGTCCAGCGGCTCACCCAAGCGGGTCAGCGTCGACACAGACAGCGACCAGTTGTTGCCCACCGGGGAGTGGCTGTGATCCTCCAGGCTGTTGTAGGTCAGCCCCGCCACCGTGGCCAGCCCGCGGCCGGGCTGGCTGAACGGCGACCAGTGCGCCAGCAGGTTGCCGTTGGCCACATTCACCAGCCCCAGCATCCCCCCGCCCAGCTGGGTGCGCTGGTAGCCGTAGTAGCGCTCCAGACCCAACGCGTCGTCCAGGTCCCGGGTGACCAGCACCGGGTTGTCGACCGGCTTGTTGCCGTGCTGGCTGAACCAGCTCGGGCTGGGGGTGGCCGAGTCGGCGTCGGTGTCGTACACGTCCAGCCGCAGCCGCACCAGCGACAGGTCGATCCCGGTCGGCAGCGCCGGCGGGTCGATCACCACCGGCAGCGTCTTCGACGTCCCCGGCTGCACCGTCGCCGGGAAGCTGTCGGTCGCCGGCCCCTCGTAGAGGATCGTCCCGTCGATCGTGTACCAGCGGTACCACAGCCGCAGCTCGCTGCCCGTGCTGTTCTTCCACGCCACGCTGCTGGTGTTGGTTACCGTCACGGTGGGGCAGTACGAGGTGGCCGGGCAGACGATGCCGCTCGACGTGGTCGTCGTGTCGGCAGCGCTCGAGGTCGACGCGGACGCGGCTACCGTGGGCGCTTGTGGGGCGGAGCCCAGGTTGCGTCCCCCACCGCCGTAGGTATCGCTGGAGGCCACCGTGGTGCTGTTGGGCATCACCGGCGGGATGTAGTCATCCGCCGGCCCGGGCGCGTTCAGGTCGAAGGTCGCGCTGTAGCGGGTGCCGGAAGTGTTGTCCACATACACGCTCACCGAGCTGGCGGTGACGTTGCCGCTGCCGTCGTAGGCCTTCACCGTGACGGTGTGCGGCGTGGACGGGTCGTCGAACGCGGTGTGCAGCAGGTCCAGGGTGTTCCACGACATCGAATAGGGCGCCGAGCTGTCATCGCCCAGGTGCTGGCCGTCGGCGTAGAACTCCACGTTAGTCACGCCCACGTCGTCACCCGCCGTGGCGTTGAGCGTGACCATGCCCGACACCGTGGTGTTCGCCCCAGGGCTGGTGATCGACACCGTCGGGGCGGCGGTGTTGTCGACGGTCACCGTGGTGCTGGTCTGGCTCTGGTTGCCGGCCTCGTCGTAGGCGGTGGCCGTGATCGTGTGACTGGCGTTGGTGGCCGTCGTCGAGTTCCAGGTCGCGGTGTAGGGCCGGGAGGTGTCCGAGGTGAGCACGGCGCCGTCCACGGCGATGTCGACCCGGCTCACCGCACCGTCATCGGAGGCGGCCGCGGTGATCGGCACCGACCCGTGGACCGTGGCGTTGGCCGCCGGCGCGGCGATCGACACGACCGGGGGGGCGGCGTGGCTGCCGTCGGCGTAGCTGACCACCAGCTTGGGTCGCTGGCTGGCGGTGCCGTAGTCGTCGGAGCGGTAGTCGAAGTACTTCTGCGGCCCGGTCGACGGCGGGATCGACTCGTTGGCGATCTTCAGCAGCATCCCCAGGTTGGGGTAGGTGCCGTCCACCCAGTTCTGCACCAGGTTGGTCACCGTGAAGGCGTTGCTCCCCCCGGTACTGCTGTGGCTGGTCCCGGGCACGTACGCCCACTTGGTCGTGCCGTAGTCACCCCCAGCGGTCGACCACGCCAGCCCCGCCCGGGCCTCCCGCCAGTCCGCCCCCGAGCCGTCACAGGAGCCCGGGTAGACCGCCTTGCCCTCCTCCCATGCCCGGGTCGCCCGGTACACGTCCACCTCACCAGGCGCCGCCGAGTTCGCGCCGTACCACAGCGTCATCATCGCCGACGACACCTGCGCGCCCGGCGGGATGCGTCGCAGGTCAAAGCGCAGCAGCGGCCGGTGCACCACCGTGTTGGTCGCGCTGCCGATCCGCAGGTTGGTCGCGCCGCCGTAGTTCAGATAGGGATAGCAGGTCGTGGTGATCGCCGACCCGTACGCCATGTAGGTCGCCTCGCCCGCCGCCGGGCCCGGCTGCAGGGTCAGCGTGGCCTGCCCGTCCGCCGGCAGCGTGACCCGTTGCTCGTTGGAGGCGTCGGTGCCGTTGACCACGACCTTGTACGAGAAGGCCGTCGCCGCTCTCGCGGTGGTGTCCACCCAGCTGGTCGTGTCGATGTCGCGGATGGTCGCAAGCAGCGTCGATCCCGGCCCACTCGACACCGGGGTGAACCCCGGTGTCGCCGACCGGTGTACCTCGTAGCGGTCGAACACCGACGGGCCGGCAAACCGCGACCAGTGCAGCTCCGCGCCGCTGGAATGCAGCAACGTCGGCGCGTCCAGGGTGACCGCATCACCGGTCGCGGCACGCGCAGGGTCATGGCGCGACGGTAACCCGACCACGGTCAACCCGACGGCCATAAGGAGCACGAGGAAAACGCGGAGGGAACGCGACCAGGACATGGCGGCCTCGAGTCACGCAGCGGCGGCGGGCACCGTGAACGAGAACCGCTGGCCGTCTGACGGGGCGGTCAGCGGCACATCTGACGATCGGCGCGGACCCGTCCTCCGCGTTCCCCCGCGCCCCGGAGCCTGCGGTCCCGGGCGGCGACCGACGGGGATGTCGCGGCGGGCCCCATTCGGCGCACGTATTGTCCATCCGCTACCTAGTTTGTCAAGACTAGATCGAGCCTACGGCATTTTCCGTAGGATTACTGGTCACATCGTCGTATACGGAGCCTCCGCAGCGTCCTTTGGTGTTCGCCCGGCTGCATGCCGCGTTGGCGAAATCCGGTGCAATAAAGGCCCCGCCCTGGTGCCGCCGCGCCCAGCCAATAGGGTCTGACCGGCGACGCCTCCGGGCAGCGCCTGTCGTCTACGACATCGCGCGAGAGGTCGACCAGACGTGGGACCCCGACCTTCCTGACCGTGTACCAGCTGGTGTACGCCAGCGTCCCGCGTGGCACAGTGACCCGAGCAACGTAGGGCTCGTGCGAACCGATGATCCGGCGACCCTCCTGATGGGCCAGACCCCTCCTGGACGGCCCTAGCCGTAACGGCGATCGGTCAGCTCCTAGTGGGTATCGACGAGTTGGTGAACGAGGTCTTCCAGCTCGGCCTCGACAAGCGGCTCGCAGACGCGGCCGCCGCATTTCAGGCGTCGCTATCCTGATGATGGCGGCAGCGACCGGACGGCCGACTGCGGGTGTAGCTAAAAGAGGTTGTAGCCCGACATTCTTGCCGGTGAACGCGCTGGACTCGCAAGCGGTTGGTGCGGCCGCCAAATCCGTCACCGACTGGCGTTGACGTTGCTTAGCGCCGATTTCCGCGCAGCTGTATCGGCCCTGGGGTCAGGCGAAGTCGAAGCGGAGTCGGCGGCCTGCCCACCAGGGGACGGTGGTGTCGGCGGGGAGGTCGGCGCTGCGCAGGACGGGTGAGTAGGCCCGCCGGTTGAGCTTGACGATGATGGTGTCGGCGGTGTTGATGATCTCGCCTGGGGTGTCGAGGAAGCGGCGTTGCAGGGTGTCGGGGGTGGCGGCGGCGTAGTTGGCGGGCAGGCGCAGGCGGAAGGCCGCGGTGAGCGCCTGGGCGAGCACGCACAGCACGACGTCCAGGTCGACGTTGAGGTTGACGGCACTGGACAGGGCGTCCAGGCAGAACGCGCGGATGATCTCGGCCAGGCGCCGCTCGATGGTCATGCGCCGCGCGTAGTGTTCGATCAGTTGCTTGACCGGCTGGTCGTGGTCGTTGGTGATGATGACGGTGGGCGCGTCGCGGCCCAGGCCGGCCACGACCAGCTGGCGGACGGTCGCGGGGTAGTTGGTGAGCCTCACCCCGGTCATCTCGTGGACTCGTGGGTTGGTGTGCTTGCCGGAGCGGTCCAGGGTGACGGGGGTGAAGGCGGTGGGCGGGAGCTGGTTGATCTGGGCGACCAGGGAGGGTGAGCGCTGTCGCAGGGTGAGGAACTTCACGCCGCGCTGGTTGAGTTCGCCCAGCACCGGCTGGGTGGTGACCCTTGAGTCCAGGATCAGCAGGTGCGGGTCGGCGCCGGAGGCGGCCTTGCAGTGGTCGCAGAAGGCGATGGGCTCGCGGGCCTGGGTGGCCTTGTCCAGGTCGGCGTTGGCGTAGACGAGGTTGTGGGTGCCGGAGTCCTGGGCGAAGAAGGTCAGCACCGAGCGGGTGCGCTTCAAGCGGCGGGGGACGTAGTGCTTTTCCATGACAGGGTCCTCGCCCCAGTGCATGACCGCGTGGAAGTCCAGGTCGAAGATCGCCTCGGAGCTGGTGGCCAGCCCCGCGGCGATCATCTTGGCGTCCAGCGCGGCCAGCAAGGCGCGCTGCTGGTCGTGGGCGAGGCGGTAGGAGTAGTCGGTCAGCGCGGTCTTCTTGGGTAGGACCCCAAGGCCGGCGAACAGGCCGGCGGCCGGGTCGCCCAGCAGGTCGTCGACGTGGGACACGCGCCGGGTGCCGGTCAGCTTCAGCGCCAGCAGCGACAAGATCCAGCCGCTTGGGGGGACCACGCTGGTGCCGGGGTAGCCGGCGGCCACCAGGGCGGGCAGGTCCAGGGCGACCAGGTCGGGAACGGTCAGCAGCAGCCCGGCCATGGCGGTGTGCACCTGCTGGGGGAAGGCGCCAAAGTCCAGCACGCCGGTGGGGGCAGGCGGGTGTCGCGGCCGGAGGTGGCCGGGGAGGTACTGGCCCGCTCGGCGGGGTCGCGCAGCAGCCGGCCGAAGCCTTCCTCGCGCAGCACCTGGCCCACCCCGGTGCGGTTCAGGCCGATCCCCTCCACGGCCAGGCGGGTGCTGATCTCGTACACCGACAGGCCCTCGCGGCGCAGTTGGATGACCCGGGCGCGGGCGCGGTCTTTTTTCGGGGCGCGCTTGCGGCCGGGCTTGCCCGCGGGGGCGAACAGGACCAGCTTGCAGGACCAGCTTGCCGGTACGCAGGTCGCGGGCCAGCGATTCCAGCGTGGCGGGGGTGTAGCCGAACCGGGCGGCGGCCTGGGCCAGGGAGGCGCCCTCGTAGAGGTAGGCGCGCAGCGCTTCGTAGCGCCGCTGGTTCTGGTGGGCGGGGTGGGCGAACAGCTCCCAGCCTTTGCGCCGGGTCGGTGTGGCTGCCATGGCGCTGATCTATCAGACCTGACCTGCTGACCGACACCCGCCCGGCCGCGTCCGGATAGGCTGGTCCATCCTGATCGTGATGGTTAGAACGCGACAGTCCGTCCCAACCTGTCAGCGTCGCGGTCGCGGTGACGACTCCCACGCAGCCAAGATCGGCAGCGTTACAGACCCGGTATCTACCGAGCCGATCAGTCGCAGCCATCTTCGAACGCGCTGCTTGGCAGCAGATCCGTCGCCTGCCACTCCCGCTACGGGTATCAAGATCGGGGGTCCAAAGCGCTGAGCGGAAGTTGGCGTTAGACGACGCTCTGGTACGGGTGGACGACAGATCGACTGCCTGCGGGGCTTCGAGGCGTACGAGCTCAAGCTCCGCGTCACCATCGCCGCATCGGGCCAGGGCCGGTGGCCCGTGGAACTGGAGTTCCCTGAGGACTGCCGGGCCAGTGGGTACAAGCCGATCCTCGTCGTCTTCGATCCCACCCCCAACCCCAAGCTGAGAGAGTTGACCGCAGCGTTCGAGGCCGCGGGTGGCCACGTCTACGTCGGAGAGCGCGCCTGGAGCCACCTTGAGCAAGCTGCCGGCACAACGATGAGCGTGTTTCTGGATAAATACGTTCGCGGACCGCTCCAGGACCTGCTGAGTTCTGCTCCTGAGGAGCTACCCGAACTCGCGTTAAGGCTCGACGCTGAACGCATCGTCTTCGCCCTGGGCGACAGCTCGTACGAGATCGCGAGAGCAGCCCCAGACTTGGACCTGCTCGAGGGCGGCGACCAAATGCCAGACGACGTCCAGGAGACGCTACCTGGCGTGTAGGGCCGGCTGCTCCGACGAGGCACGAGGTGCCACCCGACGGCGATGGGTCTGCCTCGTCGGAACGGTACTGCTATGAGCAGACCGCACCCGGTTGTCACGAGGGCACAGCGCAGCGCGCCGAGGACTTGGGCGTTGTGGTCGACTGGCTCGCGGACGGGCATGCCCAGCTCCTCGTGCTGCGCTGCCAGCTGTGCCTGCTCAGGGGTGGGTGGCGCCTTCGTGGCCGCGGTGGCTGGTGGGCTCGAGCTGGATGGTGGAGTGCTCGATGTCGAAGTGGCCGCGCAGGCACTCGCAGACCCGGTCGAGCACCTGCCCGCTGGCTGCGGGGTCGTCCACCACGACGTGGGCGGACAGCACCGGCATGCCGCTGGTGATCGTCCAGGCGTGCAGGTCGTGCACGTCGACCACGCCCTGCGCGCCCAGCAGGTGGCGGCGCACGTCGTCGAGGTCGATCCCTCTCGGGGTCGCCTCCAGCAGCACGTCGACCGCCTCGCGCAGCAGCTTCCAGGTGCGCGGCAGGATCAGCACGCCGATCAGGCCCGAGGCGATCGGGTCGGCCCGCAGGAAGCCGGTAACTGCGATGACCGCCCCGGCGATCAGCACCGCGACGGCGCCGAGCAGGTCGCTCAGGACCTCCAGGAAGGCGCCGCGCAGGTTCATGCTCTCGGCCTGCCCGCGGCGCAGCAGCCACAGCGAGCAGGCGTTGCCGGCCAGCGCGACCGCACCGAACGCCAGGATGGTGCCGCTCGCCACCGCCGGCGGGTCCGCCAGCCGCCGCACCGCCTCGACCACGACGTAGACGCCGACTCCGCACAGCAGCAGCGCGTTCGCCACCGCCGCCAGGATCTCGAGGCGGTGGAATCCGAAGGTGCGCCTGGCGCTCGCGGGGCGGGCGGCGAACCACATCGCCAGCAGCGACAGCGTGATGCCGGCGGCGTCGGTGGCCATGTGGCCCGCATCGGCCAGCAGGACCAGGCTGCCGGAGACGAGCGCGCCGGCGACCTCCGCCGCCAGGACCGCGCAGGTGATGGCGAGCACGATGGCGAGCCGCCGGCGGTGCCCAGCGCGCCTGTTGCTCATGCTGAGCAGGATACCGCGCACGACCCGGCGCGCCCCCGGGCGGCCGCCGTCACGGACCGCGTCTGGCTCCCCCTACGCGCGCCGCCGGCAGCCGCCGCCGCGGCGTTCGAGGTTCGCCACGGCCGGCTTCGGACCCTGCCACCCGTGCCACCCGTGCCACCGAGGAGCCACAGTGGGCTCCGAGATTACTTCCTGCGCGTCCTGCGCCCGTTACCCAATTGTTGCCGATCCAGCGATCTCGGCCTGAAACGGAAATTGATGTCGCTTCGGTCTACCTGGTGGGGCCATGCCCTGCTATTCGCGTGCGCAGCCGGGGCGTGAAGTGAGGGAGAGCGAGGTGCTGGCGGACGGGGCACGCATGCCCGCCGGCCTTCGGGGCGGAAGTCGGCAAGGAGTGATCTGTGCGACGCAAGCCGAGCAAGCCGGAACCCAGACCGATAGCGACAGAGTTGGGCTCGCGCCTGCCGGCAGTTCTGCTACTGCTGGTGGCACTGCTCGTCGGGACGATTGGCGGGGCGCTGCCGGCCAATGCCGACGACGAGCAGAAGCCGATGGCCACCAGACGGCTCTTCGACGAGGCGAGGCCCGGTGTGGAGCTCATTACGGCCACGTTCACGGGCAATCTGTCCGTGCCGGCGCCACAGCTCACCGCCGCGAACCAGCGCGCCCTGCAGTTGCTCGTCCTCGACAAGATCCGGCGCGGGGAGGTCCCGGCGAACGCGACGGCGGCTCGCAACGCCGTCATCGCTGAGATCGCACGAGACCCGTTCCGTTGGTACACCCCCTCGGACCGGGTGGACCGGATAGATCTGAAGGTCCTGGCAATGGGGTCCGGCTTCTCGATCAGCGCCAACGGCTACATCGTCACCAATGCGCACGTCGTCGCCCCGTCGCGCGACGCCCTGAAGGCCACCTTCCTGCGCGAGGGAGCCGGCGACAGCTTCCAGGACTCCATCCAGAACCTGGTCTCGGGTGGCGTCCCCCAGAGCCTGGCGACCAGGTTGCTGGACGCCAGCCTCCGCTGGGCGACCAAGAACAGCAAGCTCTCCAATTTCAAGCGGCGGCTCGAGACCGTCACCTCCAGCGGGAGCGGCGGTGTCGTCTATTCGGTGGAGAACGGCCGCCCGGCCAAGCTGGTCACCGCCGGCAAGGAGATCCCCGGCAAGGACGTGGCCATCATCAAGGTGGACGCCACCAACATGGCCACGGTGCTGCTCGGCGACGACACCACCCTGAGTACCGGCGACCGCCTGTTCGTGCTGGGTTTCCCGGGGCCGGCCACGTTCAGCCCGGTGCTGTCCAAGGAGAGCGAGAAGGAGCCGACGCTGACGCAGGGGGTGCTCAGCGCCAAGAAGACCGCCAGCGAGGGCTTCCCGGTGCTGCAGACCGACGCGACCATGACCCACGGCAACAGCGGCGGTCCGGTCTTCGACGAGCACGGCAAGGTGGTCGGGGTGGCGACGTTCGGGTCGGTCGACCCCCAGACCGGTCGTGAGGTGGCCGGGCTGAACTTTGCGGTGCCGGTCTCGGTGGTGAACGAGCTGCTCTCCAGGGCCAAGGTCAAGCCGGTGGAGGGTGTGGCCACCGAGAAGTACCGCCTGGCACTCGACGCGTTCGAGCGGCACTGGTACAAGCGCGCGCTGCCGCTCTTCAAAGAGGTGAAGCGGCTCGACCCGGCACACCCCACGGTGGGGAAGCTCATCAAGGATTCGGAGAAGGCCATCGCGCAGGGCCGCGACCAGACACCACGAGAGATCCTGGGGCTGCCGCTCACGTATTTCGCCGCGCTCGTCGTGGTCGGGCTCCTCGCCGTTGCCGTTCTGGTCACGGCGCGGGCGCGGCGGCGGCGCCGCAGGCGCCGGCAGCGGGAGCGTCTGGGCGGCGCCGTGGCCGACACACTCTGGGGTGAGCCAGGGTCGGCGCCAGGGTCGGCGTGGGCTCCGGCCCCAGACCCGGCGACAGCAACGGGGTGGGCTCCGGCCCCAGACCCGGCGACAGCCACGGGGTGGGCTCCCGCGCCGCCGCTCTACCCCCAGGGGGCGCAGGACCCCGCTTCCGGAAGCCACGCTCCGGTGGAGCCGAGCGAGTGGTGGTCGGCCGAGCCCTACGCGCCGGTCGGCTTCAGGGCGGGTGGCAACGGGTCGCCGGTGCCGACCACGGCTGCCGGGCAGCCCGCCCAGGCGCCCCAGGCACCCCAGGCACCCCGGCCACCCCAGGCACCGGCGCCGGAGCCGGAGCCGTGGTGGCCGGCCGAGGATCAGACCGCAGAGCTGCCGGTGGTCGACGATGAGGCCGAGCCAATGCCCGCGACGACGGAGGTGCCGCGACCGCGGCACGACTGGTGGCAGCGCGAGCGGACCACGGAGGAGCCTGCGCCGCCCGCGCCGGCCGAGATCCCAACCCCGGCCGCTCCGCCGGCCGCCCCGGCCTACCCGCGCCGGCCGGCCTCACCGCGCGCCGCGGCGGTCGCCTGCTGGAACTGCGGCTACCCGTGCCCGCCGACCAACCGGTTCTGCGAGCAGTGCTGGAGCCTCCTCGAATCCTGAGCGCCTGGTCGGACCTTGTCACGCCCCGTCAGGTGTCGCGCGGCCGTAGAGCACGAGGGCCCAGGTGAGGCAGCCGAACGCGACCGTGGACGCAACCGCGCGGACGAGGTTCCAGCGGACCCATTTCGCCTCGTCGAAGCGTTTGCGCGCCGCCGCGAGGCTGGCGACGCGGTCGGGGTCGCCCGCCGCTTTGAGCTGGTCGTTGAGCGGCACGTTGATAGCGAGGGTAAGGATGACCACGAGCACATACAGGACGAGCGCGACCACGACCCAGGGCAGCACTGATCGCCCGTCCCCGCGGACCGCGAACAGCGCGGCCAGGCCGGTGAACACCAGCGCGCCAAAGAAGGTGACCATGAACAGGGGGTTGATGATCGACCTGTCTATCGACTGGAACGCGCCGACGAAGGTCCGGTCGTCGGTCTTGCCGAGACCGGGCATGATCGCGTAGGCGTAGAGCTGAAACACGCCCGTCATGATCCCCATGGTGATGGTGGCCGCGACCAGCGCGACGCCTCGGAACACGTCCACTTCGTCCTCCCTGGCTCGACAGGAACGCCGCATAGTCAGCCGCACACCGCGCTCCGTCAACACGGCCGCGTACCGCTCAGTGAACCCGCGTGCGGTGAGACGGGCCATGGTTGAGAGGCTCGACTCCATGTGCCTGCGTCTACAATGCGGTGCATGGACGCACTCGCGAGCCTGCTGAACGGGCCGAGAGCCCAGGGAGCGTTCCTGCTGCGCTCGATCATGAGCCCGCCCTGGTCCCTGCGGATCCAGGACCAGGCGCCGCTCACCCTGGTGGCGATGGTGCGGGGCGAGGCATGGGTGGTCCCCGACAGCGGTGACAGGGTCCGGCTCCATCCAGGCGACGTCTCGATCATCCGCGGTCCGGACCCGTACACCGTCGCCGATGACCCGGCCACACCGATCCAGGCCGTGATCCACCCTGGGCAGCGCTGCACCACCCCGGACGGGGAGGACCTGACCGAGGAGATGGAGTGGATGGGGGTACGCACCTGGGGAAACAGCCCGGGTGGCGCGGTGGTGATGCTCACCGGCACCTATCAGATGCGCGGCGAGATCAGCCAGCGGCTGCTGGGCGCGCTGCCCACGATGCTGGTCCTGCCTCCCGATGCCTGGGACAGCGCCCTCATTCAGCTGCTCGGCGTCGAGATCGTCAAGGACGAGCCGGGTCAGGAGGTGATCCTCGACCGGCTGCTCGATCTGCTGCTCATCGCCGTCCTCCGGGCGTGGTTCTCCCGCCCGGAGGCCAGCGCCCCAGCCTGGTACCAGGCCTATAGCGACCCGGTGGTGGGCCGCGCCCTGCGGATGCTCCACAGCAACCCGGCCCAGCCCTGGACGGTGGCCACGCTGGCGGCCGCGACGGGCGTCTCCCGCGCGGCGCTCGCCCGCCGCTTCACCGAGCTGGTCGGCGAGCCGCCGATGGCCTACCTGACCGGCTGGCGGCTGGCCCTGGCCGCCGATCTGCTGCGCGAGCCTGACACCACCGTCGGCGCGGTGGCCCGGCAGGTCGGCTACGGCAGCGCCTTCACGCTCAGCACCGCCTTCAAGCGCGTCCGCGGTGTCAGCCCGCAGCAGCACCGCGTCGGCGCCACTCGGGACTGACCGCTACACGGCGGCTCCCGAGTGGCCTCATTGAAGCCAGCCGGTAGCCGAAGATCCTGGCCAGCCGGAAGCCGAGACGGGCGCTGGCGGTGACGACACGCGACCGCTCGGACGCGACCCTCTCACCATGATGAGCGGCACAACCCTGGCACCTGAAGGCACCGATCGCGAGCAGGTCATCCTGGACCACCTGGACCTGGCCGACCGGCTCGCGGGACGCTACCGCAACAACCCCAACACCACCCCCGAGGACCTGCGCCAGACCGCCCGGGTCGCGCTGATCAACGCGGTGGACCGCTACGACCCGGGCAGGGGCACCCCGTTCGTGGCGTTCGCGATCGCCACCATCATCGGCGAGCTCAAGCGCTACCTGCGCGACGCGACCTGGTCGGTCCGCATCCCCCGGTCGGTCAAGGAGCACGCGCTCCAGGTCCTGCGGGCCCGCCAGCGGCTCGGTAACAGCAGCGACCGCTGGCCGGCCATGGAGGAGCTGGCCGGGCAGCTCGACCTCACCCAGGACGAGGTAACCCGCGCGATCAGGGCGGTCGAGAGCCGCACCGCGCTCTCGCTGGACCTGCCGGTCGACAACGAGGGCGGGACGGCCCTGGGCGATCTGCTGTCCGACCCCGCGTCCGACGCGGAGGTCGAGGACCTGCTGGTGCTCCCGGAGCTGGTCGCCGCTCTGCCGCCGGTCGAGCGCACCGCGCTGGTGCTGCACTACTTCAAGGGCCTCAAGCAGCGCGAGATCGGGGCACTGATCGGCTGCTCCCAGATGCAGGTGTCGCGCCTGCTGCGCCGCTCCCGCGAGCGCCTTCGCGACCAGCTCGGCTGAGCTCCGGGAGGCTCGGTCCTAGTCCTGAGCGAGCAGGCGGCGGGTCTCTCGAGCGATCTCCAGGTCCTCACGGGCGCGCACCAGGAGCACGCGCACGGGAGCGCCGGGCGCGCTCAGGTCGGCATCGGCCTCGCCGGCGCCGAGGTTGGCCGCCCGGTCCAGCCCCACCCCCAGAAACGCCAGCCCCTCACAGGCGGACTGGCGGATCCGTGGCGCGTGCTCGCCCACACCCCCGGTGAAGACCACCACGTCGAGGCCGCCCATGGAGGCCGCCATCGCCGCGATCCCCGACCGCAGCCGGTGCTCGTAGACCGCGACCGCCAGCCAGGAGCGCTCATGCCCCTGGTCGGCGGCGTCCAGCACCGCGCGCATGTCGCCGGAGACCCCTGACAGGCCGAGCAGGCCGCTCTCCCGGTCCAGCGCCCGCTCGGCCTGCTCGGGCGCCAGTCCGGCCAGGCGCTGCACCAGCAGCAGCGCGCCTGGATCCAGCGAGCCGGACCGGGTCGCCATCACCAGCCCCTCGAGCGGCGTGAACCCCATGGTCGTGTCCACCGAGACGCCACCGGCCACCGCCGCCAGCGACGCGCCGGCGCCCAGATGGCAGGTGACCGTGCGAAGCTCGCCCAGCGGCCGTCCCAGCAGCTCCGCCGCCCGCCTGGCAGCGTAGGCGTGGCTGAGCCCGTGGAAGCCGAAGCGGCGGATGCCGTGCCGCTCGGTCCAGCTCCACGGCACCGCGTAGGTCGCCGCCGCTGGCGGCAGCGAGGCGTGGAAGGCGGTGTCGAAGCAGGCCACCGCGGGCAGCCCGGGCCGCAGCCGCCGCAGCGCCTCCACCGCCGCCAGCGCCGGCGGGTTGTGCAGCGGCGCCAGCTCGCCGAGCCGGCCGACCTGCTCGACGACCCCCTCGCTGATCACCACGCTGGAGCGGAACATGGAGCCGCCGTGCACGATCCGGTGACCGGCCGCGTCTGGCCGCGGCGCGCCGTTCAGGAAGCCGCCGAGCTGCTCGGCAAGGTCCTCTATGCCGGGCATTGACAGGTTCGCGGCGTCGAGCACCCGGTCGTCGGCATCCAGCAGACCGAGCTTCAGGCTGCTGGACCCCGCGTTGACCACGAGCACGCGCATCGTGCGGCAAAGACTAGCGCGACCTGGGACGGCATCAGGAATCCATCGGCGAGCTGACCCTCCATACAGTGTGATGTGCCCCCTCCGCTTGCCTGCCCCTACCTTTTCACAAGCCTGCCGCGTGGCCGGGTTAGTCTCTAGGCGGACAAGGGACCAGAAGCTGGGACCCGGAATTGGAGGTAACGCATGAGCCATCCCGAGAGCGGGGAGCCCGGCCCGCTGTCGCAGGAGCAGCTCCGCCGGATCAACGCCTACTGGCGCGCGGCGAACTACCTGTCGGTCGGCCAGATCTATCTGCTCGACAACCCGCTGCTGCGCGAGCCGCTCAGGCCCGAGCACATCAAGCCCCGGCTGCTCGGCCACTGGGGCACCACCCCCGGCCTCAACCTCATCTACGCCCACATGAACCGGGTCATCCGGGACCTGGACCTGGACGCGATCTACGTGGCCGGACCCGGGCACGGCGGGCCCGGCGTGGTGGCCAACACCTACCTCGAGGGGACCTACAGCGAGGTCTACCCCGACGTCACCAGGGACGCCGAAGGGCTGCGGCGACTGTTCCGGCAGTTCTCCTTCCCGGGCGGCATCCCCAGCCACGTGGCGCCGGAGACGCCCGGCTCGATTCACGAGGGGGGTGAGCTGGGCTACTCGCTGACGCACGCCTACGGCGCGGCGTTCGACAACCCCGACCTGCTGGTGTGCTGCGTGGTGGGCGACGGCGAGGCGGAGACCGGCCCGCTCGCGGGGAGCTGGCACTCCAACAAATTCCTCGACCCGGTCCGCGACGGCGCGGTGCTACCGATCCTGCACCTGAACGGCTACAAGATCGCCAGCGCCACGGCGCTGGCGAGGATCACGGACGAGGAGCTGCGCGCGCTGCTGGAGGGCTACGGGCACCATCCGTATTTCGTCGAGGGCGACGAGCCGGCAGCGGTGCACCAGCGCATGGCCGCGGTGCTGGACGAGGTGGTCGAGGAGATCCAGGCGATCCAGCGGGCCGCCCGGGCGCGGCAGGATCCAACCCGGCCGCGGTGGCCGATGATCGTGCTGCGGACTCCCAAGGGGTGGACCGGACCCAAGGAGGTCGACGGTCTGCCCGTGGAGGGGACCTGGCGGTCCCATCAGGTCCCTATCGACCAGGCCCGCTCGAACCCACAGCACCTGGCGCTGCTGGAGTCGTGGATGCGCAGCTACCGGCCGGAGGAGCTGTTCGACGAGGAGGGACGCCTGGTCGAGGAGCTGGCCGAGCTCCCGCCACGGCGCCGGCGGCGCATGAGCGCGAACCCCCACACCAACGGCGGGCTCCTGCTCCGCAACCTGCTGCTGCCGGACTTCCGCGACTACGCCGTCGACGTGGCCAAGCCCGGGGCGACGTTCAGCGAGGCCACCCGCGTGCTCGGCGCGTTCCTGCGCGACGTGATCCGCCGCAACCCGGACAACTTCCGGCTGTTCGGGCCGGACGAGACCGCATCCAACCGCCTGACCCAGGTGTTCGAGGCGACGAACCGCACCTTCGACGCGAAGATCCTCCCCACCGACGATCACCTGGCTCCCGACGGACGGGTCATGGAGGTGCTGTCGGAGCACCTGTGCCAGGGCTGGCTGGAGGGCTACCTGCTGACCGGTCGCCACGGCCTGTTCAACTGCTACGAGGCGTTCATCCACATCGTCGACTCGATGTTCAACCAGCACGCCAAGTGGCTGAAGGTGACCAGGGGGATCCCCTGGCGGCGCCCCATCGCCTCGCTCAACTACCTGCTCTCCTCGCACGTGTGGCGCCAGGACCACAACGGGTTCTCGCACCAGGACCCCGGGTTCATCGACCACGTGGTGAACAAGAAGGCGGAGATCGTCCGCGTGTACCTCCCGCCGGACGCCAACTGCCTGCTGTCGGTGGCCGATCACTGCCTGCGCAGCCGCCATTACGTGAACGTCGTCGTGGCGGGCAAGCAGCCGTCGCTGAACTGGCTGTCGATGGACGACGCGATCCTGCACTGCACCCGCGGGATGGGCATCTGGGAGTGGGCCAGCAACGACCAGGACGGTGAGCCCGACGTGGTGATGGCCTGCTGCGGCGACGTCCCCACGCTGGAGACGCTGGCCGCCGTCGACCTGCTGCGCCGGCACCTGCCCGACCTGAAGGTCCGGGTGATCAACGTGGTCGACCTGATGCGCCTGGAGCCCGAGTCCGAGCACCCGCACGGCGCCTCCGACGCGGAGTTCGACGCGCTGTTCACCACCGACCGGCCGGTGGTGTTCGCCTATCACGGCTACGCGACGCTGATCCACCGGCTGGTCTACCGCCGCACCAACCACGGCAACATGCACGTGCGCGGCTACAAGGAGGAGGGCACCACCACCACGCCGTTCGACATGGTCATGCTCAACGACCTGGACCGCTTCCACCTGGTCATGGACGTGATCGACCGGGTCCCCGGATTGGCGTCGCGGGCCGGGCACGTGCGCCAGCTCATGAGCGACCGGCGCCTGTCCTGCCGCGCCTACACCCGCCGTGAGGGCGAAGACGCCCCAGAGGTGCGCGACTGGACCTGGCCGTACTGAGCCGCCCGAGCTAGGACGATGCCGGTAGCGCGACCGGTTGGGGGCTGATCAGCAACCCGGGCGAGATCCACGTCATGCGGGTGGTGCTGGACGTCGCTCACGCCTGACGCCCTTTGGGCCGGCGGCCCGCTGCCCTCTCACCCGGGCTGGTTGGTGAGGGCTCGAGCCGCTATCGTCACGTACTCGCGCAGTGGCGCCGCCAGGTGCTCCGGCAGCTCCAGCGAGTCGATCGCCTCGTTCATGTGCCGCAGCCAGGCGTCACGCTGCGCCGGGCCGATGGCGAAGCGGGCGTGACGCATGCGCAGGGCGGGGTGGCCGCGGATGTCGCTATAGGTCGCCGGACCACCCCAGTACTGGATGAGGAACAGGCGCAGCCGCTCCTCCGAGCCGGCCAGGCCCTCCTCCGGGTAGAGCGGGCGCAGCAGCGGGTCGCCGGCCACCCCCTGGTAGAAGCGGGCGACCAGCCGGCGGAAGGTCTCCTCGCCGCCGACCGCCTGGTAGTACGTGATCTCCGACGCCACCCGCCCAAGCTACCAGCCGTAGCGCTCGACCTCCGCGCTGACCTCGCGGA
The DNA here is from genome assembly GCA_046727955.1 of bacterium. Taxonomy (GTDB): domain Bacteria; phylum Actinomycetota; class CALGFH01; order CALGFH01; family CALGFH01; genus DASVXQ01. Next base: position 22,590 of record JBKPDO010000392.1, on the reverse strand, counting down.
GCCGTGGTCCCACCGCTCGGTCTTAGGATCGACAAGAGGTGCGATTGCTCCTGCACCCGCAAAATGCCCAGCGGGCGCATGATGCCTGCCGCTGGGCCTCTGGATTCAAGTCGCCGGTGGGGCCACTATCGTCGTGGGGCCACTATCGTCGCTGACTGAGACGCACACCGATACACGTCCAAGCGAGGTAGGCAGACGATGCGGACTAGAGACCAGTGGGTGGTCGTCGGGCTCGACAACGGCGGGAACTGCAACAACGCCACGGTGCTCGACTCCTCGGGGTCGTTCCTGGTCGACCGGCTGGTAGAGACTCCGAGCCGGGTCCAGGAGGGACCGGACGTCGCCGTCGAGGCGCTCGCCCGGTCGCTGGAGCACGTCCTGGAGATCACCGGCAGGCCGAGGTCCTCGGTCCTTGCCGTGGGCCTGGACACGCCCGGCCCCGCCAGCGCGGACGGCGTCATCTCGTCGAAGGGCGCCACGAACTTCTCCCAGCCGGCCTGGCGCGGCTTCGATTTCCGCGCCGCGCTCGAGGCCCGGCTGGGCCTGCCGGTCGTCTACAACAACGACGGCAACGCCGCCGCGCTCTATGCCCACCACGTGCACTTCGGAGCGGAGGCGCCGCGGCACTCCTCCGTCTCGGCGATCGTGGGCACCGGGCTCGGCGGTGGGGTGATCGAGGCGGGGCGGATCGTGCGCGGCGCCGCCGGGATGGCCGGCGAGCTGGGTCACGTGTACATCCCGATGCAGGGACTGCTGGGCGAGGGCCAGCCATTGCCCCAGTGCAACTGCGGCCTCTCCGGCGACGCCGAGAGCGTCGCCTCCCTGACCGGGATCGAGAAGAACCTGCTGCCCTACTGGCTGACCCGCTTCGACGGCCACGAGCTGGGCAAGGTGGGGTCGCTCAGGGAGGCCGCGAGGCTTGTCCGCGCCTACGGCGAGAAGGGCGACCCGCTCGCCCTCAAGATCTTCGAGCAGCAGGCGATGGCGCTCGGCCGGCTGTTCACGATCGCCGCCAACTTCATCGACCCGAGCGCCTACTTCCTGGGCGGTGGCGTGGTCGAGACCTCGCCGCGGTTCCGCCAGTGGTTCCTCGGCATGGTGCGCGAGCACACCGCCCTGCGGGAAGAGCAGGAGCGCGTGGCAAGATTCGACCTCGTGCCCGACCTGGACATGGCGGGCGCGCGAGGGGCGGCGGTCGCCGCGCTCGAGTCGGTCTTGGACCCCTTCTCCACCGCCGGGGGGTCCGGGGGGCTCGCCAGCGAGGCCAGACGCGGAGCACCAGGACCCGAAGCAGAGCCGAGCGTAGCCCCCCGGCGGGATCCAGGGTCCGGGGGGCTCGCTGGCGAGGCCCCTGCCCGCTCGGCGACGATTCGCAAGGCCGAGCGTTAGTCCCCCGGTCTATCAGGATGGGTGCCTCGGGCTTGGGCTGGGACCTGGTCGTGGCCGGTGCCGGGCCGGCGGGCGCCGCCGCCGCGCTCGAGGCCAAGCGTCTCGAGCCCAGCGCCCGGGTGTTGCTGCTGGACCGCGCCGCCTTCCCGCGCGACAAGCCCTGCGGCGACGGCATCGGCCCGCACGCCGCCGCGGAGCTGGTCGCCCTGGACGCGAGCGAGGCGCTGGACGGCTACCCGCCCCTGCGCCGGCTGCGCCTGCGCGCGCCCGGCGGGATCGAGGTGAGCGGCACCGCCGCCAGGCCGAGCTGGGTGGTGCCCCGGCGCGTGCTGGACGACCGCCTGGTCACGGCGGCTGTCCGCGCCGGGGCGGTGGTCGAGCGCGAGCGGGTGCGCAGCGTGGAGCAGCGCGACGGCGTGGTGCTCGTCAACGGCCGGCTGGCCGCCCGGGTGGTGATCGGCGCCGACGGGGCGAACTCAGTGGTGCGCCGCCTGCTCGGCGCGCCAGCGAGCCCTCAGCGCCACACCGCGATCGCCCTGCGCGGCTACGCCGCCGCCCCGCCGGGACCGCCTGAGCAGCTGATCGGCTGGGTGGCGCAAGGCTGGCCCGCGTACGTCTGGTCGTTCGCGACCGGGACCGGGCTGGTCAACGTCGGCTACGGGCTGCTGCGCAGCCGCTTCGAGGGCGGCAGGGCAGAGCTGGAGGGGCGGCTGCGCGCGCTGCTGCCGGGCGCCGATCCCGACCCGGCCAGTCTCCGCGCGCACCACCTGCCCTTCTCCTCCCAGCGGCCGCTGCCCGGCGGCGGCCGGGTGCTGCTCTGCGGAGACGCCGCGGCGATGGTCAACCCGCTGTCTGGCGAGGGGATCTATTACGCCCTGGCCTCCGGCCGGCTGGCCGCCCGCGCGAGCCTGCTCGCGCCCGACCGGCCCCTGCCGGCCTACCGCGCGCTGCTCCGCGCCGCGCTCGGCCGTCACTTCCGGCACGCGGCCGTGCTCGGCCGGGCGATCCGCTGGCAGCCGCTGGCCTGCGCGGCGCTCGCTGCCGCCGACGGCTCCCCCGTCCGCTTCCAGCGCCTGGTCGAGCTGGGCCTCGGGCAGGTCCGCATCACCCCCGCCCTGCTGGCAAGCGTCCTGGCTGGCTTGCGCGCGAGGTGATGGCGACCACGGCCAGCAGGAGCGAGCAGGCAATCAGGATCGTCGAGGCGGTGAAGGCGCTGCTGATGCCGGTCGTGAGGACGTCCCTGACCTTCGTCGCGGTGCTGGCGCCCGCCACGGACTGACTGGCCGCATTGCGGCTGGCGGTCCCGAACACCGTGACGAGGATGGCCAGGCCCAGCGACCCGCCGACCTGCTGCATGACGTTCACCAGGCTGGATGCCGCGCCGGTGTCGCGCGGCTCCACCCCGGAGAGGGCCAGCACGGTGAGCGCCACGAACGGGAAGCCCACCCCCAGGCCGAACAGCAGCATCGGCCCGAGCACGCCGGAGAGGTAGCCGCCGCCGGCGGAGACCTGGCTCAGCCATACCATCCCGGCGGTGGTGAGGGCGATGCCGGTCACCGTGAGCCGCTTAGCACCCAGACGCGGGAGCAGTCTGGAGGCCAGCCGCGCGGAGCCGAAGAGGGCGATCGTCAGCGGCAGGAACGCGAAGCCGGCCTTGAGCGGGCTGAAGCCGAGCACGTCCTGCACGAACTGGGTGAGGAAGAAGAACATCCCGAACATGCCCGCCACGAGCAGCAGCCTGATGGCGTGCGCGCTGCTGCGGTCGCGGTTGGTGAACAGGTGCAGCGGGGTGATGGGCTGCCTGCTGCGCAGCTCGATGCTCAGGAAGAGGGCGAGGAGCAGGACGGCCGCGGCGAAGGCCACCCGGGTGACACCGTCGCTCCAGCCGCTGGTCGAGGCGCGGATGAACCCGTAGACCAGCGAAGCCATGGCAGCGGTGGAGGTGAGCGCCCGGCCAGGTCGAAGCGCCCTTCGCGGCGCTCGGACTCCTCGATGAACATCGGCGCCACCAGCGCCTGCTGGCCGCGGCCAGGACCGCGTTCGCCCAGCACGGAGCCGAGGCGTCACTGGACGACATCGCGCGTCGTGCCGGCGTCGGGTCCGGTACGCTCTACCGGCACTTCCCCACCCGCCAGGCGCTGCTGGAGGCCGTCTACCGCGACCAGGTCGAGGAGCTGTGCTCCCAGGCACGCGAGCTGCTCGCCTCCCCGTCGCCCGGCGACGCGTTCGCCACCTGGCTACGGGCCATGGCGTCCTACATGACGACGAAGCGAGGGCTGTCGTCGCTGATGACCCCCACCCCGAGCTGCTTTCCTCGTGCCGCGAGGCTTTGCGCAGGGACGGGGGAGCGCTGCTCGACCGCGCCCAGCGGGCGGGAGGCGTGCGCTCGGACACCGACCTGGACGACCTGTTCAAGCTCATGCACGCGATCTCTATGGCGACCGAGCACGCGCCCGACGGCGCCGATCAGGCCGGCCGGCTCCTCGGAGTCGTGATCGACGGCCTGCGTCCCCACGATTGAGCGGGCGAGGGCCTCGCCCGGGCGACTGACTCGACGGTCGCCGCGATCGATTTCTACGATGCAAACGATGGCCAGCCGCGATCGGTGGCAGCTCGCTACCACCACAGCCTTCAGCCTGTCCCGGGCGCGGGCGACGCTCTGGGACGAGACGGTGTCGCCCGCCGACCGGACCATGCTCGACCCCGGCGTGCCGGCGCCTCTTGACCGCAATCCTGACGTGCTCGTCGTCGGAGGTGGCGTGATCGGCCTGGCCACGGCGGTGTTCTGCCGGCGCGCGGGGCTCGGGCGGGTGCTGGTCATCGAGGCGGCGCGGCTGGCGACCGGCGCCTCCGGCGGCGCCGCCGGGGCGCTGGCGCCCGAGCTGCACCAGCTCACCGACCCGCCCGCCTTCGTGGCCCTGGCCCGCGGCAGCCTCGCGCTCTACCGCCAGCTCGACCAGGAGTGGGACGGGGCGCTTCAGTTGCGGCGGACGCCCGCGCTGCTGCTGCCGCCCGGCGACGGATCGAGCTGGCCGCGACCGTGGCCCGGGGTCGAGTTGCTCAGCGCCGACCGGGTGGCGGAGCTCGCGCCCGGCCTCGCCACCGTGGCCGCCGCCCTGCTCGCCCCCGACCATGCCCACGTTCACCCGCTTCGCCTGGTGGCCGCGCTGGCTCGCCAGGCGGGCAGTGTGGCCACCAGACTCGCGATGACGGGCGCCGAAGCCGCGGGCGGGCGCATCGTCACCGTGCAGACGACCGCTGGCGATCTGCACCCGGGCACGGTGGTCTTCGCCACCGGGCTGGCGCCCGAGCCATGGGTGCGGCTGCCCCGGCGGCTCGTCAAGGGTCACCTGATCACCTTCGAGCCGGGCTCGTTCGGGCTCGGCTGCGGGGTGCACGCTCCTGGCTTCGGCGTCGGGCCCATGCCCGACGGCAGCCTGCTCGCCGGCGGCACCCGCGATGAAGGTGACCAGTCCCCCCAGGTCCGGCCCGAGGTGATCGAGCGCGTCAGGCGGGGGGTCGGTCAGCTCCTGCCCGCCGCCCGGGCGGCGCGCGTGCGCCACTCGTGGTGCTGCTTCCGGCCGGCCACCGCTGACAGACAGCCGCTGGTCGACCAGGTTCCGGGGCTGGCCAACGCCTGGCTGAGCGCCGGGCACGACGGCACCGGCATCCTCATGGCGCCGGCGACCGGGCGTTCACTGGCGACCTGGATCGCCACTGGCAAGCGGCCGCAGGAGCTGGCCAGCTTCGCCCTGTCGAGGTTCGGTCCAGGGTCATAGCTATGCGGGCGTCAGGGAGTCCACGTCTATTTCCCTGACGTGCTCGACCGCCAACCGGGCATCGTGTGCGTGGCGCCACCAGGAGCAAAACTTCGTAATCTAGACGATCTAGATATGGTCGGCCATCTGTATCCGCAGAATGTGTGATCCTGGCGATGCCGACAGAACGGTCGGTTATCCCGTATCATGCACCCCATGCAGGCCGTAACACATCACTCTAGGCGGTCGCTTCTATTCACAAGGATGTAGTTCGCCTACGATGAGTCCAAGGCCAAGACATCCACGTAGGGAACTTGAACAACTCCTCAAGGATGCCGAACGGCTGGGTGGACCGTGACGAAAAAGCCAGGCGGGTACTTCAAGATCAAGTGCCCCTGTGACGATCATCACTGGACAATGATCCACCTCACGCCCTCCCAGGCCTATGAGCGCAACAAGCGGCGCTGGCTGACGCGGGAAACGTGCTGGGAGAACCCCAAATGAAGTACACGGTCACGGCACGGTTCAACGCGGTTCCCGCGCCCAACGAGACAGCAGGGCAGCTCGACGAACATCTTGACCGAGTCTACGAGGCCCTGCTTGCAATGCGGCTTGAGGACCCAGACCTGGGGGGCTCACTCACTGAGCGCTGGGTGGATGTCACCATAACGATCCAGGCTGCGTCACCAGAAGGCGCGCAACGGATTGCGCGGCGCTGCATCCGGACAGCGATCGAGCAGGCTGGGGGGCACCCTGCTAGACCTACCTGACCACGGCCGACCACGGCTGCTGCCACCACGGCGACCGGTGTTTGACTTGGAGTCGGTCGGCGCAGAACTGGCCAGCGCCTAAGCTGTTCAAGATGGGCTCAAGCGGCGAGTAGGCGCGGAGACACCCTGTAGCGGCAGCTAGCCCGTGGGGAGGACTCAGCCGATCCTGGGGTGGCTACCCCGGCCGCCAGTCATATCACGGCCCGACCAGCGGCTTCGCGTTTCGCAGCTTCTCCTGGGGAGCTGAGGTCCTAGAGCGCTCCGCCGTGGAGCCCGTAGGTGCGGACGACCTCGAATTCGTAGATCAGCCGCTGCTCCTCCTTCATGATCCGGAGGAACTCCTCGGGCGTGCGCTCCACCCCATTCCACACGAGGTTCCCGGAGGGCCTGCGCTGCATCACCTGGAACAGGCGCAGGCTCATCTCGGCAGCGTCGGGGCCATCGAGGATGGTCGCGTTCGCCTCGAGGGTGAGGTAGCTCCAGGCCGGGTCGAAGACGAACAGCGTGCAGCGCGGGTCGCGCCGCAGGTGGGCGGTGCGGACCCGGCCAGGGACGCCGCTGCTCCAGAGCTTGCCGTCCACCAGCGCGACCCCGACCCGCACGGCGTGGGGCCGTCCGTCCGGCCACAGGGTCACCATCGCCGCCGACCTGCGCTCCTCCAGAAAGGCCAGTTCCTCGTCCGTGAGTTCCATGCCATCCCTCGCACCGTCGGTCCACCAGCCACCCGCACACCCGGTGGCAGCGTCCCACCCTACAGCCCGCGCCAGTGGGAGGTTGCCCCGCGTTTGGCACCCGACCTTGCCGCGCTCCCTCAAGCCGTTCCCAGCCGAGCGGCGACGCGCCGCTTGACCTCCTCCGGGGCGAACGCCGCGGCCAGCGCCGCTTGGTTGCAGCGACGAAAGTCGTCCTCCTGCCAGCCGAAGGTCCGCCGCAGCCGCTCGTACTCGCCGCTCAGGGTGGTGTTCACCATTGTGCGCACGTCGGTGGAGATGCTCAGCGGGACCCCGGAGCGGTACAGCCGGTCGACCGGGTGGTCCTCGTAGCGTCCGACGAGGTCGATCATGACATTGGAGGACGGGCACACCTCGAGGTGGATGCCCTGCTGCTCGAGGTGCTCGACCAGCGCCGGGTCCTCGACGCTGCGGACCCCGTGCCCTATGCGCGACGGCTGCAGCCGTCGCAGGGTCTCCCAGACGCTCACCGGGCCCGACGACTCGCCGGCGTGGGCGGTCCGGTGCAGGCCGTGCTCCATCGCGTAGCGGAACGCCGCCTCGTGGCTGTCCAGCGGGAAGCCGGCCTCGTCGCCGGCGATGTCCAGACCGGCGATCAGACTGCCCTGGAACTCGCGCACGAGCTCGGCGGTGCGCATGCTCTGCGCCGGCGAGAAGTGGCGCAGGGTGCAAAGGAGCAGCCTGGCGTCGATCCCCGTCGCCGCAGCCGCGGCCGCGGTGCATTGCTCGACCTCCGCGACGACCTCCTCGACGCGCATACCGCCCTCGGTGTGCTGGTGCGGCGCAAACCGCAGCTCGGCGTAGACCACCCCGTCGCGGGCAAGCTGATCGAACAGGTCCTCGGTGATCACGCGCAGGCCGCGCCGGTCCTGCATGAGGGCGACGATCCGTCGCGGGCGGGTCAGGAGGTCGGCGAGGCCGGCGGCCTTCGCGGGCCCGACGAAGTCCCTGCGGTACTCGGCAAAGGCCGTCCCAGGCGCCAGCGCAGCCACTGCCCCGTAGCTGGCCGCGCAGTCGAGGTGCAGGTGCAGCTCGACCTTGGGCGCGAGCTCCACCGTCCGTGCCTCCCGAGCGAGCTGTTGCACCAGGCACTGATCCGAGGTCCGCGAGGACCCAGCCATCTACCCCTCACGGAGCATGCCGGTCGTCTGACCGACCTCGATGAGGTGACCGTCCGGGTCGCGCATGTAACAGCGGATCTCGGCGCCGTGGTCCTTGGGCGAGGTCAGGAACTCAGCGCCCCGCGCGCCCCAGTCCCGGTATGCGGCCTGGATGTCGGCCACGCGGATGTTCAGGAAGGAACTGACGCGGTTGAGGTCGCTGGGGGTCTCGAGCACCACCTCGGGCTTGTCGTCGGTAGGACCGCCGCCCACGTTGATGGTCACCCAGCCGTTGGCCAGCTTGACGATCGTCGGCTCGCCCTCGCGCACCACCTGGCCGCCGAGCACGCCGACGTAGAAGTCGCGTGAGCGCGCGACGTCCTCCGCGACGATGAAATGGGTGAGCACGAACCCCTCGCTCGGGAAAGGCAGATCCTCGCGCGCCATGTGGCCCTCCTCCTGTTCAGTCGCTCCGCGCCTCACCTTGCCGCGCAGGGTACCCGTTCTTGCCGCGTGGGATGCACGCTGCCGACTGGTCGTCGGCAGTCGGGAGGCGGAAGGCGGGACCTCCCACCGCTCCGCCGCCTACCTGGCCGCTGAGGCCGTCGCAGCCGGGGTGTCCGCAGGAACGCGCTGGCGGCTGCGGGTCAGACCTCGGCTGAGACCTACGGCCAGGCCGGCGATCACCAGGGCCGCGCCGCCGAGCTCGGTGGCCGTCGGGGTGCCGAGGCCGAGCAGGACCGTGGTGACGATCGCGCCGACCGGCACCATGCCAGCGAACAGGCCCGCGCGGTCGGCGCCGAGCCGGGGCAGCGCGCCGTACCAGAGCATGAAGGCGCCTGCGCTGACGACCGTGCCCAGGTAGACCAGCGCGGTTGCCTCGGCGGCGGTGGGCACGCGCACGACGCCGCTGCCGTCCGCGATGACGCCGACGATCAGGAGCAGTGGGATGGCGACCGCCTGCGTATAGGCCGACACGCGAACCGGTCCCAGCCTTGGCAGCAGCGGGAGGGCGAGCAGGGAGAAGCAGGCCTCACACGCCAGGGCGCCGACCGCGTAGAGCACCCCGGTCAGGCTGCCGGAGCCGAGCCCGGTGGCGATGGTGGCGCCGGCGACCACGACGACCGCGGCGAGGAGCACCCGTCCGGATGGACGCGACCGCGCCAGCAACGGCCCCACCAGCGCGAGGACCACTGGCACCGCCCCAACGGTCGTGCCGACCAAGGTCGGGCTGGCGTGCCGGGTCCCCTGGATGACGCAAACGTTGAATAGCACCAGCCCGGTGGCCGCCAGGGCCAGCAGCAGCAACGCTTCGCGCAGGCTGAGCCGCACAAGCGACAGACCTTTCGCCCTGCCAACGGCGAAGAGAATCATGGCGGCCAGGGTGTAGCGCAGCGCCTGCCCCCCATAGAGCGGGTAGTGGTTGATCACCGAGGAGCTGGCGGCCAGCGTGCCGACTAGGAACATCGCAGCGGCGGCGCCAATCGGCCCGCGAAGCGAATTGCTCATGCGCAGCAGCGTAGGAGTAGATTGGTTCGCGCGGAAGGTCCAATCAGTGACCGAAACAGAGGTCCATTTGTCAGATCTGCAGCTGCGGATCGACCCGGCGCTCGGCGGCCTGGCGGACCAGGTCGCCGCGGAGCTGCGGGCGGCCATTCGGTCGGGCCGGCTGCTCGGGGACACCCGGCTGCCTGCCAGCCGGGAGCTCGCTCGCGACCTCGGGATGAGCCGCGGGGTGGTCGTCGAGGCATACGAGCAGCTCGTGGCCGAGGGCTTTCTCGTGTCCAGGCAGGGCTCGGGCACCCGCGTCGCGGCCGTCGAACCGGCGGCCCCCGCCGGCGACACCGCGCTCGAGTCGATGGCGCCGCCCAACATTGCCTACGACTTGCGGGTCGGCACGCCTGATCTGTCCGCCTTCCCGCGCCGCGCCTGGCTGGCCGCGGTGCGTCAGGTCATGAAGGTGATACCGCACCAGGCACTGGGCTACAGCGATCCGGGCGGCGTCCCCGAGCTGCGGGCCGAGCTGGCGGCCTGCCTTCGCCGGGTGCGCGCCGCCGACGTCTCCGCCGAGCAGCTGGTCGTGACGAACGGCGTTGCCCAGGGCCTGTACCTGGTCATCGGCGCGCTCGCACAGGCACAGGCAGGCCTCGTCCCTTTGGCCGTCGAGGACCCGCACAGCGTGCGGACCGCGGCGCTGCTGGAAGCCGCCGGCGCCGTCCAGGTGCCTGTGCCGGTCGACGACGAGGGTGTCGACGTCCAGGCGCTGCGCCGCACCCCCGCGCGTGCCGTCATCGTCACCCCCGCGCACCAATACCCCACTGGGGTCGTCCTGTCGCCGCGGCGGCGGGCGCAGCTTGTCGCCTGGGCCGCCGAGGTGGACGGGGTCGTGCTGGAGGATGACTACGACGCGGAGTTCCGCTACGACCGCGACCCGGTCGGGTGCCTGCAGGGGCTCTGCCCCCAGCGGGTCGTGCTGCTCGGATCGGTCAGCAAGTCGCTGGCCCCCGGGTTGCGGCTGGGCTGGCTGGTCGCGCCACCACCGCTTGCCGAGGCCGCGCGGCGCGCGCGCTCGGTGAGCGACCTTGGCTCACCCGTGATCGACCAGTACGCGCTTGCCGCGCTCATCGCCTCGGGTGCCTACGACCGGCATCTGCGGCAGCTACGGCGCAGCTACCGAGCCCGCCGCGATGCCCTCACCGATGCGCTGGCCAGGTGGCTGCCCGGCGCGACGGTGCGCGGCGTGCCGGCCGGGATCCAGTTGTACGTCGAGCTGCCCACCGACCATGACCTGGACGCCGTCATCGAGGCCGCCGCCGAGCGGGGTGTGGCCGTGGAGGGGGTCGCGCCGCGGGCCGCGAGCGGCGCGCCGCCGGCCCTGGCGCTCGGCTTCGCCCGACTGCCCGAGCATCGCATCGCCGAAGCCATCCGGCTCCTGGCCGAAGCGGCGGCGATAACCAGATCCGGGTTCACCTTCGAGGGCGATCCCGCCACGCGATCATCGACCCCTCGCGCTCCTGAGTTATCATGACTTCATGTCATCAAGCTACGGAAGTGATCTCATGACCACTGAGCCCATCAGCAATACTCTCGGTGTCGCAGAGACGAAGTCGCGCTTCTCCGAGTTGATCGAACGGGTCCGCCGCGGCGAGCGCTTCCTGGTCGAACGCAGGGGAAAGCCCGTTCTCGCCCTGGTCCCCCCCGATCAGGCAGCGTCCCCCGGGATCCGGCCCAAGGGCCTTGCCGCCATAGCGGGAGCCCTCGCGGAGTGGACCGAGCTTCCCGAAGTAGTCGACGAGATCTACGCCTCGCGGCGACGCGCTCGTGACCGAGGCGCCCCCGACCTGGACTGATCGTGTACTGCTTCGACACCGACATTCTCAGCGCGGTGATCCGGCGCGATCCCCCACTCGCGCTCATCCGCCGCCTCGCGCAGACACCGCCCGAGCAGCAGTTCACCACCGCGGTCACGCTTGGAGAGCTGCTGTATGGAGCGGGCAGGCGAGGCAGCGCAACCTTGATCCGCAAGGTCCGCGAGCTGGTCATCGGCGCCCTGCTGGTACTGCCCTTCGATGAGCGGGCCGCCGAGGTCTACGGGCCACTCCGGGCAGGCCTCGAGGCCGAGGGCCGGCGGCTGGACGAGCCGGATCTGCGCATTGCCTCGATCGCCCTGTCCCGGGGACTTGTCGTGGTGACCACCAATGTCCGCCACTTCGGCCGCGTCCCCGATCTCAAGGTGGAAAACTGGCTGGCGTCATGAGTGGCTTGGTGTGCAGTCGCTGCCGGGTCGGGAAGCCGAGGCTGTGCGCGTACTGCGCGAGGTGCTCGGTGGCGGCCCGGTCAATGTGACACTGTTTCCAAGTACAGCAAGGGGGTGCCATCCTGAGCGGCCGAGTGCGAGTCACCCACCCAGACAAGGTGCTGTTCCCCGACGACGGCATCACCAAGGGCGAGCTGGTAGGCTACTACGAGACCGTCGCGCCGGTGATGCTGCCGCTGATCAGCGGACGCCCGGTGACGATGCAGCGATTCCCCAACGGCATCAGCCGCGGCGGCTTCCTTCAGAAGCAGGTCGGCGACTACTTCCCCGACTGGATCGAGCGGGTCACCGCGCCCAACCGCCGCACGCGCAACGCCACCACCCGGGACGAGGTCACCTACATGGTCTGCCGCGCCGCGGACGACCTTGCCTACATCGCGAACCAGGCCTGCATCACACCGCACGTCTGGCTCAGCCGTGCGCCGGACCTCTATCGGCCTGACCAGATGGTCTTCGATCTCGACCCGGCCGCACCCGACCTGGGGGTGCTGCGGTCGGCCGCGGCCGGGCTGCACCAGTTGCTCGACGAGCTCGGGCTGCCCTCGTTCCTCAAGTCGAGCGGGTCCCGAGGTCTGCACATCGTCGTGCCGCTGATCCCCAGCGCCGAGACCGACGACGTGAAGGACCTCAGCCTGGCCGCGGCCGAGGCGCTAGCCGCCCGCGACCCCGCGAACCTCACCACCGAGGCGCGCATCGCCGAGCGGCAGGGTCGCCTCTACCTGGACATCGGGCGCAACGCCTATGCGCAGCACATGGCCGCGCCATACGCCGTCCGGCCCCTGCCCGGCGCGCCCGTGTCGGTCCCGCTCGACTGGTCGGAGCTGGACGGCTTCGAGCCACGCCGCCACACGCTACGGACCATCGCGGACCGCCTCGCCGGGCCCGACCCGTGGGCCGGCATGGCTCAGGCGGCGTCAGCCATCGAGCCGGCACGCGCGCGCCTGGCGGAGTTGCGCACCTGAGCGACGCGTCCAGCGCTCGCCAGCCGAAGCTCGCCGTGGGTGGTCCGCCGACCAATCCGCGCGGGCAGTGGGTCCGAAGAGCTGAACGGAAGCCGGCTTCCGCAGGAAAGCATCTGTTCCCGCACGAAGGAAGCAGCCATGTTCAGACTCCGGTCGGCCCGTTCAAGGGCCATCATGCTGTTCACCACGGGCCTCGCCCTGATCGGCGTGGCGCTCGCCAGCCTGGCGCCGATTCAGGCCACCGCCTCCAGTCACCGGGAGGCGCCACTCATCTCCGGGCAGCCGCAGTACGACAACACCGACCTGTACGCGTTCGTCAGTCCGGACCGACCGGACACCACCGCGCTGATCGCCAACTGGATCCCCTTCGAGGAGCCGGCGGGCGGGCCCAACTTCTACAAGTTCGCCACCGACGCGCAGTACAACATCAACATCGACCCCGACGGCGAGGGGGGGCGGACCTCACCTACAGGTGGACGTTCAAGGGCCGCTATCGCAACCCCAACACCTTCCTCTACAACACCGGTCCCGTGACCAGCCTGGACGACAAGGACCTCAACTTCCGCCAGACCTACAACCTCGAGCTCGTCCACCGCAGGAACGGTGTCTTCCAGTCCAGCACCACGCTCCTGAAGGACGTTCCCGTCGCGCCGTCGCACGTCGGCCGGGCCTCGATGCCCGACTACGCTACGCTGCGCGCCCAGGCGGTCCGGTCACTGCCCGGTGGCGGCAAGGTCTTCGCCGGACAGGCAGACGACCCCTTCTTCCTCGACCTGCGGGTGTTCGACCTGCTGTACGGCGGCAACCTGTCCGAGGTCGGCAACGACACCCTGAGCGGCTACAACGTCAACACGGTCGCGATCCAGGTGCCGTCGAAGCTGCTGCGCAAGAGCGACAAGCAGCCGGTCATCGGCGTCTGGACCACCACCTCGCGCCGCAGCGCGCTGGGCGGCTACCAGCAGGTGTCGCGGCTGGGGATGCCGCTGGTCAACGAGGTGGTCATCCCGCTGAAGGACAAGGACAAGTTCAACGCCTCCTCGCCATGGAAGGACGCCCAGTTCGGCAAGTACGTCACCAACCCCGAGCTGCCGAAGCTGATCAAGGCCGTCTACGGCATCGACGCGCCGGCCGAGCCGCGCAACGACCTGGTGCAGGTCTTCCTCACCGGGGTGCCAGGGCTCAACCAGCCGCCCAATGTCCGTCCGGCCGAGATGATGCGGCTCAACACCGCGATCAAGCCGTCCGCGGCGCCCAAGCGACTCGGCGTCCTCGACGGCGACACCGCGGGCTACCCCAACGGCCGCCGGCTGACCGACGACGTGGTCGACATCTCCCTGCAGGTGGTCGAGGGCGAGCTGGTCGGCAAGAAGAACGACCTCGGCGACGGCGTCGACGCCAACGACAAGGCGTTCGGCTCGACCTTCCCGTACGTCGCCCTGCCGCACTCCGGCTCGGGTGCGCAGAGCGCCGCGGCCGCGAAGGGCGCCACGCCTCCACAGGGCGGCGCGTCGCCGGGCGGCACCACCCAGCAGGGCACCACCCAGCAGGGCGGGGCCGTGCGGGATGGCGGTACCGCGGCGTCCGGGCAGAGCGCCAGGGCCCGCGACGGCATGACCCAGCTCAACGCCGACAACGCGGCGAGCCGGGCCTCTTCGGACCGCTTGCCGCCACTGGTCATCGCCGCGATCGCCGCCGGCGCGCTGGCGCTGACGGCCGGCGCAGTCCTGCTGGCCCGCAGGCGGACCCACTTGCCCGCCTGATCTGGACTGCCCGCCGCCGGTCCGGCCGTGCGCCTGATCCACCCGGGGAACCCCGAAGGGTTCCCCGGACCCTGCGGCGGCACGGCCGGACCGGCAGGCCAACCAACTGGAGGCCAACCATGCGACGTCTTCTCACCGCCGCGGTCGCCGACACCATGGCGACCGGCCTCGTGCTGGGCGCCGCGGTCGCGCTCGGCCCCAGGTCCTCGCCCAAGGCCGAGCGGCGAAGCGGGGAAGGGCCGGTCCCGGAGGCCGCCGTCGACCGGCTCTCCAGCGCCAGCCTGCCGGCGGCGATCGCCGCGCTCCAGCGCCACCTGCGGGCTCAGCCGCGCGACGCGACCGGCTGGGCCACCCTGGGCCTGGCCTACGTCGAGCAGGCGCGGCTGTCAGCGGACCCCACCTACTACACCAAGGCCGCGGACGTGCTGGACCTCTCGCTGCGGGTGTCACCGACGGACAACGATGCGGCGCTGGGCGGGTTGGGAGCCCTAGCGGCGGCGCGGCACGACTTCGCGACCGCGCTCGGCTTCGCCGACCGCGCGCTCGCTATCAACCCCTACGGCATGCGCGCGCACGCGGTGCGCATCGACGCGCTCGTGGAGCTTGGCCGCTACTCCGAGGCGATGGCGATGGCGATGGCGATGGCGCGGCGACGCTGCCCAGCCGGGGATCCCGATCTTCACCCGAGTGGCGTATGTGCTCGAGCTGAACGGGCGGACCGCGGAGGCCCGACGTGTGCTGGAGCGCGCCGCGGAGTCCGCCAGCGACTCCGGCGCCGTCGCCGACGTCGCCGACGTCGCCTACGTCGCCACGCAGCTCGGCGAGCTGGCGTGGAGCCAGGGCGACTACAGCGCCGCCGGGCGTCACTTCGCGGCGGCGCTGCGCGCTGACCAGGCGTACCTTCCCGCCCTGGACGGCCAGGCCCGCGTGCGGGCCGCGCGCGGTGACCTCGCCGGCGCGACGCGCGACCTCGAGTCCGTGGTGAGCCGGCTGCCGTTGCCGGCCTACCTCACCGAGCTCGGCGAGCTGTACGAGGTCCAGGGGCGGCCGGACAAGGCCCGCGAGCAGTACGAGGTGGTAGGCGCCTGGGTCAGGATCGCGCGGGCGAACGGCGTCACCACCGACCTCGAGACGGCTTTGTTCGAGGCCGACCACGGCGACCGCGCGGCGGCGCTGCGGGCGGCCCGAGCCGAGCGCGCGCGGCGCGCCAGCGTGGACGTCGACGACGCGCTGGCGTGGGCCCTGCACGTCAACGGGCGGGACCGCGAGGCGCTCGAGCAGGCTCGGCAGGCCGCGCGCACGGCTACCGCAACGCGCTGTTCCTCTACCACCGGGGCATGATCGAGCAGGCCCTCGGTCTGCGCGCCGCCGCGAGGCGCAGCCTGTCCGCCGCCCTCAACCTCAACCCCAGCTTCTCACCCCTGCTGGCTCCCCGAGCGCGTGCCGCGCTCGCCGCGCTCGCCGGATAGAGGCGCTCAGCCGAACGAGCCGACCTCGATGCGCCTGACGGCCCAGGCAGCTTGCCCACTTGCCGTTCCTTCCTGGGACCACGCCGACGATACCAGGTATGCTCTCCAGCCCCCGATCGGGCAGCATGGGTGCAGGCAAACCGAAGAGGGAGGCGCAATGCCCGCCGTGCCGGCCGCACAGCTCCCGCTCGACATCGACCTCGCGGACCAGGGGCGCGAGCTGCACCGCTACTTCGTCGTCGACGTCTTCACCGACACCCCGCTCGAAGGCAATCAGCTCGGCGTCTTCACCGACGGGCGCCCGTTCTCGAGCGAGGAGATGCGGCGCCTCGCGCGGGAGATGAACTTCTCGGAGACCGTATTCATCCTGCCTCCGCAGGCAGGCGGCGACGTTCGCATGCGCATCTTCACCCCTGGCGACGAGCTGCCGTTCGCCGGCCATCCGGTGCTCGGGACGGCGTTCGTCGTCGGCACGGCGCTCGGCGCCGACGCCGTCCGGCTCGAGACAGGGCTCGGCGTCGTGCCGGTCGAGCTCGACCGCAGCGGCGGGCGGATCGTGTTCGGCTGGATGGACCAGCGGGTTCCCTCTTGGCAGCCATACGAGCACCAGGCCGAGCTGCTCGCCGCCCTCGGCGTCGAGGCCTCGCTGACGCCCGTCGAGGCCTACCGCAACGGGCCTCTCCACGTCTACGTCCAGCTCGACAGCGAAGACGCGGTCGCCAGCCTGCGCCCCGACTTCGGGGCGCTCGGCAAGCTGGATGGGATCTGCGTCAACTGCTTCGCCGGCTCCGGCTCGCGCTGGAAGACGCGGATGTTCGCACTCGACCTGGGCGTCCTGGGCGTCCAGGAGGATCCCGCCACGGGCTCGGCGGCGGGACCGCTGGCGGTCCATCTCGCACGCCACGACCGGATCAGCTTCGGCGAGACGATCGAGATACGGCAGGGCGCCGAGATCGGGCGCCCGTCAGTCCTGTACGCCCAGGCTGATGGGACCACCGAACGCGTCCAGCGCGTGCGGGTCGGCGGCCAGGCGGTCGTCGTCGCCCGCGGCGAGTTCAGGCTGGCCTGAGATGGATCTCGGGTTGCGGGGCCGCACCGCGCTGGTCTGCGGCGCCTCCGGCGGGATGGGGCTGGCGTGCGCGGAGGCGCTCGTGGAGGAGGGCGCGAACGCCGTGATGGTCGCACGCCGGAGGGAGGTTCTCGAGCGGGAGGCGGCCCGGCTCGGCGCCACGGCGTCACCCGGCGATATCAGCGATCTGACCGATCTCCAGCGCGCGGTCGACACCACGCTCGAGACCTACGGCGCCCTCGACATCGTGATCGCCAACGGCGGCGGGCCACCACCGGGCACCGCCACCAGGCTCGACGCCAGCCAGGTCCAGGCGGCGGTCGAGTTGCTGCTGCTCCCGATGGTGCGGCTCGTCAACCTGACGCTCCCGCACCTGCGCCGCAGCGACCAGGCGCGCATCGTCCTCATCGCGTCGACCTCGGTGCGCGAGCCGATCGACAACCTGGTGCTCTCCAACGCGGTGCGGCCTGGTGTCGTCGGGTACATGAAGACGCTGGCGACCGAGCTCGCGCCCACGGGGATCACGGTCAACTCGATCGCGCCAGGGTGGATCGCAACGGCGAGGTCGGCGGCGGTCTCCGGCGGTGCGTCCCCGCCCGACGAGCTCGCCTCGATCCCCGCCGGCCGCTTCGGCCGGCCCCGCGAGGTGGGCGACGTGGTCGCGTTCCTCTGCTCCAGCAGGGCCTCGTACGTTACCGGCACGCTCGTGCCAGTGGACGGCGGCCTCTCACGCGGCCTGACCTGACCCGTCCTTCCCTTGGCCTGGTATAGCATGATTCGCGGCCCGACTACGCTCGTTGACAGGCTCGTCCCCGACCAGTTGTGGGCGATCGTCAAGCCGCTGCTGCCACCCCACCCCGGCCCTCCCTATGGCGGCCCTTCCGGGCGGTAGTTGGCCCGGTTGAGTGCTGCGCCCCAGCCTGCTGTGGCCTTCTGCGTCAGCTCGTGTGGATGCTGGCGAGGGCGATGCCGAGCGGTGTGCGTTCGTACAGGACCTGGTGGCGGACGCGGGAGGCGCTGAGGAGGCCGGCGTCGCGCAGGGCGGTGAGGTGCTCGGAGACGGTGCCAGGGCTGAGGCCGTAGCGGCGTGCCAGGGTGGCGGTGGAGGCGGGCTCCGCCAAGGCGAGCAGGAGCTTGGCGCGGGTGCGGCCGATGAGGCGGCCAAGCACGACCGGCGGGGTGGTGGCCGGGGGTTGCCACAGGGCGGCGATGCCGCGGGCCGGGTAGATGAGCGTGGGCTGCCAGGGCGGGTCGAGCATCACGCTCACCGCCGGCCAGCTGAAGGCGCTCGGCATCAGCACCAGCCCCTCGCCATCGAGGTCGCGCCGGTCGCTGGCACGGTTCGCCACCTGCAGGGTGCCGTCCCGCCAGCCGACCCGGGGGTGCAGGTCGGCGAACAGCCGTTCCAGGCCGCCCTCGGCGAGGTGGCGGGCGCGGAAGGCGATGTCGGCGTCGAGCAGGTCGCGCAGGCGCGGCCAGCGCGGCTCCAGCAGCAGCGCCCAAGCAGTGGCGAGCAGGGCGGTGAGGCGCTGGAGAGTGGCGGCCGGGTCGGCGGCGAGCGCACGCGCCAGGGCCGCGCGGGTTGGGTCGCGGTCGAGGCGCTCGCGCGCGCAGCGGTCCAGCTCGCGGGCGACCTGGTCGAGCGGGGTGGCGTGGACCCGGTCCAGCTCGTCGGCGAAGTCGGCGAGCGGGCCCTGCGGCGGCGGGGACAGGAAGTCGGGTGTGTAGCCGGCTCGGGGCTGCAGGGCAAGCAGCGGCGCGAGGTCCAGGCGAGCCAGCTCCGGCTGCACCCGGCGCAGCCACGGCAGGTGGTGGACCTGCCGCTGCGGCTCGGCCAGGGTGCGGATCGCCGCCATCGTCTCCCACAGCGGCGACAGCGCGAACCGGCAGCGCAGCAGGTCCTGCGGGCCGAACCTCAGCAACGTTGTCAAGCGAGCTCCTTCGGCTATCTCCGAATCTCTCGGCGCCAGGATAGCGCGCTGCCACGCTGCCGCCATGACCACCACGACGACGAGAACGCCACGGGGCGGCTACCGGGCAGTGCTCGCCGTCACCGAGTTCCGGGTGATGTTCGCCGCGCACGTGATCTCCATGCTCGGCGACGACGTCGCCGCCATCGCCCTGGCCGTGCTGGTGTACCAGCAGACCAGCTCGCCGCTGCTGTCCGCGCTCACCTTCGCCCTCGGCTTTCTGCCTTACCTGCTCGGCGGCACGCTGCTGTCGTCGATCGCCGACCGCTTCCCAGCCCGCCCCGCGCTGGTCTGCTGCAACTTGGCAAGCGCCGCCCTGGCCGCGCTCATGGCGATCCCCGGGATGCCGGTCCCGGTACTGCTTGCCCTACTGGTGCCACTGGGCACGGTCGCGCCGGTATTCGAGGGGGCCCGGGCCGCCAGCTTGCCCGACGTGCTCGGCGACGGCGACGGCTACGTGCTGGGCCGCTCACTGCTGCGAATGGTCGCCCAAAGCGCCCAGGTCGGCGGGTTCGCCGTTGGCGGCGTACTGCTTGCCGCAGTCACCCCCCGTGCTGCCCTGCTCGGCGACGCGGCCAGCTTCCTGGTCTCGGCAGCGCTGCTGCGCCTTGGGACCAGCTGGCGGCCGGCGCGGGTGGCCGCGGCCGGCCCGATGCGCGGCCGCGGCCGGATCGCCCGCGACTCGCTGGCCGGCCTTGGCTCGGTGCTCGGCGCGCCCCGGCTGCGGCCACTGCTGCTGCTCCGCTGGCTGCCGTCCGCGTTCGCGGTCGCCCCGGAGGCCCTTGCTATCCCCTATGCCGCCGGGCTGGGCAAGGGCACGGTCGCGGTCGGGCTGATGCTATCGGCCGGCCCGGTCGGCACGATCGCCGGCGAGGTCTTGGCCGGCGTGCTGCTGGGCCGCGCCTGGCGGGACCGGCTGCTGGTGCCGCTGGCTGCCGCGGCGTTCCTGCCGCTGCTCGGCTACGCCGCGGCGCCTGCGCTTGGCCCCGCTATCGCGCTGCTGCTGCTGGCCGGCGCCGGCTCCGCCTACACCCTCGGCCTTGACCAGCGCCTCCTGGACGCCATCCCCAGACCACTGCTCGGCCGTGCCATGAGTGTGAGCAGCGCCGGGCTGATGCTCACCCAGGGTCTGGGCTTTGCCGCCGCCGGCGCGGCCGCGCAGGCGCTGAGCGTACCGGCGGTCATCACCGCCGCCGGGATCGCCGGGCTCACCGTGGTACTGGCGCTGGCCCGCGCGCTGCCACGCGCCTCCAGCCGCTGACACCTGGCCGGATGCGTGAAGATAGGACGCGGGTGCGGTGTCAGCGCCGACGCAGGGTCGATCATCAGGCGAGCTGGGCGATGCAGATGCAAGACAGCGACGGTGTCCATTGGCCAGGGGACGTGCCAGCGCTGACCACCGCACGGCTGCGACTGCGGGCGGTCCATCCCGCCCGCGACGCGGCCGCGATGCTGCGGCTGCTCAGCGACCCCGAGGTCACCCGCTACAGCAACGCGCCGCGCTGCACCACGCTGGCCGAGGCGCAGGCGGCGCTCGAGCAGATCCCGCAGCGCTTTGCCGCCAAGGAGATGATCCGCTGGGCGATCCAGCCACTCGGCCATGGCGAGGCGATCGGGACCGTGGGCCTGGTGCGCGTCAGCCACGAGCACCGTCGCGGGGAGCTCGGCTACGACCTGGCGCGGCGCTGGTGGGGGCGGGGGCTTGCGCCCGAGGCGGCCGCGGCCGTGGTCGCCTATGGGTTTGCGGTCATGGGGTTGCACCGGATTGAGGCGGGAGTCCTGCTGGGCAACGACGCCTCGGTGCGGGTGCTGGAGAAGCTGGGGTTCCGCGAGGAGGGCACCCGGCGCGACTACCTCCGCCTGGGAGGAGGCTTCCACAGCTGCCGATTCTTCAGCCTGCTTGCGACCGACGCGCGGCGACCGGCGTGACAGTAGCCGCAACAGCTCTTGGTGACAGCGATCTACGGAGATCATCGTGGACGGCACTCATCACCCGAGCGCGAGTCGTAGGATCCGCGAATGACATTCGCAAAGCGAATTCGCAGCACGGCGTAGAGCTTGAGCCGGATGCTGGGGGCACCCGCTTCATGAGCCCGTTGGCCTGGACGCTTACCGCCGTCGTAGGGTTCTCCGCGCTCTGGCTGCTCATCCCGCTCGTTGCGGCCTGGGCGAGTCATTCGGGGCGCCTCGACCCCTTCCTCGCCGGTGTTGGGCGCTTCCTGGAGCCGGTCGGCCGGCGGGTCGCGCCAGTTGGCGCCTGGCTCATGCGCCATCCATTGGCCGGGGCGACGTTTGCGGCCGTCCCTGGCCTCGGCGTGGCGGTGGTGAGCGTCGCGAAGGGGCGCAGCGAGCTGGCGGTGGTGCAGGGGCTTATCGGCCTGGTCAACAGCGGGATGATGGTGCTGAACCTGCGAGAGGCCCGGCGCCGGCAACAGACCCAACCTCCGACCAGCACCGGACCCGCATCGGATCGGCGGCGCCGACTTGGCTAAGCAGGTCACCAGAAGTCTTGCCCGTAACTCCGCGAGTCCCTCCAGGTCACCGCCTTGAGTTACGTGCATGACTTCTGAGCTGCTGCTTAGAGGTCACCGTGGTACGGCCGTGGGGGCGAGGCGGCAGCGGTCGGCGAGGTGGATCGGTGCGTGAGCCACCCGACCTGCCTGACGACACGATCGTCGAGGCGCTGCGGGCGAGCTTTGGGATCCGCGTCGCCGGGCTGGTGTTTCTTCCGGTCGGCAACGACTCTGCCTCGTGGGCCTATCGGGTCGAGGCGGCGCAGGGGCCGCCCCACTTCCTCAAGGTCCGTGCCGGCGCGAACCGGATGCCGGGCGCGGCGGTCCCCAGCTACCTCCACCGCCAAGGGGTGCCCCATGTCCTTGCGCCGCTTGCAACCATTCCGGTGCGTCCTACGTCGCCATGGACCGCTTCGCGCTGGCGCTTTACCCCATGCTCGACGCCGGTGTGGGCGCGGAGGTCGGGTTGTCGCCGGCGCAGTGGCGCGAGCTTGGCGCCGCGGTCGAGCAGATCCACGCCGTGCCGCTGACCCCGGCGCTGATCCGCCTGCTCGCCTATTACCGCGCCGCCTGGGCGGTCCAGGACATTGCCAGCTATGGGCAGGAGGCCCTGCTGATGCCGGCGCTGGGCGAGGAGACCCGGCGCGCCGCGGTGGCTGGCTTTATGGGCCTGTTCGAGCCGGGCAACATCATCGACGTGGCCAGGGCATCGGGCCGTTCAGGGTCGGCGGGTGGCTCGTGCGGGTTAGGTTGCTGGTGGTGACGCTGCGTGGGTCAGGACGGCAGCAGGGATTCCTGCATGGTGCGGGCGAGCCAGGTCTGGTAGCGGTCGGGTGACCAGCCGCGGTCGGTGACCAGGGCGGTCCATAGCGCTGGGTCGTTGAAGGTCCAGAGGAGGTCGGTGGCGGTGTCGAGGTCGATGTTGTCGCGGAGGGGGCCGAGCGCGGCCAGAGATTCGGCGACGAGGCGGGCGCCGGTGAGCCGTTGCTGTTTGAGGGTGGCGTACAGCTGGGCGATCTGGTCGTCGGCTGCGGCGGCGTTGCGGAGCGCCTCGTGCAGCGCGGCGACGCGCTGGTTGATGTGGCGGTTGTTGCGTGCGTGCAGCTGGAGCATGCGGCGCTGGTCTGGTTGCTGCAGGAGCTCTTGGAACCACGGCCGCTCGCGGACGGGGATGGGGGCGTCGTCGCCGGCCAGGTGCAGGTCGATGGCGTGCTTGAGCAGTGCTGGCTTGCCGCTGAAGGCGGCGTACACGGTTGGTCGGGCGACGCCGGCGTGGGTGGCG
>JBKPDO010000391.1:0-1838 GCA_046727955.1 bacterium | reverse complement strand
CGACGTGGGCCGAGGTGATGTCGATCAGCTCGCCCGCGCCCGCCACCTCGGCCATCGTGATGACCACCCGCATGGCGAGCTGGGCGGCCGGCCCCTCCACACCGGCGAGCATGGCCTGGTCCGCATCGCTCAGCCGCACGCTCGTGTGCCTCCTGACCGCCGATCTTGGTACCACCGCCCCGCCACCCCATTGTCGGCTGAACCGCTTGGACCATCGGGGCCCGGGGCGGTACGAGATACATTCTCCTGGCTACTGCCAAGGAGCTGATCGCGTGCGGTCGGGCACCGGCAGTCCCCTCTGCTGCTCATCAGAGTGGGTTGGTTCATCGATGGCGTGGCTGCACGCTCCGACGTGAAGGGTAGCCAAACGCGTTCATGCAGCTCGCCGGCATTCATGTAGCAGACCACCGAGCAGGTCACGTCGACGCACCCTGCCTCGCTGATCCTCGGCGACGACAGTCAGTCCACCAAGTGACTCGGGTGCGGCCACGTCCGACATGTGGTGTAGGAGGTGCTCGTCCTCCAGGGCTGTACCGACGTGTCGAGCTTCAGGCGATGGGTGATGGTGGTCAGCCCACTGACTCCGACCGCTCCCGTCGGCGCCGGCCGCCATCGACACTCGTAGTCAGGTTCGCAGTCCCAGCCGGGTCAGCTGCCGGTCTAGCCACCCATGGCCCACCCCGAGCTCGGCGCACAGCCGCCGCACCGACCAGCCCCGCCCGACGTACCGATCCCGCAGGTACTCCTCCAGCGCGGCGAAGCCGAGCTCGCCCAGACGGGCCTGGCGGCGCTGCTGGACCGCCCGCAACTGCTTGTGGGGTCCGCTGGCGGCTTCGGCCCCGGCGCGCTGTCGCCGGGTCGGCCTCGCCCGCCGAACCTGGTAATGGTCCAGCAGGCGCCGCACCGTGGTGGGCGCGGCGCCAAGCTCGGCCGTCACCTCGTCCAGCGTCCACGCCCTGGTGATCAGCCGGACCGCCAGATAGGCCCGGACGCTCTCGAAGCCCAGCTGGGCGACGCGGATGGTGACGCGCTGCTGGGCGGCGCGTGCTGGCGCTGGCGGGCGAGCAGCTCCCGGCGGGGGAGCTGCCGGACGTGGTGATCGGTGATGGCGCGACGGATGACCGCTTGGGTGGTGCCAAGGTGGCCGGCGAGCTGGGGGATGCTCCAGCCGTCGTCCAGCAGGGCCTGCAGGCAGCTGGGCAGATCGGCGAAGCCCAGCCGTCTGGCCTGCTGGTCGAGCTGATGGTGATGGCCGCCGTCGACCTCGAACCCGCCCCTGATGACCAGACGACGAGACAAAGGTGCTGGTGGGGGTGTTTCCCATGCGCTCGGGGTGCCGGGTGCCCCGCCGCTCCGGGAGATCTGCTCTCATCAGGGCACCAGTGGTCCCGGCGTGGTCCGGGGACGGAGACCGTGCGCGTGGGAAGGACGTCAGGACGCCCTCATCCATAAGGTAGGCGTGGAGTGACGAGGACCCCGGCTGTTTCGGGCTGGACTCCGCGGTACGAAGTCACTTGGGTGTGGCTCCTCTGCAGGGACTGCCTGACCTGGGAAACTAGCGGTTCGGCGGTGGGTCGGGATGCCGCTGCTCCACTGGGTGCGGAGCGTGAGGACCGCTTCGTTCCCAACCAGCCGCCGGCAGGCACCACCATCCTGCCGACAGCGATCGCGTCGCCGGCAGCCGGCGCAGCGCTGGTGGTGAGAAATTCCCCGTTGAACGCAAGATAGCCGATACAGGCATCGCCGCCGTTGTGATCCTCTGGGCTGAATCGGGCCGCTCTTGGCCCGGTAGTCCGTCCCACCCGCACCCGTGCCGCCTTGTCCCGCCGCTTCCAGTG
>JBKPDO010000390.1:0-7857 GCA_046727955.1 bacterium | reverse complement strand
CAACCACGTCCGCCAACTGGAGGCGCTGGGCTACACGGTCACCCTGCAGCCCGCCGCCTGACCGCCACCCATCGGCTCTGCTTGGACCCGGCTCCGCCGGGTGCTGCCGCCTGCCCACTCACCGTGGATTTTCGGATTAGTGCCAATGAGAAGCGTGCTTATCCGGTTAGTGCTGGTTGGGCTGGTTACGCTAGGCGCTGCGGGTGCCCTCGCGGCCGGCGGGAAGTCCAGCCCGTCATCAAAGCAAGGTGTGGTGTTCGTGCAGACGGACGGCACGGGCGGCAACCAGGTCGCCGTGTTCGACCGCGCCAGCGACGGCAGCTTGACGGTGGCGGGCAGTTACGCGACTGGCGGTCTCGGGGGGCGGGCTGCGGGAGAGCCGCCGGAGATGAGCGCCGCCGCGCTCGCCTCGCAGGGCTCGCTCGTCTACGACAGCGGGCGTTCGATGCTGTTCGCGGTGAACGCCGGCAGTAATTCCGTCTCTGCGTTCGAGGTACAGGGCGACAAGCTTCACCTCGCCGATGTCGTTTCCTCGGGTGGCGGCTTCCCGGACAGCCTGACCGTTCATGGGAATCTGCTCTACGTGCTCAACGCGGGCGGCGCGGGCACCGTGCAAGGCTTCCGCATCGCTGGCTCCCAACTGGCCGCGATGCCGGGCTCGGCGCGGAGCCTCGGGCTCGCCAACAGCGACCCGCCAAACTTCCTCACCTCGCCCGGCCAGATCGGCTTCAGCCCGGACGGCAGCCAGTTGCTGGTCGTGACCAAGGCGAGCGGCAGCCACATCGACGTCTTCTCGGTCGCCGCCGACGGACGCCTGTCGGCCGCACCAAGGGTCAGCGCGTCGGCGACGCCGGTGCCGTTCGCGTTCACCTTCGACCCAGCCTCAGGGCGGCTGGTCGTCGCCGAGACCGGCGCGAGCGACCTGTCCACCTACACGCTCGGCTCGGACGGAAGCCTGGCCGACCCGCATTCGCTGTCAGACGGCCAGATCGCGCTCTGCTGGGTGACCCGTGTCGGCGGCCTCTATTACGTCTCCAACACCGGCAGCAACACGCTCAGCGGCTACACGCTGGGCACCGACGGGGCCCCGGCGCTGATCGGTGCCACCGGGACCGTCGCCACGACCGAATCCGGGCCGATCGACAGCGCCGCCTCCAGCGACGCCCGCTTCCTCTATCTGGAGACCGGCGACAGCGCCGCCTCCGGAACGCTCGACACCTTCGCGGTCACCGGCGACGGCAGCCTCAGCAAACTGGGCGCGATCAGCATCGCCCCAGGGAGCGAAGGAATCGCGGCCACGTAACCGCGTCACCACTGGCTCGACATCACCGCGACGGTCGTTCCGGAGCTGTGGCAGGAGGAAGACCTACGACCGGCCCATTGGGCCGGTCGTAGGAGTCCGTCCATAGGGGGCAGAATGTGGAGTTCTAGTGTTCCGAGTTAGAGATGCGCTGTGGAAGTGGTCGGCTCGGGGCATGAACGAGGAGCCACAATCCAAGCGCCGTCGGGGCCGGCCCACGGTGCAGATCCTGTTGTCAGACGATGAGCGCCAGACGCTGCGGCGGTGGGCGCGGCGTAGCAGCAGCAGCCAGGCGTTGGCGTTGCGCTGCCGGATCGTGCTGGCCTGCGCCGAGGGCTTGTCCAACGTGGCGGTCGGCGAGCAACTGGGCGTGCACCCGGTCACGGTCGCCAAGTGGCGGACCCGGTTTGCCGCCCGCCGCCTGGAGGGACTGAGCCACGAGCCCCGGCCCGGCGTGCCCCGCACGATCACCGACGCCCAAGTCGAGCAGGTGATCGTCAAGACGCTGGAGGAGACCCCCACCAAATCCAGGCGACCGAGCGCACCGCGCCGGTGCTGCCGCTGATGCCCGGCAGCCCGCAGCGCCGCAGCCACGACTCCACCCGCCATGGGACCACCAACCTGTACGCCGCGCTGAACCTGGGCCTCGGGCCTGGTCATCTCCCAGATGACCCCGCGCCACCGCGCGGCGGAGTTCAAGCGGTTCCTGGACCGCGTCGACCAGGCGGTGCCAGCCGAGCTTGGCGTGCACGTGATCTGCGACAACTCCTCGACCCACAAGACGGCGGCGATCCGGCGCTGGCTGGTGGCCCACCCCGCTTCCAGGTGCACTTCACGCCGACCTACAGTTCCTGGTTGAACCTGGTGGAGCGGTGGTTTGCGGAGTCGACGACCAAGTGGCTGCGGCGTGGCAGCTACCGGTCGGTCCCCGAGCTCACCGCTTCGATCCAGCCTGGATCCAGACCTGGAACGAGCAGCCTCGGCCGTTTGTGTGGCACAAGACCGCCGATCAGATCCTTGACAGCATCGCTCGATATCTACAGCCAATCTCTAACTCGGGATACTAGCCAGACGGCCGGCCCATATCGCCGCGTAAAGCGCTTCCAGGTAGGTATCGCGTGCCAGCCGTGCGTAGAGCGGCTCAAGCTGGCGGGCCGCCGTCAGCAGCAGTTGGGGCGCTTCGCTACCGCTCCTGGACCCGAACGCGATCTGCCCGCGCGCAGGGCCGTCCGTGCCCGCCCGAACTCATTCAGCGGCCCGGCGTCCGCGGCGGCCAGCAGTCCCAGCGCAGCGTCAAACGCTCCGGCCTGGTATTTAGCCTGCGCCGCGGCCAGCGCCCGCTCCGCGCGGTGCGACGGGTCGAGCGTCAGCGCGACCGACCGCTCCAAGAACGCGGCCGCCGCGGCGAGCCCGCCAGGTGCTTGGGCCCGGCCTGCTGAGTTCTCCAGCTCGGCGGCGACTTGCTCGTCGGGCCCGAGCGTCGCCTGAGCGCGATGCCAGGCATGCCGATCCGGGTCGGACCGCGGATCGGCCTCCCCAGCCGCCGCCGCGTCGACCCCGATCCCCAGCCGCTCGGCCGCCCGCCACACCAACACCGCATCGCCAGCCGGTTCCGCCGCAGCGACCAGCAGCAGCCGCCGCGTGTCAGCCGGAAGAGCCTGGAGCCGCCGCAAGAAGCTGTCCTCGATCCGTGCCGACAGCCCAGCCGCGCCCGGCTCACCGAAGCCGCCGGCCAGTTCCGCCGGTGTCAGCGCCCGCGGCAGCTCCAGCAACGCCAGCGGGTTACCTGCTGCCTCCGCGAGGATACGGTCGCGTACCCGCTCATCCAGCGGTCCCATGATCATCAAGCCCAGCAGCTCCCAGGCATCGCCCTCACGTAGGCCCCCGACGACCAGCTCCGGCAAACCCGTGAACTCCCCGCCTGACTCGCGCGCTGCGACCAGCAAGGCGACCGGCTCCGCCAGGAGCCGCCGCGCCACGAACCCGAGCGCCTGCGCCGACGCCCGGTCCAGCCACTGCGCGTCGTCGATCAGGCACAGCACCGGCTGCTCGGTCGCCGCGTCAGACAGCAGGCTGAGGACAGCCAGGCCGACCAGGAAACGATCCGGCGGGCTGCCCGAACGCAGGCCGAACGCGACGTCAAGGGCATCTTGCTGCGGTCCCGGAAGATGCCCGCTGCGATTCATTATCCTGCCGCACAACTGGTGCAGCGCCGCGAACGGCAGTTCCATCTCCGACTGAACGCCCTCGGCGCGTATCACCCGGAAGTCGGGTGCACTATCGGCGGCGTAACTCAGCAGCGCCGTCTTACCGATGCCCGGCTCGCCGCGCACAACCAGCACCCGGCTGCGTCCAGCCCGCACGTCCGCGAGCAGGCCGTCAAGGGTCTTGAGCTGTTCTCCGCGGCCCCGGAGCACCACTGTCACTGCCTCTCGATGCGCCCCGCACCTCAGTCAACCCAGCGTAGAACCGGCTCAGCCTGGTGTCGCTGGGGGGTCTGGCCGGAAGGCTGGGGTGCCGGCTGGGGAGTTCACGGACGCGCGCCCGGCGACGGCGGGCTGATCGTTGTGAGGTGGGCAATCCGCCCACCATGTCGCGGGCGACCGTCATCGCCCGCTGACGGAAAGGAAAGGGGTTTCAGATGAGTGCTTCGCCTTCTCAGGCAGGCGACCAGGCGTCGTCGCCTCGGCAGCCGGTCCGGGACAAGGTCATCGTCATCACGGGTGCCAGCAGCGGTGTGGGACTCGAGACGGCCAGGCAGCTCGCCGGCCAGGGCGGGGAGATCGTGATGATCGTCCGCGATCAGGCCCGCGGCGAGCACGCCCGCTCGCAGGTCGCCGAGGCCGCGACCGGCAAACCGCCGGTGCTGCTCACCGCCGACCTGTCCGTGCAGGCCGACATCCGCCGGGTCGCCCACCAGGTCAAGGACCGGTACGACCACGCCGACATCCTGATCAACAACGCCGGTGCCGCGTTCAGCCGCCGCGAGCAGAGCGCAGATGGGCTCGAGCTCACCTGGGCGACCAACTACCTCGCTCCGTTCCTGCTGACCGAGCTGCTGCTGCCGCTCCTGGTTGCCGCCCCGGCAGGCCGGATCGTCAACGTGGTGTCCGAGTTCTACGCCCGGAAGCTCGACCTGGACAACCTCCAGGGAGAGCGGAAGTACAGCTACTTCGGCGCCTACAACGCCTCGAAGCTCGGGGAGGTCCTGTTCACCACCGAGCTCGCGCGCCGCATCAAAGGCTCCGGCGTGACCGTCGTGTCGGTCAGCCCCGGTCCCACAAGGACGAACTTCGCTATGCCGTCGGGCGTGCTGGGCGTGGTGCTGGGCGTGCTGCAGCACACCCCGATGTTCAAGCCCGCCGATCAGGCCGCCAGGGGAATCGCCTGGGCCGCGACCGCACCCGAGCTCGCCGGCAACTCAGGCGCGCTGTACATGCGCGGCAAGCAGCTCGCCCTCAAGGGCGCGGCCACTGACCGGTCACTGGCCGCCCGGGTCTGGCGCATCAGCGAGCAGCAGACGGGCGTCGACCCGGCTCGCTCGGCCGTCGCGGCCGTCTCAGCCCTCTCAGCCGCCGGCGGACCGGGTGCCTGATCAGCCGCCGCACGAGCCGGGACCCGGACGGTCCCGGCTCGTGAGGCCTGCGCTACCGGTCCGAAGCCGCGTCCCGCGCGGTCGTGTCGGCGCGATCGTCCCAACGAGCTCTGCGAGCGCTTCGACTACGAGCCGCACCACCTGGCCGGCGCCGACGCCGCGCTCGATGTCCAGCCGACGGACGAGGAGATGCGCGCCTCGAAGAGCCCTGCACGCCCGCACGCCCACCTGGTTTAGCTGAGCCGGCGGCCGTGGGCGGCGGTCCAGCAACCGGATCAGGTACGACGCGGTGACCGGCTAGGCGAACCGTGTGATGAGCCGAAGCCCTGTCGCCTTTACAGGTCGAGTAAGGCGCTGGCGATGACCGAGGAGCTACTCATGAGCTACCGCAACCAATATCAGTCCGCCGGCGATCCGGGACCGGTGGTGTTCGTGCTTTTCGGGGCGACCGGGGACCTGGCCAGGCGGATGGTGCTGCCCGCGTTCTACCGGCTCGTGCGCGAGGGGCTGCTGCCCCGGCGGTGGCTGCTGGTGGGCAATGGCCGCGGCGACGCCGCGCATGAGAGCTTCCGTGCCATGTCCACGATGCGCTCACCGAATTCGGCCCCGAGCCGGGGCAAAAGGAGTGGAACTCGTTCGCGGAGCGGGTGTTCTTCGCCGGCGACGGGTTCAGCACCGACAGCCCGGGCAGCCTGCCCGGCGTACTGGGCGAGGCCCGCAGGTCGCTGGGCGGGGACCCGCAGCTTGTCCACCACCTGGCGGTGCCGCCCGTCGCATTTGCCGGGCTGACGAAGGCCTTGGGCCAGCACGGGCTCTCCCAAGGCGCCCGCGTCGTGTACGAGAAGCCGTTCGGTACCTCGGGGGAGGATTTCCGCGAGCTGGACCGGGTCGTCCATTCGGTCCTGGACGAGCAGCAGGCGTACCGGATCGACCATTTCCTGGGAAAGGAGGCCACCCAGGACCTGCACGTGCTGCGCTTCGCGAACGGGGCGCCCGCCGCGTTCTGGAACCGCGAGCACATCGAGTCGGTGCAGATCGACGTGCCCGAGACCCTCGGCATCAGCGACCGGCCGCAGTTCTACGACGCCACCGGCGCGGTGCTGGACATGCTCGTCACGCACCTGTTCCAGGTGGCCGCCGAGGTCGCCATGGAACCCCCGGCCAGCCTGGGCCCGCTCGACCTGCAGGCCGCGCGGGAGGAGGTTATCGGCTGCTTCCGGCCGCTGGACCCGGCCGAGGTAGTGCTCGGCCAGTTCGGCGGCTACCGCGACGTGCCCGGGGTCGATCCCCAGTCCAGCCGGGACACCTTCGTCGCCGCCCGGCTGTGGATCGACAACCCCCGCTGGCGTGACGTGCCGTTCTACCTGCGTACCGGCAAGCGGATGGCCGCCTCACGGCAGCAGGTCAGCCCGATCCTCCGCGATCCGCCCGGGCCGCTGGCCGGTCAACTGCCCCGCGCCGGGAACGTGCTGTCGTTCTCCCTCGCCGACGACGGCGAGATCAACATGTCCCTAGTGGCCAAAAAGCCCGGCCCGGCACTGGACCTCGACGTCGCCCAGGCGTCGATCCCGCTGGCCAGCCTGCGCGGCGCCGACCCGCTGCCGCCCTACGTCCGGCTCATCCACGACGTCCTCCTCGGCGACCGCTCGCTGTTCACCCGCCCGGACGGGCTGGCCGCAGTATGGGACGTGGCCGAGCCGCTGCTGTCCAGGCCGCCCCGGGTCAACCCCTACCCGCCTGGATCGTGGGGACCCGCTCAGGCACGCGAGCTCGTCGCGCCCGGACACTGGCTCCTCGGCCAGTAACCCCAGGCGGGCCGCTCCTGCCATGCAGCTATGACTGCTGGACGACGTACCGGTGACCCGCTCGGCGGCAAACGCGGCCAGCGGCGCAAGCCGCTGAGCAACGGGCAGCATCAACAAGCCACTCGTGACCCTCTGCCAGATCCTCGACGGCGCGGTTGAGCGCGGACTGCTCGTAAGCCACCCGGCCAGCGTTAGGCGGCGCTGGCTCAAGACCGCCAAGCCGCTACGCCGTCTGCTCGAAGCCGGCGAGCTCAACGACGTCGTGTCGGTCGCAGCAGATCGGCCGGACCGCACGCCTATTGGGATGCCGGCTGGCTTTGCCGGTTGGCGTCGTGTGATGATCTGGCCATGGGGCCTGCCCAGGCACCGGATGCCGTTGCCGGCCAGGTCGCCCGCCCGGAGGCCGGAGAGGAGTCGGCCCGCGGGGAACATCGGAACGAAGAGTCACGCCAACGGCCGGCGGCGGGGTCGCTTAGCGGGTAGGGCTCGGCAGCGCCGGCGCCGGCCGGGCCGCCTCGACCAGCATCGGGCGCCGGCCGCCGGCGAGCTCGGGGACGTACTCGCCCTCGAGTAGGAACGGAACAGGGACCCGGTTTTGGTGTCACATCTTTTGACACCTTGGGTGCGGACGATCAACCTGTACGGTGCTCTTGGTAGGAACTCCAGCCGCAATCTTCCGCAGAGGTGGGCTGGGTGCCGGTCAGGCCGGAAACTGGTCGTCACGGCGTCGTACTGCTCCTGGCGTTGGCCGTGACACGGTGGCAGTCGGCCGGGGGGAGCTTGCCGTGGCCGTGCCACACGGCGCGCGTTCGTGGCTATGTGGCCGGTCGTCGCCAGCTGGCGGCCGTGGCGGCCAGCAGCAGCGTCCCCGCCAGCCCGAGCAGGCCGGTCCCCAGTCCGAGCCCGGCGACCCCGGCGATGGCGCCGACCAGCAGCGGGCCGCCGGCGTCGCCGAGCTCACGGCCGACCTCGGCGGCGCCCATGGTCTGGCCAAGCCGGCCCGTCGGGGTGGCGGTGCTCAGGGCGGCGAAGCCGAGCGGGGTGACCAGGCCGGTGCCGATGCCGACGGCGACCCCGGCGAGCAGCAGGCCAGGCAGGCCGGGCAGCGCCACGGCGGCGGCGAACCCGGCGGCGGCCAGCGCGGGGCTGGATCAGCG
>JBKPDO010000389.1:0-2232 GCA_046727955.1 bacterium | reverse complement strand
TCGCTGCTGCCAAGCGGCCTGCCGATCGGCTCGCCCGAGGAGGCCCTGGACTGCGCCTGCGGGCTGTACCTCGCCGACCCCAGCGCCTGGCAGGAGCACCTCCCACCAGCCGGCTCCTGACCACGCACGAACTTCCATACGTCAGTACTAAGAACGGCTGTGGCGATCTTGCGGACGCGTTCGGGGTCGGCGATCGAGTCGATCTCGGCGATCTTGCCGTCGGTGACGGTGAAGCCCATCACGGTGATGGGCTGTCCACGCAGGGTGACCACCACTCCGGCTGTGCCGTTGACCAGCGCGGGGCGCAGGTGTACGGCCTGCAGGGCGGGCGCGAGCCCGCGTTGTGCCTGCCTGGCGACGGCGGCCGCGCCGCGGATTATCTTGGAGGCTGCGGGGTGCCCAGCGCCGGCGTCGATCCGTAGCACGACGTCGGGATCGAGCAGCGCGACGAGCGCGTCAAAATCGCCGCCGCGTGCTGCCGCGAAGAAGGCGTCGACCACCGCTCGCTGGCGAGCCAGATCGGGGTCGGGAGCCGGGACATCGGCGCTCTTCAGGCGGCGTCGCGCCCTGCTGGCAAGCTGCCTGGCCGCCGCGGGGGTCCGGCCGACCATGGGGGCGATCTCCTCGAACGGCAGCTCGAACATGTCATGGAGCACGAACGCCAGCCGCTCGGCGGGGGCCAGGGTGTCGAGCACGACGAGCAGAGCAAGGCCGACCGAGTCGGCCAGCAACGCCTCCTCCTCCGGCCGGAGGTCCCCCTCTGGGCTGATGAGGGGGTCGGGCAGGTGCACCCCGAGGGATTCCTCGCGCCGGCGGTTGCGCGAGCGCAGCATGTTCAGGCACACCCGGGCGAGGATGGTCGTCAGCCAGCCGCCGAGGTTGTCCACCTCGCCCGCCCCCGACCGGTTTAGGTGCAACCAGGTGTCTTGGACGGCGTCGTCGGCCTCGGTCAGCGAGCCCAGCATCCGGTAGGCCACCGCCCGCAGATGGGTCCGGTGCTCCTCGAAGCGATCCGCCAGCCACTGGTCCTCGTCCATCGGTCACATCCTCGGATTGCCAGGTGTCATACAAGTGACCCGCAGCACACCACCGTTGTAACAAGGAGACACGCGATGATCAGTTCTCGCGGGCGAGCCGGAACTGGCCTTCGCCGGACGGCTCATGGGATTAGGAGGAAGCCATGGCGTCACCCATCCTGGTCACCGGCGGCACTGGCACCCTGGGGCGGCTCGTCGCCCCGCTGCTGCGCGACGCCGGGTGTGACGTCCGAGTGCTCAGCCGGCGCAGCCGCGAGAGCGAGCAGGGTATCGAGTTCGTGACCGGTGACCTGGCCACGGGCGAGGGGATCCAAGCCGCGGTCAAGGGAACCGAGACCATCGTGCATTTGGCGGGCAGCGCCAAGGGCGACGAGGACAAGGCACGGCACTTGGTACAAGCCGCGTCGCGGGCCGGGGCGCAGCACCTGGTGTACATCTCGGTCGTCGGGGCCGACCGGATCCCGGTCGCCAGCGCCATCGACCGCGCCATGTTCGGCTACTTCGCCGCCAAGCTGGCCGCAGAGCGGGTGGTGGCCGACTCCGGCCTGCCATGGACGACGCTGCGCGCCACCCAGTTCCATGACGGGATCTTGCTGACCGCGCAGCAGATGGCCAGGCTACCGGTGCTGCCGGTCCCGGCCGGGTTCCGATTCCAGCCGATCGACGCCGGGGAGGTGGCGGCCCGGCTGGTGGAACTCGCGCTTGGCACGCCGGCCGGCCTGGTGCCCGACATGGGCGGGCCGCGGGTCTACGCGATGACTGAGCTGCTCCGCGGGTACCTGCGGGCTCGTCGCAAGCACCGACCGATCCTGCCGGTCCGGCTGCCCGGCAAGGCCGCCCGCGCGGTCCGGGCTGGCGCGACCCTGGCCCCGGACCGGGCTGTGGGCCGCCGGACCTGGGAGGAGTTCCTGGCCGACCGGGTGAGCTCGCCGAGCCACAGCAGACCCGGCCCGACATAGCGGCCGGCGAGGAATGGCGGTCGATGGCCCCGATGCGTGCCGTCTTCATCGCCGAGCCAGGACCATCGGCCACGCAAAGCAGAAGCCGAAAGAACGCAGGCTAGTCTTCGATCTCCCTGCGGGGAGGCCCGTTCCGGGGTGAAAATCGGGCGTGGTCGCCCGCTGACGTCGTTGCTCCTTGGCCCTGGTGAGGCCGGAGGCTAGTCGGACGCTGGGAGCCGCGCTGTGGGCCCTTC
>JBKPDO010000388.1:0-19310 GCA_046727955.1 bacterium | reverse complement strand
CTTCAGGGCGGTGGTGGCAGCGGCGGGGGCCGGGGCGGCGTCTGCCGGGGCGGCGGCCGGGCCGGTCGGGGCCGCGGCGGCCGTCCGCCCCGCACCGTCCCGCGGCGTGGCACAGGCGCCAGCGGCCAGCGCGAGGAAGGCGATGAGTGCCAACCGGATACGCATGGCTGCTGATCCTACCCGGCCGCCAGGACGAGCGAACTGACGGGAGGTATGGCGCGAGTGCGAAGGCACTCGCACCTCCCGGCCTTTATCGGAGCGTCACCGCGATGTGATTTCGCAGCTCAGGCCCCACGGCTGATCGAAGCCAGGGCCGGGAAGCAAGGCAGGTAACTCCCGCCTTTCTGCACGTCCAGGCCGGCGGAAAATCCGCAGCACTCAGTAGGCGCACCATCACGCTGGCAATCACCTCGCACGGCACCGACGGGTGCCCGCCGCTCTGGCGGGCCAGGTCGGCGAACAGCGCTGGCGGGGACAGCTGGTGGCGGTCCTGGCCTAGCGGCATCGCCCCGTCCACCCAAGCATCACAGAAGCACGATTTCCCAGCTCAACAGCAGAAGGCGACTCGACACCGGTCGAAACCAGCAATTGGTAGGTAGTTCTGCCGAGCTTTGTCGATATCCGGCTTCACCAGGCATGTTGTTTCTTTCTCCGAAGATCGCACGTTTGCCGGGTATGACGGCGGGTAGGGACATCGCCGTCCCCGGGGTAGTTGGGTTCAGCGGTCAGTATCGGCCTGAGAGGGGTCGATCCGGTTCCAGGAGGAAGGCCAGATCATGAAGCGGATTCACTTGCTCGTCCTACTCTGCGCTGCCGCGGTCGCCTTGCCGCTGGCGCTGTTGTCTGCGGGTGTTGCTGCAGCCCAATCAGCGTCTGCTGACGTGTCCATCGAACCGAACGCTCAGTACGACATTCAAGGCTCCATCCTTCACGTTGGGTTGCGGGTCACGTGCACTGGCGGGGCCGGAGGGGTCGTGGTCGAGGTGACGCAATCCCCCCCGGAAACGCCGTACCCAGTCGCGTTCGGCTCGGGTCCCAATAGTGTCGTCTGTGACGGACAGACGCATGAGGCCGCCGTCACCATCTTTGGTGAGGGGTTCGACGCGGGGACCGCGCTGGCCACCGCAACCTTGACGGTGGTGGACCCAACGACGCTAGAAACCCTCGCGACGGATACGGACCAGCGGAACATCAATATCAATGTCGTCTGATCGTCGGGCTCACTAGCTGACGGCGTCTGGAGCGTCGAGACGCCGCGCAGTCGGCAGGCGTAGGTTCCCGAGCCAGCAAGCTCGGGAGCCTACGTTGTTGTACGTCGCGGCTGCACCGTTGCCGAAGGTGGGCCGCCTTGCCGCGGATTCCCGCCGGTATACGAAGGGATTTGGCTATCCGCGCGTGTTTCGGTTAGATTCCCGCTTCGGCGTTCTCATGTTGGACTTCGTGGATCGCCTCAATCCGTCGGATGTGGAGCAAGGCCATCGTCCCTTCCAAACCGGTCACGCGGCGCGCGAGCACAGCGGTGCAGGCACGAGCCTAGAGACCTCCAGCCGAGCGGCGAGTCCGTGGCCATGAAGCGGCCTTGGCGTACCTGCAGAAAGGCTGGGGGTTGATGAAGTACAAGCTGGCGACGACCCTGCTGGTGGTCGCGGCCTTGGTCATGTCCACTGTCTTTGCCCTGTCCGTCGCCGGTCGGGCGCTGGCTGTGCCACCGGACGACCCGGACACGCCGCAGACGTTCTGGCCGATCAACGGCTATCCGCCCAGCATCAACGACAACGTGATCCTCAAGTGGGACGAGGAGCTGCTGCAGGCGATTCGGGCGAACCCTGCAGCCACCGGCCCGACCGTCACCGCCCGTGTCCTCGGTGTGCTTCATACCGCCACCTACGACGCGTGGGCGGCCTATGACCCGGTCGCCAAGGTCACCCGCCCGGACGGCCCGTCCCAGCAGGCCAAGGCCAGCATTACCCTCGACAACAAGAACAAGGCGATCAGCTACGCTGCCTACCGGGTGCTGCTGGACCTGTTCCCCGCTCGCAAGGCCGACTTCGACGCCCAGATGGCGGAGCTGTTGTATGACCCCAACGACCTGGGGGACTTCAACCCCGCCAACCCCTCCACCGTGGTCAGCACCCCCCAAGGGGTCGGTAACAAGGCCGCCTATGCGGTCCTCACCTTCCGGCACAGCGACGGCGCCAACCAGACCTTGGACACCAAGGGCACGCCGGAGACCACCGACGACACGGTCAGCTACCCAGACCCTGCCTGCACACCCACTCCCACGCCCACGTGCTACACGCCGAAGAACACCTGGAACACGCTGGACCCCGTGGACGGCCAGTGGCACTGGCAGCCGCTGTGCGTGCTGACCGCCACCGGCGTGGCCAACGGCATGCCGCCCATCCCGCCCCAGGGGAACAACTGCGACCCGCCGAACTATACTATCCAGAAGCCGCTCACCCCACAATGGGGCAAGATTACCCCGTTCGCGTCGCTCTCCGCGATCCAATACAAGGTGCCTGGTCCGCCAAAGAACCCGGACGGCACCTACAGCACCACCGACATCGATACGGCGCTGGCCGACACCAGCAACCTCGACGACGTCAAGAAGGCCAAGGCCGAGTACTGGGCCGACGGGCCGCACTCGGAGTTCCCGCCCGGCCACATGGCGGTGTTCGCCCAGGCCCTGTCCCGTAAGCGGGGCAACAGCGTCGACACTGACGCGAAGATGTTCTTCACGCTGGGCAACGCGCTGCTGGACTCGAGCGTCGCGGCCTGGGCGGAGAAATACAAGTGGGACTTCGTCCGGCCGATCACCGCGATCCGGGAGCGCTACAAAGGCCAGCTGATCAACTCCTGGCTCGGCCCTGGTGCCACCCCGAGCTATGGCTTGGTCCCGGCCGAGCAGTGGATGCCCTATCAGGCGCTCACGGTGGTGACGCCGCCGTTCCCAGAGTACGTGTCGGGGCATTCCACCTTCAGCGGAGCCGGCTCGCAGGTCCTCGCCGCATTCACCGGCAGCGACGCGTTTAACGCCTCGGTCACGATCCCGGCGGGCTCGTTGAAGATCGAGCCAGGCGCCCCGGCCGCGGACGTGACCCTGTCATGGTCGACCTTCACCGCAGCGGCCGACGAGGCCGGCTGGTCGCGTCGCTACGGCGGCATCCACTTCTACAGCGGCGACATACACGGGCGGATGCTGGGCAAGATGGTCGGCTCCAACGCCTGGTCCAAGGCGCAGGCCTACATCAAGGGGTATGCCGGCTATTAATTTTCGAGATCCCTGCCGATCGGAGCGGTGGCCGACGTTCAGCCGGCCACCGCTTCACCTTCACTCCAGGGGGCGCTGGCGCGACTGCCTCGGCTCCACCCTGTTGAGAGGTGAGGCCCGGTGCCGCCTGACACGCACCCCGGTCACCGTTTCAGCAGGCTTCCAGTGAGGCCAGCCTCGGACCGCCGAGCGGCCACGCCGTGAGCCGTGATAGGTCACCGCAGCGGGCGATCGGTCGTCAGGACGAGAGCAACCAAGGACCCGCGGTCCGTCAGACCGACCGCCGCAGCATAGACAAACCCTCTTGTCGATCCCGATTCCGCAAGCGCCTAGGCGCGGCTGGACCGGCGCCTGACCGCGAACAGCAGGGCGGCCCCAGCCGTCAGCAGGCCGAACCCGAGGCCGACCAGCCGCGGCGCTTGCGTGCCGGTGAAGGCCAGATGGCCCTCCATGCCGCCCATGCCCATGTCGTGGCCCATCGGCATCATCTTGCCGTCCTTGCAAGGGGCGTTGAAGCGGTTGTGGGCCGCGACCACCAGCACCGAGCCGTTGTCCGTCCACACGCTCGACTCGACCGACGGATGCTTGAACAGGTCGACCGGGATCGTCTTGACGAAGGCGCCCTGGGCGTCGGTCTGGACCGCCAGCGGCTGCACCAGCTGCTGCCCGGTGGCCACATCGGTGAGGGTGAGACGAACCGTGGCGTTGGCGGGCAGACCCTTGCCAGTCGCTACCACCTTGTCGCAGGTATGGCAGGTGAGGATCAGCGTCTCGGCCGCCCACGCGGCTGGCATGAGCGCGAGCACCGTCAGCCCGAGCACAGCGGGCAGGACGCGGATCGAGGGCAAGATGCGCATCAGGGCGTTGCCTCCTTACGGCAGGCCTGGCTGGCTTCGGTGTAGGCCTTCAGGGCCAGGCTCAGGCGTCGGTCACGAACGTTCCTGGTGAACAGATCGATCATCTCGTCGGCCCGCTGGGCGGTCTGCAGGCAGGCCGGCGGGGCCACAGCCCTCGCCTTCGGCGCGGGCGCCGTACGGGTGACGATCGAGGTGACGGTCGGCCAGGTGGGGCCGGCCGTCGGGCGGTGCAGCAGGTAGCCGAGCCCCCCGCTGATAAGCAGGCAGGCCGCCGCTGCCAGGGCCAGCATCCAGGTCGGTCGGCCCTTGGCCGGCGCCTGGTGGACAGGAGGGGTC
Source organism: bacterium (assembly GCA_046727955.1). GTDB lineage: Bacteria > Actinomycetota > CALGFH01 > CALGFH01 > CALGFH01 > DASVXQ01. The sequence goes on along the minus strand of JBKPDO010000388.1, from coordinate 14,846 downwards.
GGCGCCTGGGGGACAGGAGTGGCCGGTGGCGGTAGCGCCGGTTGGCCGGCGTTGCCGCCGTTGGGCTGGGCGGGCTCGAACACCGAGCCCATCTTGGCCCCGATCTCCTGGAACGAGCGGCGGATCTCCTCCAGCTCGCGCTGCTGTTGATCTCTGTGATTGCCGGCGTCGGCCCCCATGACGAACTCCCCCCCGGCATCAGGCCTGGCTCGCCCCAAAGTCAGCACTACTAAGCCGAGGTCCCGGCCGGCAGTGCGCAAGTCACGCACATCCAGGCAGGAAAATGCAAATCGGCTCGTAGGCGTCAAGCAACAGCGGGTGCGCGGATCGGTGCAGGCCGGAGGTCGGCGGTGCCGGACGTGCCGGTCGGCTCGTCAACCATGCCCGGAAGGGACCAGGTAGGGTCGCGCGGCCAGAGGGACGCCGCCCGCCATCCCTGTCACGGTGGGGACCGTGAGGGGACCGGGTCGCGCTCGATTATGGAAGTGCCCGGCTGTGGGGGCGGGTCGGAGCGGCGTCTCGTCACGAGACGGCTTCCGATTGCCCGGCCCCCCTCCACAGCCGGGTCATGCGACTCGGGAGTCAGCTACCCGCTTCGACGCCGCGGAGCAGCTGGCGCACCTCGGTCTCGCGGTACCGACGGTGCCCCCCGAGGGTGCGGATGCTGGACAGCTTCCCAGCCTTCGCCCACCTGGTCACGGTCTTGGGGTCGACGCGGAACAGCGCGGCGACCTCAGCCGGGGTGAGCAGCGCCTCGGGCGCAGGCGTGTTCTGTGTGTTACGACTGGCGGACATAGTTGCCACCTCACCTTAGGAACGCTCCCCGCGGGTCCGGATTCTCGCGGAGATCCTGATCATCCTAGAGGCGTCGAATGGGACAGACCATAGCAACTTAGGGCTATTTCTCCCCCCGCCTACTAGGACTATCGGCAAGTCCCTGACCGGTCTTGAGCAAAACGGGCGGAGGCATCAATTGCTGGCTTCCCGTCCGCGCACCACTGACCAGCGCTCGCTGAGCAGGCCATATAACTCGGTGGAACGCTCCAGGTCACCTTCCTCCAGGGCTTCGAGGGCCTCCCAGACCTCGGCGACCGAGTGGTCCTCCACCAAGTCGCCGAACGGGATGATTCTCGTTAGCCCCCCATAGTCGAGTTGGACCAGACTATCGGGATCAAAGCCATGCAGCCACTCTAGCAATGCCTCGACCGCCTCCACCATCTCAGTGTCCTCCATCAGCTCGCGCAGCACGCCGAGCGCTCTGGAGAGCCGGGCGATCGCCTTCTGCATGCCGGTGTCGTAGGTGAGGGCAGCCGGCTCGGCGGAGCGTGCGGGCGCGAGCTTGCGGTCGCCCGCGTCGAACAGCGCGAACCACGGCAACGGCACGTGCCACACCGCCTGCTGGATGTGGCTCTGCCAGCCGGGCTGGTCGTGACGCAGGCGCTGCAGCGCGCGGGCCGCCTGCTCGACGTCGCGCCGGGCGACGAAGGCCTCTGCCACCCCGTCCGGCAGCGACTCGTGGAAGGCCACCAGGGACTCCAGCGTGCGCAGCTTGGTGCGCAGTGGGCAGACGTAGGCGGTCCCCCCGACCCGTTGCACCAGCGCGTGCTCCGGCTCGTCCTTCACCGCCAGCCCGAGCGCGCGCGCCAGCCCCCGGCGCTCCTCCTGGACGACCACGACGCTCGCGGGGAGGGAGCGGCCCGCCTCCAGGTAGGCGGCCCAGTGCGACCGCTCGCGCGCCGAGAAGGCCGCCAGCGGCTGGTAAACCCGCAGGTAGGCTGCTGCCGTGTGACCCTCCATGCCGGATGAGTATAGGCACGCGAAAGGCCAGCGCCTCGGGCGCCCGTCGGGACTATCCTCTCGAATCCGGCGTTTGCACAGTACGCGGGCACGTTCTTCGAGGGGGCGCCGCGCCAACGTAACTACAGCGATCGCTCTCCTGCCGATCCGTCAGGTATAGGCCCGAGCCTTCGCCCCGCTGTAGTTGCGTTGGTACGGCGCCCCCTGTGATAGCTTGGCGGTGCGGCTGGGCTACCCCAGAGCCGGCAACGATGCCGCTCCGGCGGTGAACCCCGTCGGGGCCTGTCGAGGAGGGTCATCCATGGGAGCTTTCGACCTCATGGGTGGCGAGTTCGAGCAGGTCGTCTATAACCACGACCCAGCCTCTGGCCTCAAGGCCATCATCGCCATCCACTCGACCGCGCTCGGTCCGGCGCTTGGCGGCACCCGCTTCTACCCCTACGCCTCCGAGGACGATGCGCTCCGCGACGTGCTCCGGCTGGCGCGCGGCATGAGCTACAAGGCCGCCGCGGCCGGGCTCGACCTCGGCGGGGGCAAGGCGGTGATAATCGGCGATCCCAAGCGCAGTAAGTCCGAGGCGTTGCTGCGCGCCCACGGACGCCTGGTGGAGAGCCTGGGCGGGCGCTACATCACCGCCGAGGACATCGGCACCTTCAGCGCGGACATGGACGTGGTGGCGCGCGAGACCCGCTTCGTCACGGGTCGCTCGATGCTCAACGGCGGTGGCGGCGACCCGTCGATCAACACCGCCTACGGCGTCTTCAAAGGCATGCAGGCGGTCGCCACGGAGCTGTGGCGGGACCCTGACCTGGCCGGCCGCCACGTGGTAGTACAGGGCGTTGGCAAGGTCGGCCACAAGCTCTGCCGCCTGCTGAGCGAGGCCGGCGCCCGCCTCACTGTGGCCGACGTGGACCTCGACAACGTGGCGCGGGCGGTCAACGACTTCGGCGCCGACACCGCCGACCCCTACAAGGTGCACGCGGTCACCTGCGACATCTTCGCGCCGTGCGCGATGGGCGCCGTCGTGAACGACGACACCCTGCCGGAGCTGTCGTGCGCCGCCGTGGCCGGCTCGGCCAACAACGTGCTGGCCCTTCCCGAGCACGGCCGCATCCTCGGTGACCTCGGCATCCTCTATGCGCCCGACTACGTGATCAACGCCGGCGGCCTCATCAACGTCTCCGACGAGCTGCGCGGCTACAACGCCGAGCGGGCCAAGGCAGGCGTGGAGCGGGTCTTCGACAACCTGCGGCTGGTCTTCCAGCGCGCCAGGGACCAGGGCATCCCGACCAGCGAGGCGGCCGACCGGATGGCCGAGCAGCGCATGCGCGAGGTCTCGCGGGTGAAGCTGCTGGGGGTGCTCCCGAACCTCAGCCCGCCGCGCTGACCTCGCCCATCACCCAGGGGGGGATGCCGCGGGCGGTGAGGAACGAGCCGGCGCGCTCGACCTCCTCCGCCGGCAGCACCGCGACCATGCCGATGCCGAGGTTGGTGGCGCGCGCCAGCTCGTCGTCCGCCACCGGGCCGAGCTGGCCGATCAGCCGGAAGATCGGCGGCACCGTCCAGGACGACCAGTCCACCAGCCCGACCAGCCCCGCCGGCAGGCAGCGCGGGAGGTTCCCCGGCAGGCCGCCGCCGGTCACGTGGCAGAGCGCGTGCAGCTCGACGCCCACCGCGAGCAGGTCGACCAGGTGCGGCGCGTAGATCCTGCTGGGCTCGAGCAACTCCTCGCCGACGGTCCGGCCCAGCTCCGGCAGCACCTGGTCGTAGCCGATCCCGGCCCGCTCGAGCACCCGCCTGACCAGGGAGTAGCCATTGGAGTGCAGGCCGGAGGAGCCGAGCGCCAGCAGCGCGTCGCCCGGCCGGACCAGGTGGGAGCCGAGCATGCGGTCGCGCTCGACCACGCCGACGCCGAAGCCCGCGAGGTCGTAGGCGTCGGGCTCCATCGCGTCCGGGTGCTCGGCGGTCTCGCCGCCGAGCAGGGCGCAGCGGGCTCGGCGGCAGCCCTCTGCCACACCCTCGACGATCGCGGCCACGCGCTCGGGCAGCAGCCGCCCGATGGCCAGGTAGTCCAGCACGAACAGGGGCTCGGCCCCGGTCACGACGAGATCGTCCACCACCATCGCGACCAGGTCGACGCCGACGGTGTGGTGGCGGTCGAGCGCCTGGGCGACCAGCAGCTTGGTGCCCACGCCGTCGGCCGAGCTGGCCAGCACCGGCTCGCGGTAGCGGCTGGAGTCCAGGGCGAGCAGGCCGGCGAAGCCGCCGAAGCCGCCCAGCACCTGCGCGCCGTGGGTGGACTCCACCGCCGCCCGCACTAGCGCGACCGCCTTGTTGGCCGCCTCCACGTCGACCCCGGTCGCCGCGTAGGTGAGGGGCCTGCGGTTCGGCCGGTCCCCGCTCATGGTCCGGGGGATGGCAGGACGCCGTCGAGGAGGGCCTTGTCCTGGAGCGTGACGTCGACCGGGATCGGGTAGGCGCCGGTGAAGCAGGCGCTGCACAGCCCCTTGCCGCCCTCCCGCGCGGCGGCCACGAGCGCCTCCAGCGAGAGGTAGGCGAGCGAGTCGGCGCCGATGTAGGCGGCGATCTCGTCGCTGAGCAGGTCGCTGGCGATCAGCTCACCGCGGGTCGGCATGTCTATACCGTAGAAACACGGCCAGCGCACCGGCGGTGAGGTGATACGGACGTGCACCTCGCGGGCGCCCGCCTCGCGGAGCATGTGCACGATTGCCTTGGTGGTGTTACCGCGGACGATCGAGTCGTCGACTACCACCAGCCGCCGCCGATCGATTGCCTCCCGGAGGGGGTTGAGCTTGATCCGGATGCCGAGCTGGCGCATGGTCTGGCTCGGCTGGATGAAGGTCCGGCCGACGTAGCGGTTCTTCATCAGCCCCTCGCCGTAAGGGATTCCGCTCGCCTCGGCGTAGCCGCCGGCCGCGCTTATGGCCGTGTCGGGCACGGGAATCACCAGGTCGGCATCGACCGGCGCCTCCCTGGCCAGGGCGACCCCAAGCGCGCGCCGGACCTGGTGGACGCTCCGTCCCGCTAGGGTAGAGTCGGCCCGTGCCAGGTATACGTACTCGAACACGCACAGGTGCGGGGTGGCCGGCGCGAAGCGGCGCGAGCGCAGGCCCTGCTCGTCGATGGCCACCATCTCACCGGGATCAACCTCGCGGACCAAGGTGGCGCCGACGATGTCGAGGGCGGCCGTCTCGGAGGCGATCACCCAGCCGCCTGGCAGCTTGCCGACACAGAGCGGGCGCACCCCATGCGGGTCGCGCACCCCGTAGAGGGTCCGCTCGTCCATGATCACCAGCGAGAAGGCCCCTTCCAGGCGAGGCATAGTGCGCACGATCGCTTCTTCGAGCGAGAGGTCGGCCTCACGGGCGAGCAACTCCGCGATCACGTCCGTGTCGCTGCTGGCGCCGGCGCCCGCTACGGCCGGCCCGCCCAGCTCGGCGGCCAGCGCGGCCGTGTTGGTCAGGTTGCCGTTGTGGGCCACGACGATCCCGCTGCCATTGGCGTTGGTCTTGAAGACGGGCTGCGCGTTTTCCCAGCGGGAGCCACCGGTCGTGGAGTAGCGGGTGTGGCCGATGGCCAGGTGGCCCTGGAGGGTCGCAAGGGTCGGTTCGTCGAAGACCTGGCTCACCAGGCCCATGTCCTTGTAGACGAGGAGGCTGCGGCCGTCGGCGACGGCCATTCCGGCCGACTCCTGGCCGCGGTGCTGCAGGGCATACAGGCCATAGAACACCAGGTTGGCCACCGGCTCCCCGGGAGCCCAAACCCCAAAAACCCCGCACGCCTCGCGTGGATGGTCGGCGTCGAGCATAGTCCTCCTGGCCAAGGCCGAGCAGGCGAGGGAAGCCCTCCGATCGTAGCACCGCACCCGGTCGATCATGTGGACGCCGCGCCGACACACTGCTACCTGAAGGCCGTATGGATGGTGAGCATCGCGAGACGATGAGAACCGCGTCATGCTGCCTCGGGGTCTGCGGCTTACTGGATGATTCCATCCGCCCGGTGGTGTTGGGGATGGCGCGCCAGGCTTTGTTGGATGATCGCTCGGGTGCTGGCGACTTCTGCGAGCCCCGGTAACAGGTCCAGGTGTCCAGGGCCAGCTGCAACAGGTTGCGCACCGCCAAGGCAGGATCGGTCCCCACCAGCACCGCATTGATGCGGTCGAGCAGCCGTGCTGGCCGGTGCTGGAGGCCGCCGGTCTCAGCCGCCAGCCACTTCCATTCCGGCTTCCAGACGTGGTTGACGGCATACAGCACGCGGAGCAGGCCGTGCAGGTCGCTGACCAGCCGCTCGGCCAGCGGTAAGAGGTCGCGGCGGCGGGCAAGCGCCCAGCGGGCATCCACCAAGTGCGGGAAGGTCCACGGCTCCAGCACCGCCCCGCGGATCAGCATGTGGGCGAGCGGTTGGGGTAGTTGGCAAGCTGCTGCCGCCAGGCCGCGAGCCGGCCGGTGCTGCGGAGCACGGCAGCGTCACGGACGGCCAGCCGACGACCAGCCGGTCGTGGTCGGTGATCTGGCCGGCAAGCATCGCGGCAAGCAGCCGATCGAATTCCTAGATCGCCTACCAGCCGGCCTCAACCCCAGAACTCGTGATACCGGAAGGTGGTCCCAGACCGAACCGTCCGCGATCGGCTCGGCATCGACCACCACCTGGCTGGCGCCGACGCCGCGCAGCCACGCCAGCCGGTCCTCAAGCGGTGGAATCGTCGGGGACCATAGACGCAGCTCGAGGTCGGAATCCTCATCGGCGAGCCGGCGGCGACCGAGCCGGTCACGGCCAGCTCGCTGGCGAGCCCGGCGGGGCAGTCGTCGGCAAGCTCGCGGGCACGAACCAGACGCGTGGTGGTCTCGTCGGCTGCAGGCATTGGAACGCTCCCAAGGTCGGTGGTGCGGTGGTGCTCCATGCCAATCAGGCGACGATCTCCTGACAGCCCGTGGGCAAGAGCACCCGGTGGGCGATCACGGTCACGGTGCTTATTTCCCTTGCTGCCCCGGGGGCCCCCAAAGCGGTTCTTCATCAGCCCGTTACCAGCTCTGGGAGCGCTCACAAACGCTCACAGAGCTGGTACCCCTGCTCGGGGTTCCACCTCTCAACCGAGGTTGAGGTTTGGTTCTGGCGTCAGTGGCCCCCGCCACCTCGCGGTGGTCTTCTGGGGCCTCGCACGTGTCACGCTGAGCGTGGGCCTGCCCGCCGTGGTCACCCACGCACGGCACCGGGGCGGCAACTCCACCCCGCTGGACATCCCGGTCGCCATCGACATCGACCGGCTCGGTCCAGTCACGAAGGTTCAACGCCGCGTTGGCGTTGCGGTCCACCAGCACGCCGCACCCAGGGCACACCCACGCCCGCCGGCCGAGTTGGAGATCGGCCAGGTAGCCGCCACAGCCATGATGGAGCTTCGACGAGGCGAACCAGCGGTCGGCCACCACCAGCTCGCCGCCGCCCGCCGGGCACTTGTAGGCCAGGGTCGGGCGGACCTTGCCGATCCCGGCCTGGGCGACGGTGCGCCGGAACACGCGGCGGCCCATGCCCCGGCCCATCGCGGCGATGTCGAGGTCCTCGACCACGACCGTCCCATAGCGGCGTGCCAGGGTCGTGGTGAGGGTGTGGATCTGGTTGGTGCGCAGGTTGGCCGCCCGCCGGTCCAGCGCCGCCCGCTTGGCGTTCGCGTGACGGTGGCCGTGGGAGCCGACGATGCGGCGCGACAGTTGCCGGGCGACCCGGCGCTGCTGGGTGTGGAGTTCGGCCCACGGTGCGGGGTGGGCGATGCGCTCGATCGTGTCGTCCTGGTGGGCGATGACCGCCCACTCGGTGCCGATGCCAAGGTCGATCCCGCAGCGGGCGTCGGGCTCGGCCGGAGTGGGGGGCTGGTGGGCGACGATCGCCTGCACCGACACGTACAGCCGCCCGCCGTGCTCCGACAGTGTCATTGACCGAGCCGGAGCCGCAAGCCCACGGCTTTAGCCGTGGGTCAAGGCTCCGCCCCGGGCGAAGCCCGGGAGCCTGTCGCACCTGCCTGCGATGATGATCGGCGTCATGCGCTACCACTCGACCAACAAGACGGCGTACTCCGCGAAGTACCGCCGCCGGGTGTTGGTAGGCGGTATCGACCAACGGCTGAAGGCGATCATCGCCGAGGCGGCCGCCGAGGTCGGTGGTGAGGTCATCGAGGTCGAGGTGATGCCCGACCACGTGCACCTCCTGGCCGAGGTCCCGCCGACCGTGCCGCTGTCGAGGTCCGTCGGGCTGCTGAAGGGCCGGTCCTCCTGGCTGCTCCGCATCGAGTTCCCCCGGCTGCGGCGCCTGCCGGTGCTGTGGAGCCCGTCGTTGTTTGTGTCCACGGTGGGTGGCGCGCCCCTGGAGGTCGTTCGCCGCTACGTGGAGAACCAGAGGGCGGTGCGGTGAGCCGGGCGCGTGAGCGGCCCAAGGACGCGCCGACCTTCACGGCGACCATCCCGCTGCGGGCCACCCCAGCCCAGACCAGGATGGTGGGCAGTCGGTTCGAGTGCGCCCGGCTGCTGTATAACGCCTGCCTGCGGGTGGCGCTGGACCGCGCCAAGGTGATGCGGGCCGACCCCGAGTGGCAGGCGGCGACCGCCATGCCTCGCCGAGTGGCTGGCAAGTCGAACCCGGAGCGGGCCGCCGCGTTCCAGGTCTTGCGCGACCGGCACGGCTTCACCAGGTGGCAGCTCATGTCGGCCGCCTCGGGGTTGCGGGTGGGCTGGCTGCGCGAGCACGTGCTCGCGCAGGAGGCGCAGGTGCTCGGGGCCCGGGCCTACGAGGCGGTCGACCGCTGGCTGCTCGGCCGACGGGGCAGGCCACGGTTCAAGGGCAAGGGCCACGGCCTGCACAGCCTGGCGTGTAAGGACCTCCAAGGCGCGATGCGCATCGCCGCCGACGGTTCGGGCTTGCAGTGGGGCAAGGGCTTGGTGCTGCCCTTTGCCTTCGACCGAGACGACCCGTACCAGTGGTGGGCCGCCTGGCATGTCGGCGAGGGCAGGCTGCGGTTCTGCCGGGTCGTGCGGACCAGGGTCCACGGCCGCTGGAGCTTCGCGGCCCAGCTCGTCCTGGACGGCCAACCCCTCAAGCGCTACCAGACCGCTAGCGGGCTGGTCGGCCTGGACGTCGGCCCGTCCACTGTCGCGGTCGTCGCCGATGCCGGCGCCTGGAAGGAGACCTTTTGCGCCGAGCTGGACGACAAGGCGGCTGCGCTGCGTCGGCTCCAGCGGAAGCTCGACCGCCAGCACCGCGCCGGCAGCCCCGCCTGCTTCGACGAGCAGGGCCGACATCGCACCGGCCGTTGCGCCTGGCGGCGGTCCCGGCGGGCCCGCCAGACCGCCACGGCCATTCAGGAGCTGCACCGGCGGCTGGCCGCCCATCGCCGGTCGTTACATGGCAACCTCGCCAACCGCATCGTCGGCCAGGGCACCACCATCCGCACCGAGAAGCTGTCCTACCGGGCGTTCCAGCGCCGCTACGGCCGCAGCGTCGGCCGCCGGGCACCTGGGTCGTTGATCACCATGCTGTCCCGCAAGGCTGCAAGCGCCGACGGGCAGGTGGCGGTCATCGACACGGCCACGACCCGGCTGTCGCAGGCCTGCATCTGCGGCAACGTGGTCAGGAAGCCCCTCAACCAGCGGACTCACCGCTGCCCCTGTGGGGTGGTGGCCGACCGGGACGGCTTCTCGGCCTTCCTCATCCGCCATGTGGACCCCACGGTCCACCCGCACCTGCTCGACGTGGACGGCGCCAAGGCGGCCTGGACCGCCAAGGTGGCGTCCGTGCTCCAGGACTCCGGTGCAGGCCGGCGTCGGGCAGTACCCAACCGGCGAGTTCCGCAGGCGGTGCCTTGCGGGTCCGGGGCGACCCGTCGGAGCCGGTCGGCCGCAAGCCCGCAGCGCGCCGCTGATGCCCGCAGGGGAGAGGCGGCGTGAACCGGGAATCCGACGGCTGCAGCCGTCGGAGGATGTCAACAGGCCCATGTCCTTGTAGACGAGGAGGCTGCGGCCGTCGGCGACGGCCATTCCGGCCGATTCCTGGCCGCGGTGCTGGAGCGCGTACAGGCCGTAGTAGACGAGATTGGCGACGCGCTCCCCGGGACGCCCATACCCCGAAGACGCTGCACGCCTCACGAGGATGGTCAGCGTCGAGCATGTTCCTCCAGGTTGGGCTGGCGGACCGGGAAAGCACCTCGATCGTAGCACCCCCGGCCGCCTCGTCCGGATGGCCCGCCTCGATCCTGGGGGCCGACCCTGGAAAGCTCCCTGGGGAGCTCAGCCACTCAGAGGCCGGGCCGCCGCAGCACCGGTGGGATCAGCGCGGCATGCGCGGCTGGCCGGCCCGCTGCCCGCAGCGCCGACGCCGGCTGGGCGAACGGGATGACGTCCGGCTGGCACACCGTGCCACGCGGCGGGACCTGGCCGGTGAGCAGGTAGGCGTTCACGCGCGCGTCGACGCAAGAGGAGCCGACCACGACCGAGATGTGGCCCCAGCCGTCCAGGGTGAGCAGCCGTGAGTTCGGCAGCAGCCGCGACAGCGTCACCGCGCCCCGGTACGGCGTGGCCGGGTCGGCCACGGTGCCCACGATCAGCACCGGGTTGGCCGTGCGGGCCGTGAACGGGCCCAGGTAGCGGTCGGCGTCGTGTCCGGGCCAGGGCTGACAGATGCTCGACGTCCAGGTCCAGACCCTGCCGAAGTGCGGACTGGCGTGGGCGGCCTGATCGGCCGCCCGCACCCAGGCCTCGACCGAGTCCGGGTTCTCGGTGTCGGAGCACGCCACTGCTGGGAAGCCCTCGACCACGTTGGGGTGGTCCTCCTGCTGGAAGCCGCCAAGACCAAGACGCGCGCGCAGCTGGCGCGCGGCGCTGGCCGCCGCCGGCGGGCTGCTCATGGCGTCCAGGAACTGTAGCAGCTGGGCCAGGTCGACGGGTCGACGGGTCGTGCAGGGCCCCGAGGGTGTCGCGAATCAGGTCGGCGTAGGTGTAGGCCACCGTGCCGCCCTGCCCGTCGGGCAGCGCCAGCGGGTGGGCGAGCAGGCGCGCCGCCAGGGCGTCGTAGCGCTTGCGCGGGTCGCCCTGGGAGAAGGCGCAGTTGTCACCGCCGCGGTCGCACAGGGCAAGGAAGCCGCGCAGGGTCAGCTCGCTGCCCTGATCGCTGCGCAGCCGGGTGGTGAACGAACGGCACGCGGCGGGCCTGGTCGCCACGGCCGGTCGCTCAGGCGATCGGGTCGATCACGCTGTCGACCACCAGCGAGCGCACCCGGTCGGGGAACAGGTTGGCGTAGGTCGTGCCCAGGTAGGAGCCGTAGGAGTAGCCGACATAGGTCAGCTGCTGGTCCCCCACGGCCTGGCGCAGCAGGTCCAGGTCACGGGCGACGTCCGCGGTCGCCATGTGGTCCTGGATGGCGCCGCCGTGTTGGGCGCAGGCGCCGGCGAGCTGGCGGTCGAAGCCGACCCAGGTGCGCTCCTCGGCCGGGGTCACCGGGAAGGGGAACGGCGCCACCGCGCCGAGCGCCTGCTGGAAGGTGTCGAAGCAGCGCAGCGGGGTGCTGGCGGCGATGCCGCGCGGGTCGAAGCCGACCAGGTCAAAGCGCGCCCGCACCTGGTCGGAGAACAGCGCCGGGCCCACGGCGCGGACAAAGTCCACGCCGGACACGCCGGGCCCGCCGGGGTTGAGGAACACCGAGCCGATCCGGCGTGCGGGGTCGCCGGCCGGCAGGCGGATCAGCGCGAGCGAGATCTGCTGCCCGCCCGGCTGGTCGTAGTCCGGGGGCACGGCGGCGCTGGCGCACTGAAAGCCGCCGCCACAGTCGGTCCAGCCCAACAGTGGGACCGGCGGGGCGGCGGCCCGGGAGCCGGCGGCCCCGGCGGCCGCGGCGTGCCCAGCCGACGCCACCATTGCCGCTGCCACGGCGATCACTGAGACGAGCGGGACGAGGACGGCGGTGAGCATCCGGCGCCGCATAGCTCCTCCTCGGCGAGCCGGCGCCCCGATGAGGCCGGTGTCGGCCCGATCCTATGTTTCGGTGGGTATGCCGACAAGGTCCAAGATATGCGCGAACGACCAGTGCCCAGGAGGTGCTGGAAAGCACTTGCTCCCACGCGGCCTGGGCGCCTGTGCCGAATCCGCTCGACCGTCATCGCCGTTCATGGAACTCCTCTTTCTGCTTATCTGCCCCAGCTAGCCCTACTCGGACAAGCTGGTTGGACCAGATAGGCAGGCTTGGGTGCAAACCCGGCGAATGGATCGGCAGGGCGTCGTGTCCGCTTTGCGCTGACTTACCAACCTGTCAAGGAGGAATAGCGAGACAAAATCTGCTTCATTTGCCAACCCGGGCAGCGGCTGGTTAAAGTGCGATGTTCTCTCCCCCAGGTCTTCTTTGCGACGGAACAGCAGGATGAGCAGGCAGCCACATGCGCTCCCGGGCGGCGGGAGCCCGCTCCCGGTCTCGGGAGCGGGCTTTGGGAGCGCGCCATCCAGCTGATGACGAGGGAAGGGCAGCAGATGCTCCAAAATCTATCGATCCGATCGAAGCTCGCCGCGATTGTCCTGGTTCCACTTGCGGCGGTGATCGTGCTGTCCTCAATCGGCATCGGCTCGCGGGTGAACCAGGCCGTAAAGGCGTCGCGGGCGGAGAACGTCTCTCAATTCGCGGTGACGCTGACCGCCCTCGTGCACGAGCTGCAGAAGGAGCGTAGCCTCGCCGCCGGCTACGTCGGCGGCGGCAAGTCGACCGGCTACAGTGACCTGGCCGCGCAGTGGGAGAACGTCGACCGCCAGGTGGTCGTGTTCGCGCGCGAGGCCCGCAAGCTGCGCCTCTCCGGCTACGACCCGCAACTGCGGCAGGAGCTGCGCGCCGTCGTCGGCGAGCTCGCCAAGCTGGACGCCCAGCGCCAGGAGATCAACCAGAACCCGGACATCACCGTCGCCGGCACGCTGACCCTTTACGACGACATCATCCAGGACATCCTGGGCGTCAACGCCGAGATCGCGGTCGGCAGCGGCAACGAGAAGCTGCTGCGGACGGTCTCCGCCTTCGTGGCGCTGTCGCGTCTGAAGGACGCCGTCGACCTGCAGCGCGCCTACATGAACGCGGTCTTCTCAGCCGGCCACTTCGACGCGGCGCAGCTCCAGTACCACCAGTTCACCCGCTACGTCGAGGCGGAGGACCTGTGGAGCGCCCAGTTCAACGGGTTCGCCACTCCCGCCCAGCGCAACCTGCTGACCTCCACGGTGGTCGGCCCCAGCGTCGAGCGGGCCAGGGTCATCCGCGACGTCGCCATCAAGGGCGAGAACAGCCCGGACCTCAAGGTCGACCCTGGCGAGTGGTACAGCGTCATGGGCGACAAACTGAACCTCCTCCGTCAGGTCGAGGTGCGGCTGTCCAGCGACGTGGTCGCCACCGCCCGCGACGTCAAGCAGTCCGCTCAGCGTCAGGCGCTGATCGTTGGCCTCGCGCTGCTCGCGGTCCTGGTCGTCACTGTTGGCCTGTCGCTCGGGATCGCCCGCTCGATGGTCAGCCCGCTGCGCCGGCTGCGGCGGGTCGCCAACGAGGTCGCGGACGAGCGCCTGCCGCGGGTGGTCGAGCGGCTGCAGGAGACACAGGACCTGGACCGGGTCACCCTCGAGCACGTCAGCCCGGTGCCGGTCAGCTCCAAGGACGAGATCGGCCAGGTGGCGGCCGCCTTCAACTCGGTGCACCAGGTGGCGGTCCAGGTGGCTACCGAGCAGGCCGCGCTGCGCAAGTCCATCGCGGACATGTTCCTGAACCTCGCCCGCCGCTCCCAGGCCCTGGTCGACCGCCAGCTCGAGCTGATCGACCAGCTCGAGCGGAACGAGGCTGACCCGGACGCTCTGGACAACCTGTTCAAGCTCGATCACCTCGCCACCCGCATGCGGCGCAACGCCGAGGACCTGATCGTGCTGTCCGGTGCCGAGCCGCCGCGGCGCTGGTCGCAGCCGGTGCCGCTGGTCGACGTCGTGCGGGCCGCGCTGGCCGAGGTGGAGGACTACCAGCGGGTGGAGCTGCTGCCGATCGACGACATCGGGGTGGCCGGGCACGCGGTCTCCGACGTGGTGCACCTGCTCGCCGAGCTGATCGAGAACGCCACCGCGTTCTCGCCGCCGGGCACGAAGGTCCAGGTGGCCGGGCAGCCGGTCTCCAACGGCTACGTGCTCGAGATCGAGGACCGGGGCCTCGGCATGAGCGACGAGGAGCTGGTGGAGGCCAACCAGCGGCTGGCCAACCCGCCGCTGATCGATTTCGCCCTGTCCCGTATGCTCGGGCTGTTCGTGGTGGGGCGGCTGGCGCAGCGCTATGGCGTCCGGGTGCAGCTGCGCCACTCCTGGTACGGCGGGGTCACCGCGCTGGTGCTGCTGCCGCCGAGCATCACCATCCGCTCGCAGGTCAGCGAGACCCCGGTCAGCGACAGTCGCCTGCCCGAGCTGGCGCCCCCGCCCAACCGCGCGCCGGCGAGGCAGAGCGGCGACCACTTGCCGATCTTCGAGCAGGCCAGATCGGACTGGTTCGAGTCCCCGCCGAGCGGCCCGGGCTCGCCGCTGCGGCGCCATCCCCACCCGGCCACGCAGGCGAGCACCGGCAACGGCAGCGTCCAGGGACCCGAGGAAGCCAGCGCGGCGGCCGAGGCCGTCCAGGCGGCGAACGCCGAGACGGCCAGCGTCGAGTCGGCCGGCGTCGAGACCGAAGGGGCCGGCATTGCCCCTCCGTCTCCATTCGAGGTCTCGTCCGAGCCCACCGAGGCCGGCGGGCCGGTGATCGGCGCGGAGGATCTCGAGGCTGACGTGATCGAGGAGCGCGGGCCAGCGTCGCGCCCGGCGGCCGCCGGCCCGGCCCCCGCCGAGGGCCCCGGCCTTGCCGAGCGCCCCGGCCTTGCCGAGGGCCGGCGTCCTGCCGTATCGCCGCGGATGGGCGAGGCGCCACAGCGGCTGCCGCGCCGGGAGCCGCGTGAGCGGGGCGACCTCGAGCCCGAGCCGCCCGCCGCGCCGATGGGGCCGATGAGCGACCCCCGTCC
>JBKPDO010000387.1:0-3624 GCA_046727955.1 bacterium | reverse complement strand
CCGGTCGACGGTGACGCCGAGCAGCTCCGCGCACCGCTCCAGCGGCGCGGCGACCGGCCGGGACCAGCCGTGCTCGGCCGCGACCCAGGGGTTGGTGCGCTCGTCAGGCATCGGATCGTCCAGTAGGATTGGCGGCGGTGGTGGCGGCGACGACCCGGGCCGGGTCGAGCGGGACGACGATGAGCTGGTCGGAGACCTCGAGCAGGCCCGAGCGGTCCGGGTGCGGGTCGTGGGCGAGCGCGCCGTCGCGGTACGCGCAGACGTGCTCAAGGCTCCGGGCGGCCGGGCCGGCGGCGAGGTAGTAGCCGCGCGGCGTCCACGCGGCGGCGAGCGGGACCAGCTCGAAGCCCCGCCTGAGCGCCCACGCGGTGAGCCGGTCCCACCAGTCGTCGTGGGGGACGACATGCGGGACCTCGTCCAGAGGCAGCTTGAGCAGGGAGGCGAGGGCGGCCTGGAGGCAGTTGCCCTCCGGCTTGCCGAAGCTGGTCTGGTCGACGGGGATCATCAGAACGGCGGCCTCGTGCTGGGCGGCGCGTACAGCTCCTCGTCCTCGTCGTCGTCCTGGGGGTCGGGGTCGTACTCCTCTGGCGGGCTGACGACGAGCGCGAGCTGCTCCCCGCCGGCGTCCTCGAGCATGCGGCGGGCGGTCCACGCGGTGACCGGCTCGGCGGGCCGGTGCATCGCGACGACCATGCGGGCGGTCTCCTCGTCGACCGGCTCGAGGTCGTAGACCGCGTCCGGCGAGTAGAACAGGGTCCGGGCCTGGCGGCCGTCCACCTCGGGGATGTCGAGCCGGAGGTAGTCCTTGCCGGCGATCTTCTGCTCGCTGGCCCGCCCGGCGACGGTGTGCCGCCCGAACAGGTGGACGACGACCCACCCCTCGAAGGCCTCGGCGGCGGGCGTGGTCGTGTCGGCGCTCATCGGGCGGCCGGTCCGGTCGTGGCGGCCACGTGCAGCGCCGCGGCGATCCTGCGGATCTCGTCCTCGGGGAACCTGCGATGTCCGCCGAGGGTCTTCACGCACGGCAGCTTGCCTTCCTTCGCCCACCGGCTGATCGTCTTCGGCGAGGCGTCCAGGATCTTGGCGACCTCGCCGGTGTGCAGGTAGCGCTCCCGCGCGGGCCGCGCGGCGTGGCTGGTGGAGGTCATGCTGATTCCTTTCTTGGCGCCGGGGTGGAGTGGTCAGGGTGGTCGAGGTTGGCGGCCGCGTCGCCTGCGGCCAGCAGCGCGGCCAGCTCCAGCCAGCCGGCGCGGCCGCGCCAGGCCGGCCGGCGGCCATCGGGGGTCGAGCAGTCGGGGTTGTCACAGCGGATGACGCCGTCACGGCCGTCGGCGGCGTACCACGCCAGCGACCACAGCCCCAGAACGGGCAGGCGTCGTGGAGCCTGCCCCGCTGCGAGTAGCCGAGCGCCAGGCGCAGACGACCGTTGAGCTGCAGCACCTGCCACTCCGCCACGGTGATCAGGTCGTGGACGCCCGCGTTGATCGGGATCGGCGGCGCCCAGCGGCCCGCGCCGGTGCCCGCGCCGGGGACGGTGCCCTTGCCGAGGCTCGCCTTGGCGGCCACATACAGCCGCGGCCCTTCCTTCCAGGCCTCGACCACGTCGCGGCGGGGCAGCGTCGGGTCGCGCTCGCTCACCGGAGCAGCCCCGCAAGGATCGCCTGCTCGCGCTCGTCCAGTCGCGTCCCAAGCGGGAGCCCCGCGTTCACCTTGGGCGTCTTGAGGCGGCGGTCCCGCCGTGGCTGCGTGAGCAGCTCCGGGTTGCCCCGGTTGCGAAGCCGCCACATGAAGTCCGCATTGGCCTTGCGGCATCGCTCGCAGCGGCAGCGGCGGTAGTCGTACTGCGTCTTGGTGCCGCACTTGGCCGGGTCGAGCTTGTCCGGGCGGGTGTGCTTGGTCCGGGCGTAGTAGTCCGCCATGTAGGCAGCCTGGGCGGCGCGGCAGGCTTCACAGCGGCAACCACACCTGTACCCGGAGCGCGTGCCGTGCTTCATTGGCCGCTCCCCTGGTCCTCCTGGTCGGCGAGCATGGCGGCCCGGGAGTACAGCAGCAGCAGGTGCCCGCTGAGGCAGGGCGAGTCGCCAAGGTGCGGGTCCAGCTCGTCGGTCGCATGGAGGACGCCGAGCGCGTACGCGGCGGCGGTCCGGGCGTCCATCTCGAGGCCGAGCCGGCCGCAGCACTCGCGCATCCCGGCGAGGACCTGGTCGGCGATCGCGCGGTTCTTGGTCTGCTCAGCGTCGGTGCGGCCGGGCGCGTGGTTGGCGGTGCGGCCGATGGCGAGGATCTCGGCGACCTTGTCGGTGCGGGCGGCGTCGATCATCGGTCGCCTCCTCCGTGCTGGTCGAGGACGCGCTTGGCCTCCTGCAACCTCGTGAACGCCTCGTGGCTGCCGCCGGCATCGGGATGCAGGCGCCGGGCGGCCGCGCGGTAGGCGTCCTGGAGGAATCCGCCGAGCACCTCGTCGATGTTGAAGGCCAGGCCGCCGGCGGTTGCCTGCTCGGCGACGAACCGGGCGGCCTGCTCGACCGTCATCGGCTCGGCGGCCGGCGCTGGCGGCGAGATGGCTTGCCACCCGGTGTACTGCTGGCCGCCCTTGGTCGCGCCGTACCGGTCGACCGCGCGGAGCGCCTCCAGCGTGAGCGCGATGGTGCGGAGGTTGATCTCCCAGTCGTGGTAGGTGTCGTTGGCGAACGACAGCGGCCCGTGGCGGGACTCGAACGAGAGGATCACGCCGGGGTGGCCGGGGCGGGCGTGAGCGTAGGGCAGCCCGTCGCGGCGGATCTTCCGCTCGGGCAGGTCCAGCTGCAGCACGACGGTGCGGGCGTCCAGCAGCCGCAGCTCCCGCTCGAGCAGCTCCTGCGTCGAGGACCAGCCGGCCTTGAACTGGTAGGTGGTGCGCCGCTCGGCCCACGGGGTGCGCCGGCCGGGCCACTGCTGGATCGGCCGGAAGGTGACGCCGGGGATGGTGTTCACGGCAGCACCTCGGTGATCTCGGCGGTGACGCTCGGGAGTTGGCCGTCCTGCGGCGCGAGGATGGGCATGTCGAGGTGGAGGTACAGTGACCGGTCGTCGCGGAGGACCCCGGCGGCCACCAGGCCGTCGAGCAGGCCCTTGACGCTGGACGCGCTCGGGTAGTTCTGCGGGTCGGCGCGCCGCCAGTTGCGCAGGTGGATCGTCAGCGCGACGTGGGCCTCGACGAGCGGTGGGGCCTTGGCGCGGATCGCCTCGTAGAAGGCGGCCTTCTTCCACAGTGCCCGCTCCTGGGTAACCGACCAGCGGCCGGCGCGGTGGTCCTCGTTGGCGCTGCGCACCCGTCCGCTCGGCGAAAGGATCACCAGTGTCCACGCGCGCGGCGCGGCCACCTCGCGTGCCAGGGTGGTCACCGGCCACCTCCCGCCTGCCGGTCGCGCAGGACGCAGGCGACCTCTTCGGCGCGCTCCAGCCGCCGCGTCCGCACGGCGACCGGCTCGGGGTCGAAGGCGTCCGCGTACCAGGCCGCGCCGGCCAGCCACGCGAGGAGGGTGTCCCCGGTGACGGGAATGCCGGCCTGATCGAGGGTGGCCTGGAGCCCCCCGGCGGCCTCGCCCAGGATGATGCTGGCGTCCGGGGCGAGGCCGGCGAGCC
>JBKPDO010000386.1:0-12461 GCA_046727955.1 bacterium | reverse complement strand
GCCGTGGTGGCGGCGGCAACGGCGCCGAGGGCGGCCGCGGGCAGGGCGGGCAGGGCTCGAGGCGGGCCAGGCCGGCCAGGTCAGGGGGCGCGAGCGAGGCGCAGGAGCGCGCCGAGGCCAGCCCCGAGCAGGCGCGCCCCGAGGTTAGCGAGGAGAGTTAGCGACAGATGCTCACCCCGAAGCGTGTAAAGCACCGCAAGCAGCACCGCCCGCCGCGCCGCGGCATGGCCAAGGGCGGCACCACCGTCGCCTTCGGCGACTACGGGCTGCAGGCGCTGGAGCCGGCCTGGGTCACCAACCGGCAGATCGAGGCCGCTCGCGTCGCCATGACCCGTTACATCCGCCGTGGCGGCAAGGTCTGGATCAACGTCTTCCCGGACCGGCCCGTCACCAAGAAGCCCGCCGAGACCCGCATGGGCTCGGGCAAGGGCTCGCCAGAGTGGTGGGTGGCCGTGGTCAAGCCCGGCCGGGTGATGTTCGAGCTTTCCGGCGTGCCCGAGGCGACGGCGCAGGAGGCCATGCGCCTGGCCGCCAACAAGCTGCCGGTGAAGTGCAAGTTCGTGAAGCGCGCGGACGCGGAGTCGTGATGCCATGAAGGTGAAGGAACTGGTCGAACTGGACGCCGACGAGCTGGCCGCGAAGCTGACCGAGGCCAAAGAAGAGCTGTTCAACCTGCGCTTCCAGAACGTCACCGGCCAGCTCGACAACCCGCACCGGCTGCGCGAGGTGCGCAAGGACATCGCTCGCATCCTCACAGTCATGCGCCAGCGCGAGCTGGCCGGGGAGGAGCTGCCGGCCACCGTGGCCGTGCGGGCCCCGGCCCGGCGCCGGCTCGGCCGGCGGGCGGGAGCCTAGTCAGGAACAGGAAGGAAGCAACGAATGGCGGACCAGGAAGCGGCGACCACTGCGCCCTCCAGGGCGCGCGGCAAGCGCAAGACGCGGGTCGGCGTGGTCGTCTCCAACAAGATGGACAAGACGGTGGTGGTGGAGGTCGAGGACCTGCGCCAGCACCGCCTGTACGGCAAGACGATCCGGCGGACGGCCAAGCTCAAGGCCCACGACGAGCGCAACGAGTGCGGCGTCGGCGACCTCGTCCGCCTGTTCGAGACCCGTCCCCTGTCGGCGACCAAGCGCTGGCGGGTGGCCGAGATCGTGCAGAGGGCCGAGTAGATGATTCAGCAGGAGTCGCGACTCAGGGTCGCCGACAACACCGGTGCCAAGGAGATCCTCTGCATCCGCGTGCTCGGCGGCTCCGGACGGCGCTACGCCTCCATCGGCGACATCATCGTCGCCACGGTGAAGGACGCCATCCCCGGCGGCGCGGTCAAAGAAGGTGAAGTGGTCAAGGCGGTCATCGTCCGGACCAAGAAGCAGAAGCGCCGGCCCGACGGCTCCTACATCCGCTTCGACGAGAACGCGGCCGTGATCCTCACCGACCAGCAGAATCCGCGTGGCACGCGGATCTTCGGGCCGGTCGGCCGCGAGCTACGGGACAAGCGCTTCATGAAGATCATCAGCCTTGCCCCGGAGGTACTGTAGTGAACCTGCACTCCAAGGGCGAGGCCAGTTCCGCGGAGCGAAGCGGAGCGCTGGGGGGCTCGGGGGCGGAGCCGGAGGCGCAGCCCCCCGATGGGTAGATCACCGCCCTGACCACCAAGAGGGTGTTACGCAATGAAGATCCGTAAGGACGACAGGGTCATGGTCATGACCGGCAAGGACATCACCGCCACCGGTCGTGTCCTCAAGGTCGACCCGCAGAAGAACAGGGTGCTGGTCGAGGGCGTCAACCGCGTGAAGCGGCACGAGAAGATCCGGCCAACCCAGCGCGGTGGCCAGACCGGCGGCATCACCGAGAAGGAGGCATGGCTGGACGCCTCGAACGTCCAGCTCGTCTGCCCCGGCTGCGGCAAGCCGACGCGAGTGGCCCACCGCGAGGAGGAAGGCAACAAGCTCCGCGTGTGCGCCAAGTGCGGCGCGAAGCTCTAGAGGGACCAGGAGAATGGCGAAGACGGCGACGGCAACCTCGACAACTGAGATCCCGCCCCCGCGGCTCAAGGTGAGCTACAACACCGAGCTGCGCGGGCGGCTCAGGCAGGAGCTTGGGCTCCAGAACATCATGCAGGTGCCCCGGCCCGTGAAGATCGTGGTCAACATGGGGGTCGGGGACGCCATCCGGGAGTCTCGGCAGCTCGACGGCGCCCTGCGTGACCTGACCTCTATCACCGGCCAGAAACCGCTGGTCACCAAGGCCAAGCGGTCGATCGCGGGGTTCAAGGTGCGCGAGGGCCAGTCGATCGGGGCCAAGGTCACCCTGCGTGGCGACCGTATGTGGGAGTTCCTCGACCGGCTGCTGTCGGTCGCTCTGCCCCGCATCCGCGATTTCCGCGGGCTGGCGCCCAAGGGCTTCGACGGGCACGGCAACTACACCCTCGGGCTGACCGAGCAGCTGGTCTTCCCCGAGGTCGACTACGACTCGATCGAGAAGGTCCGCGGCATGGACATCACCCTGGTGACCACCGCCGAGTCTGACGAGGCCGGCCGCGCGCTCTTGAGCGCGCTCGGCTTTCCGTTCAGGAGCCAGTGATGAGCCGCGCCGACAGGCCCGATCCATGTGGGGGGAGCTCGCTCCCCCCACGGCCCCCCAACGCCCGGCCAGCTCGGAACGCGGGGGATCTGACCGCTTACGACGGCTCCCGGCAGGCGCGGCGAGAGGTCCGCGAACCGGCGGGGCCGAGGAGGTAACGACAGCTATATGGCCAAGAAGTCGCTGATCGCCAAGGCGAAGCGCCCCCCGAAGTTCAAGGTGCAGGCCTACACGCGCTGCCAGCGCTGCGGGCGGCCGCGCGCCGTCCTGCGCAAGTTCGGCCTGTGCCGCATCTGCGTGCGGGAGCTCGCCCACTCCGGCGAGCTGCCGGGCGTGACCAAGTCGAGCTGGTAGGAGGTGTCGGACGATGACCATGACTGACCCGATCGCCGACATGCTCACCCGGCTGCGCAACGGCAACGCCGCCTACCACGAGCAGATCGTCATGCCCAGCTCGAAGATCAAGGTAGAGATCGCCAAGGTCCTCAAGCAGGAGGGCTACGTCACCGACTACGCCGTCGAGGACGGAGAGGTCGGCAAAGTGCTGCGGATCGACCTCAAGTACGGCCCGAACCGTGAGAAGACCATCAGCGGCGTGCGCCGCATCTCCAAGCCCGGCCTGCGCGTCTACGCCAAAAAGGAGGCCCTGCCGCGCGTGCTCGGCGGCCTCGGCATCGCGATCATCTCGACCTCCACTGGCCTGCTGACCGACCGTGCCGCCCACCGGGCCGGCATCGGCGGCGAGGTCCTGGCCTACGTCTGGTAAGGGAGGAGGAGCAACGTGTCACGCATCGGCAACCTCCCCATCCAGCTCCCCGCGGGCGTCGAGCTCGCCCTGCGGGGCGACACCGTCACCGTGACCGGGCCCAGAGGGACCCTGAGCCAGCAGGTGCCCCGGCCGATCAGGGTCGAGCGGGAGGACGACGTCGTCCAGGTCAAGCGCCCCGACGACGAGCGCGTGAACCGCGCCCTGCACGGGCTCACCCGCTCGCTGCTGGCCAACATGGTCGAGGGCGTCACCAATGGCTTCGAGAAGCGGCTCGAGATCCAGGGCGTGGGCTACCGTGTCCAGGCGCAGGGCAGCGACCTGGTGTTCAGCCTCGGCTACTCGCACCAGGTTCCGGTCAAGGCGCCGGAGGGTATCTCCTTCGAGGTCGCCACGCCGACCCGCTTCTCGGTCAAGGGCATCGACAAGCAGCGGGTCGGCCAGGTGGCGGCCGATATCCGCCGGCTGCGGCGTCCCGACCCGTACAAGGGCAAGGGCATCCGCTACGCCGGCGAGGTGGTCCGCCGTAAGGCCGGAAAGACCGCAAAATAGCACGAAGTGCTATTTTGCGGTTATGGGAGAAAGAGAATTCCACATATGGACAACAGAACCGAGGTCCGGAGGAGAAGCACCTGATGGATATCGCACGGGCGAAGCGCGAGGCGCGCCTGCGGCGCCACCGCCGCGTCCGGCGCCGCGTGGTTGGGACGTCGGAGCGGCCGAGGCTGGCCGTGTTCCGCTCCAACCGACACATCTACGCCCAGCTCATCGACGACGTCGCCGGCCGCACCGTGGCGGCGGCCACCTCGGTGGCGGTGCCCGGTGAGGGCGCCAAGCGCGACGACGCCAGGCGCGTCGGCGCCGAGCTGGCCCGCCGGGCGAAGCAAGCAGGCGTGTCCGCGGCCGTCTTCGACCGCGGCGGCTACCAGTACCACGGCCGCGTGCAGGCGCTGGCCGAGGCCGCCCGTGAAGGCGGGCTGGACTTTTGAACAGGAGACGAGGAGGCAACTCGATGGCAGCAGCCCCCGCTCGCCGGGGACCCGGTGGACAGGGCAACCGGCCGCCCCGTGACGACCGCGGTGGCCCGGGCCGGGATGATGCCCCGAAGTCACAATTCGAGGAGCGGGTCGTCGCGATCAACCGCGTGGCCAAGGTGGTGAAGGGCGGCCGGCGCTTCTCCTTCACCGCGCTGGTCGTGGTCGGCGACGGCAACGGCCGGGTGGGGGTCGGCTACGGCAAGGCCCGCGAGGTGCCGTCGGCGATCCAGAAGGGCGTCGAGGTCGCCAAGAAGAGCTTCTTCCAGGTCCCGATGATCGGCAGCACCATCCCGCACGAGGTGCTCGGCCAGGACGCCGCGGCCAAGGTCCTGCTCAAGCCGGCCTCACCGGGTACCGGCGTGATCGCCGGCGGCCCGGTGCGCGCCGTGCTGGAGGCGGCCGGCGTGTCGGACGTGCTGTCCAAGTCGCTGGGCTCCTCCAACCCGATCAACATCGTGCACGCCACCGTGGCCGGGCTGAAGCAGCTCCAGCGACCGCAGGAGCTGGCGGACCGGCGTGGGCTGGAGCTGGCCGAGATGTCACCGATCACGGTGGCGCGCGTCAAGGCCGCGGCGGCGGCCCGGGCGCGCGGGCCGAGGCAGGAGCCGGCATGAGCCGCCTTCGGATCACCCAGGTCCGCTCGGTGATCGGGCGTCCCAGGCCGCAACGTGCCACTATCAGATCGCTGGGCCTGAAGCGGATGCACGACGTCGTGGTCCACGAGGACCGTCCCGAGATCCGCGGCATGTTGTTCAAGGTCTCCCACCTAGTGAAGGTGGAGGAGGTACCCGAGTGAAGCTGCACCACCTACGTCCCGCGCCAGGCGCGACGTCTGAGCGCGTCCGCAAGGGCCGCGGCGGCGCCTCGGGCAAGGGCAAGACCGCCGGCCGGGGCACCAAGGGCTCCAGGGCCAGGCAGAACATGCGCGTCGGCTTCGAGGGTGGGCAGATGCCGCTGCAGCGCCGCGTGCCCAAGCTGCGCGGGTTCATCCGGCCCAACAAGGTCCACTGGTCGGTGGTCAACCTCGACCGGCTGGCGGCCGCGTTCCCGCAGGGCGGCAGCGTCGACCCGGACGCGCTGGTGCAGGCGGGGCTGGCCCGCAAGAACACCCCGGTGAAGGTCCTCGGGGACGGTGAGCTGTCCGCCCCCACGCAGATCCGAGCGCACGCCTTCTCGGCCACCGCGGCAGAGAAGATCACCGCCGCGGGCGGTACCGTCGAGGTCGTCTAGGAGGTCGGGTCGGGATGCTTTCGGCCTTTCGCAACGCATTCAAGGTCCCTGACCTGCGGGGAAAGATTCTCTTCACGGTGGCGATCATCGCCATCTACCGGCTGGGCTCGCACCTGCCGGTGCCCGGAGTGGACTTCAAGGCCGTCAACAACTTCCTGAACAGCGCGGGCGCGCAGAACAACAGCGCCTTTACGCTGATCAACCTGTTCTCTGGAGGGGCGCTCACCCAGTTCGCGATCTTCGCGCTGGGCATCATGCCCTACATCACCTCGTCGATCATCATGCAGCTCCTCGGCGTGGTGATCCCGCGGCTGGAGCAGCTCCAGAAGGAGGGCGAGAGCGGGCGCAAGCGGATCCAGCAGATCACCCGTTACGTCACGGTCGGGCTCGCCATCCTGCAGTCGGCGGGGATCGTGCAGCTCGCCCACCACGGGCAGCTCCTGCCGAACGTGGACATCTTCCCCGGCCTGAATCCCGGCCGCTTTGCGCTGGCGGTGCTGACGCTGTCGGCTGGGACCGCGCTGATCATGTGGCTCGGTGAGCTGATCACCCAGCGCGGCGTGGGCAACGGGATGTCGATCATTATCTTCTCGGCGATCGTCGCAAGGCTGCCAAGCGAGGGCGGCAACATCCTGCAGGTCAAGGGTGGGTTCATCTTCGGCCTGGTGATGTTCCTCGGGCTGCTCATCATCGTGGCGGTGATCTTTGTCGAGCAGGCGCAGCGCCGCATCCCGGTGCAGTACGCCAAGCGCATGGTGGGGCGGCGCATGTACGGCGGCCAGTCCACCTACATCCCGCTCAAGGTCAACCAGGCCGGCGTGATCCCGATCATCTTCGCCTCGAGCCTGCTGTACCTGCCGCAGCTCCTGGCCTCGATCGTCCACAAGAGCTGGCTCACCGACGTCACCGACCGCTTCACCAGGACGGGCAACCACCCCGCCTACATCATCGCCTACTTCGTCCTCATCATCTTGTTCGCGTACTTCTACAACTCGATCGCCTTCAACCCGGTCGACACCGCGGACAACATGAAGAAGTACGGCGGGTTCATCCCAGGCATCCGCCCAGGGCGGCCCACCGCCGAGTACCTCGACCACATCCTGACCAGGATCACCCTGCCCGGGGCGCTGTTCCTGGCCGCGGTCGCGATCCTGCCCTTCATCGCGCTGTCGGCCGGCAACATCCAGCAGTTCCCCTTCGGTGGCACCGCGATCCTGATCACCGTGGGCGTCGGCCTCGAGACGATGAAACAGATCGAGTCGCAGCTCCTCATGCGCAACTACGAGGGGTTCCTGCGGTGACCGCCCCCGACCCGGACCCTGGATCCACCCGGGGGGCTACGCTCGGCTCTGCTTCGTGGCCTGGTGCCCAGCCTCTGGCCTCGCCAGCGAGCCCCCCGGACCCCCCGAGGGTGCGGTAGGCGTGATGAGACTGGTCCTGCTCGGGCCGCCAGGTGCAGGCAAGGGCACCCAGGCGGTCTGGCTCAGCGAGCATTTCAACTGCCCGGTGATCGCGACCGGCGAGGTCTTCCGCTCGCACGTCGCCGAGGGCACGCCGCTCGGCCGGCTGGCGCAGGAGTACCTCGACCGGGGCGACCTCGTTCCCGACGAGGTCGTCATCAACATGGTGATGGAGCGCCTGGCCGCCCAGCCTGAGTGGGATGGCGGCGGCTTCGTGCTCGACGGCTTCCCGCGGACCGTCGCGCAGGCCGAGGCGCTCGACGCCAAGCTGGACGCCGCCGGCGTCCCGCTGGATGCGGCGCTATTCTTCGAGATCAGCGAGGACGAGCTGTTCCAGCGCCTGGCCGGTCGCTCGGCCGCCCTGCACCGCGCCGATGACACCGAGCAGACGATCCGTCACCGGCTCGAGGTCTTCGCCATCAAGACCCGCCCGCTGGTCGACTACTACCAGCGGCGCCGCCTGCTCCTGCCGGTGGACGCGATCGGCCGAATGGACGAGGTGACCAGCAGGATATTGGAAGGGTTGGAGCAATTGGAGCGGCAGGCCGGATGATCATCCGAAAGTCCGCGCAGGAGATCGACCGGATGCGCAAGGCCGGGCGCTTGGTGGGCCACTGCCTGACGGTGGTGTCCCAGGCGGCCCAGCCGGGCGTGTCCCTGCTCGACCTGGACCGGCTCGCCGAGCGGACCATCCGGGCGGCCGGAGCGGTGCCGTCGTTCCTCGGCTACCACGGCTTCCCGGCCACGCTCTGCCTATCGCCCAACGACGTGGTGGTGCACGGCATCCCCAGCGGCCGGGTGCTGCGGGAGGGAGACATCCTGTCGATCGACTGCGGCGCGATCGTCGAGGGGTATCACGGCGACGCCGCCGTGACCGTCCCGGTCGGCGAGGTCGACGAGGCGGCCATGCGGCTGATCGCCACCACCGAGCGGGCGATGTGGGCCGGGATCGCCCAGGTGCGCGCGGGCAACCGGCTCTCCGACATCGGTCACGCGGTAGAGCGGGTGGCCGCTATCGGGGGCTACGGCGTAGTCCGCGAGTACGTCGGCCACGGCATCGGCACCGCCATGCACGAAGAGCCGCAGGTGCCGAACTACGGCCGGCCCGGCCGCGGTATCCGCCTGGACGTCGGCTTGGCGCTGGCCATCGAGCCGATGCTCAACGAGGGCGATGCCGAGACCGAGGTACTTGACGACGGCTGGACGGTCGTGACCAGCGACGGCTCGCGCTCCGCCCATTTCGAGCACACCGTGGCCATCACCGTGGCGGGGCCCGAGGTCCTCACGCTGCTCGACGGCGCGAGTCAAGAGGAATGGCTCGGTGCTCGCGCGGGATAGGAGGGGCTGCATGTTTGCTCCATGGCCCCTGACCTTGGTATCTTATTTGTCTAGCCCCGGTTTCCGCCTGGGGCTCCGCGTTGTGGAGTCCTCGCGACGCGATTTTCGTTCCATCGAGCAACCCGCGTACGCTGACGCGTCGCCGTGCTCGCCGTGACAAGGTGAAGGGAAGAGCTTGCCGAAGAAGGATGGCGCAATAGAGGTAGAGGGGACCGTCGTCGAGCCCCTCCCGAACGCGATGTTCCGGGTGGAGCTGACCAATGGCCACAAGGTCCTCGCGCACATCTCAGGGAAGATGCGCATGAACTACATCCGCATCCTCCCAGGCGACCGCGTCGTCGTCGAGCTCTCTCCCTATGACCTCAACCGGGGCCGGATAACGTACCGTTACAAGTAGGAAGACAGGATGAAAGTTAAGCCGTCGGTCAAGAGGATCTGTGAGAAGTGCAAGACCATCCGGCGTCACGGCGTCGTCATGGTGATCTGCTCCAATCCCCGTCACAAGCAGCGGCAGGGCTGATGGCCGCCGCCCGGAGGTAGCAAGGTATGGCACGCATCGCCGGCGTCGACCTTCCTCGCGACAAGCGGGTGGAGATCGCTCTCACCTACATCTTTGGCATCGGCCACTCCCGCTCGCTGGACTCCCTCAAGGGCACCCGCATCAACCCTGATACGCGCGTCCGGGACCTGTCTGATGACGAGGTCGCGCGGCTGCGCGACTGGATCGACTCCCACTTCAGGATCGAAGGCGACCTGCGCCGCGAGGTGGCGCAGGACATCAAGCGCAAGATCGAGATCGGCTCCTACCAGGGGATCCGCCATCGTCGTGGGCTCCCGGTCCGGGGCCAGCGCACCCATACCAATGCGCGCACCCGGAAGGGCCCGAAGAAGACCGTTGCCGGCAAGAAGAAGGCAACCAAGAAGTAGCAACTGCGGGGGGCAAGCCCCACGCGAGCCCCCCAAGACCCGATGGGAACCGGGGACCCGAGGCGAAGGAGACTGGAGAGTTGCCACCGAAGAAGGGCGGAGCGAAGAAGCCGCGGCGGCGCGAGAAGAAGAACATCGCGCACGCCCACGCTCACATCAAGTCGAGCTTCAACAACACGATCGTGACCATCAGCGACCCGCAGGGCAACACGATCGCGTGGGCGTCCGCCGGCAACGTGGGCTTCAAGGGCTCGCGCAAGTCGACTCCGTTCGCGGCGCAGCTCGCCGCCGAGCAGGCCGCCCGGCGGGCCCAGGAGAATGGTGTCCGCAAGGTCGACGTCTTCGTCAAAGGGCCAGGGTCGGGCCGCGAGACCGCCATCCGGTCGCTGCAGGCCACCGGCCTCGAGATCCAGGGCATCCAGGACGTCACCCCTGTCCCACACAACGGCTGCCGTCCCCCCAAGCGCCGCCGGGTGTGACCGACAGGTGACCGGCCCGCACGCAATGCCCATGGCACAGGCGCTCTTGGGGGCCGCCGGAGGGGTCCGGGGAACCCCAAGGACCGGAGGGGTCCGGGGAACCCCGAGGGGGTGCCCCGGTGGGTCGGGACCCGGTGGGACGGGGGGAGCGAGCTCCCCCGACATGGATAGATCTGCCCAGCACGCGAAGCGCGGCCAGCACCCGATCAGAGGGGAGAGAACAACCCGAATTGGCACGTTACACAGGACCTGACTGCAAGCTCTGCCGGAGGGAGAAGACCAAGCTCTTCCTCAAGGGCTCCAAGTGCGAGAGCCCCAAGTGCCCGGTGGAGCGGCGCCCATACCCGCCCGGTGAGCACGGCCGCGGGCGTCCCAAGGAATCCGAGTACCTCCTCCAGCTCCGCGAGAAGCAGAAGGCGCGGCGCATCTACGGGGTGCTCGAGAAGCAGTTCCACCGCTACTACGAGGAGGCCGCGCGGCGCAAGGGCGTCACCGGCGAGGCCCTCCTCCAGCTGCTGGAGACCCGCCTGGACAGCGTGGTGTACCGGGCCGGCTTCGGGCGTTCGCGCGACGCGGCTCGCCAGCTGGTGCGCCACCGCCACGTGACGGTGAACGGCCGGATCGTTGACATCCCCTCCTTCTCGGTCAAGCCGGGCGACGTCGTCCAGGTGAAGGAGGACATGCGGGGCAACCTGCACGTCCACGAGTCGATCCAGCTCCAGACCGGCCGGCCGATCCCGCAGTGGCTCGACTGGAACGCGGGCGAGGCGAAGGCCACCGTCCTGAGCCTCCCGGCCCGCGACCAGATCGAGGTCGGCGTCCAGGAGCAACTGATAATCGAGCTCTACTCTCGATGACCACAGGGACGGGATGCTCGCGGCAAGCATTTGATCCATGTGGGGGGAGCTCGCTCCCCCCACGGCCCCCCAAGAGCGCCTGTGCCATAGTTACGGTAAGGAAGCAGAAGAAAAGATGGTCTCCCCGAGTCATATAGCGGGCCGGGGAGCCGGAGGTGAAGAACGAACATGGAGATCTCGCGTCCACGCATCGAGACGCAGCCACTGGCCGACAACCGCTCGCGGTTCGTGATCGAGCCACTCGAGCCGGGCTTCGGCTACACCCTCGGGAACTCGCTGCGGCGCACGCTGCTGTCGTCCATTCCGGGCGCGGCGGTCACGTCGATCAAGATCGACGGCGTCCTGCACGAGTTCTCGACCATCCCGGGGGTCAAGGAGGACGTCACCGACGTCATCCTCAACGTCAAGGAGCTGCGGCTCCGGTCGGAGACCAACGAGCCGGCCACGATATTCCTGCGCGCCACCGGTCCGGGCGAGGTCACCGCGGCCGACGTGGTGCCCCCGGCCGACATCGACGTGATCAATCCCGCGCTGCACGTTGCCACGCTGAACGGCAAGGCCAAGCTCGAGATGGAGCTGCGCGTCGAGAAGGGCCGTGGCTACCGTCCGGCCGAGCGCAACAAATCGGCCTCCGACGAGATCGGCCGCATCCCGGTCGACTCGATCTTCTCACCTGTCCGCCGGGTCAACTACTCGGTCGAGGCGACTCGCTCGGGTGAGATGACCAACTACGACCGGCTGATCCTCGACGTGGAGACGGACGGGTCGCTGAGCCCGGAGGACGCGCTGGCGTCCGCCGGCGGCACCCTGCGCGAGCTGGTGAGCCTGTTCGCCGACCTCACCGGCGGCGGCGAGGGCCTGCAGCTCGGCCCGGCCGAGCAGCAGGGTCCGCTCGGGGCCAACCTCGACACCCCGATCGAGGAGCTCGACCTCTCGGTGCGCTCCTACAACTGCCTGAAGCGCGAGGGCATCACCACCGTGGGCGAGCTGGTGACCAAGTCCGAGGCCGACCTGCTCGACATCCGCAACTTCGGCGCCAAGTCCATCGACGAGGTGCGCGAGAAGCTGCACGAGCTCGGCCTGTCGCTGAGGGAAGAGTGAGGACGCGGTTCCCCAACGAGCTGGCACAAGCGCTCTTGGGGGGTCGCCGGAGGGGTCCGGGGAACCCCAAGGGGGTGCCCCGGTGGATCGGGGGGAGCTCGCTCCCCCCACATGGAACGAGGACCACGGTGCGGCCTGCTGTCGCGGCGGACATGCGGTAGGAGCCGGAAAGGAGACAGTTCGAAAATGCCTACCCCGACGAAGGGGCCTCGCCTGGGCGGGTCGCCGAGCCACGAGCGGACGATCATCGCCAACCTGGCCCGCTCGCTGTTCAGCGAGGGGCGCATCCGCACCACCGAGGCCAAGGCCAAGCGCCTGCGCCCGCAGGCCGAGCGCCTGATCACCTTCGCCAAGCGCGGCGACCTCGCCAGCCGCCGCCACGTCCTCACGGTGGTGCGCGACAAGGCCGTGGTCCACAAGCTGTTCGCCGAGATCGCGCCACGCTTCGCCGACCGGCCGGGCGGCTACACCCGCATCCTCAAGCTGGGCCCTCGTCCTGGTGACTCCGCCCCGATGGCGCTGATCGAGCTGGTGGAACAGGGCGAGCCCGTGGAGCGGCCGGAGAGTGCGGAGGACGGCGGCGAGCGCCGCCGGCGCTTCGGGAGGGGCCGGAGCGCCGCGCAGGCCGGGGCGGCCGCGCCAGAGGGCTCCAACCGCGCCGCCCGCCGGGCCGCCTCCCGCC
>JBKPDO010000385.1:0-10237 GCA_046727955.1 bacterium | reverse complement strand
CGACGTGGGCCGAGGTGATGTCGATCAGCTCGCCCGCGCCCGCCACCTCGGCCATCGTGATGACCACCCGCATGGCGAGCTGGGCGGCCGGCCCCTCCACACCGGCGAGCATGGCCTGGTCCGCATCGCTCAGCCGCACGCCCGTCTGCCTCCTGACCGCCGATCTTGGTACCACCGCCCCGCCACCCCATTGTCGGCGGCTCAGGCTCGCCAGGTCACGTTCACCGGACCGGCGTTCCGGACGTTGTGGCCTGCGAGGTATGACCTCAGCCGCGCCGGCCGCCTCGACGCGGATCTCGGTGCCGGTGACGCTGGTGTTGGCCGCCGAGGCGAGGAACACGACCAGGCGGGCTACGTCGTCCTCGGTGGCCAGCCGCCTGGTCGGTGTCTTGCGCCGCCAGGTGCTGCAGCGCTTGGGTCGGGATGGTACGACGCATCCGCGCGGTGGGGATCAGGCCCGGCATGACCATGATGAATCAGGATTTCCGTGCCCCACAGGCCGCTGGAGCTGGCGCAGCTGTCGGCGGTGATCGGCGCGTTCAGGCAGCGGCCCATCTACGGCTGGGTGTTCTTCACCAGGGAGCGGAGCCGTTCGTGACCTGGCGCGACCGAGTGAGCCTTGACGCTCGCCCTGCCGAGCATGGCACCCAGACCCTGGACCTGTTCCAGGAGGACGGCCGGCGGATCTTGGAGGTGCGGCTCCGGTTTGGAACCCTAGGACGCGTCCAGGGCGGCTGCGAGGGTGGACTGGACGTACTGCATGGCCTCGGTGAACTTCGGATCCTCAAAGCGCCTGGCCACCTCGTCAGGAGTGGGCTCCTCGGCGCGCTCCTGGATCCACCAGAGGTTCCCTAGCGGGTCGCGCACGCGCCCGACCCGATCCCCCCAGGCCAGCTCGGTCAGCCGGGTCACCACCGTGGCGCCGGCCGCCACCGCCCGACCGAACACGGCGGCGCCGTCGGCGACGTAGAGCCGCAGCAGGCCCGGTGTGGCGACCGGGAAGGGCGAGTCGAACATCATGATGATCGAGTCGCCGATCCGCGCCTCGGCGTGCCCGATCGCGCCACCCTCCACCTCCACCCGGCCGAGCTCGGTGGCGTCGAAGGCCTGCTTGATGAACTCCAGGAGGCGCCGGGTGTCGGTGGTGACGACCCAGGGCGTGACGGTCCCATAGCCTTCGGGGATCGGCTGCGGCTTGGTCATCGTCCCACCTTCCTGCGCTCAAGGTGTCTGGTGGCGTCCCAGGAGCGGTGGAAACGGCTCGGGGCGCGGGCTCCTGGGGATGCTACACGGCATCGGAGTCCGAGAAGGCGTCCACCCTGGCATGCGAACCCAGGAACGCAGCTCCGCGAAACCCGGGGCAGACCACCACCTATCTCAGTGGTCGGAGCACCAGACAAGAATCTGGTGCTCCAGCCGTTTCTGTAGGCGCCTGACCAGGCACGCCCGCCAGACACCGGTCTGGCAACGACGGCCCCAAATTGCGACCAGATTGCGACCATGCGGCGCGGGACGGCCAGGGACGGATGCCCGACTCGGACCGTCGACATGGCCATTGAGCTGGGCAGACGAGGACGCAAAGGGACGGGGAGGACGGGCGGGGACGGGCGGGCGATGGCTACGGATCTGGCGGTTGGGGGTTCGAGTCCCTCGCGGCGCGCCCGTAGGGTGCGTAAATGCGTTCATGCAGCTCGTCGGTACTCGTGCAGGAGACCGCCGAGCAGGTCACGCCGATGCACCAGCG
Organism: bacterium; assembly: GCA_046727955.1. Lineage (GTDB taxonomy): Bacteria > Actinomycetota > CALGFH01 > CALGFH01 > CALGFH01 > DASVXQ01. Next base: position 8,493 of record JBKPDO010000385.1, on the reverse strand, counting down.
CTGGCTGATCCTCGGCGATCGTCCCCGAATCGGCTGGGTCTGGCGGCTCCAGCCCCAGCGCCCGGTGCGGGCGGTGCCGGTTGTAGTGCGCCACATAGACGCGCAGGACCCGATCCAGGTGCCGTCGTCCGCCGATCAGCAGCCAGTCCAGGCACTCGGCACGCACCGTGCGAACCCAGCGTTCGGCGTGCGCGTTCGCATTCGGTGCCTGCACCGGCGTCACCACCACGTCGGCGCTCTCCGAGCGGAACACGTCATCGAAGCTGCGGCAGAACTTCGCATCGCGATCGCGCAGGATGAAGCGTACGCGGCGTCCGTGCTCCTCCACTGCGAGCAGCAGGTTGCGGGCCTGCTGGGTGACCCACGCGCCGTCGGGCTTGGTGGTCACCCCGGCCAGGTGGACTCGTCGGATGTCCAGTTCGAGGAAGAACAGCGCATACAGGCGTCGCAACCAGACGGTCTCCACGGTGAAGAAGTCGCACGCGACGATCCCGGCGGCCTGTTGCTGCAGGAACGCACGCCATGTCGTGGTGGTCGGTCGCGGCGCAGGGTCCAGCCTATGCCGGCGCAGCGTGGTGCGGATGGCAGTCGCCGAGACGCGCACACCAAGCCGAAGCAGTTCCCCCTTGATGCGCTGATAGCCCCATCGCGGGTTCTCCGTGGCCAGACGGACGATCAGCTGCTGCACGTCATCGTTCAGCGGCGGCCGCCCGGGCCCTCGCCGCCGATAGGTCCACGCCCTGGCGACCATTTGTCGGTGCCAGCGCAGCAGCGTGCGTGGAGTGACGATGAAGCACGACCACCGAGCTCTGGGCAAGACGCGGCTGATCGCGGCGAGCAGAGCACGGTCGGCTGGTTCTAGCTTGGGGCGTGGGATCTGCCGTCGCAGGACAGTGAGCTGGTGGCGCAGGACAAGCAGCTCGAGGTCCTTGGCGGCGTCGCCGCGGGCGAGCAGGGCGAGCAGCTGGATGAAGCGGCAGAGGGTCGTGTAGCCGAGTCTTAGCAACACGCAGGCTGGCCTCCATGGCGGCGTTGTGGAACCCGCGGACGATACCGCAACCAGCATGCGAACCCGCAGCTCATACGCCATGCCACAGTTTCCGCACCCTACGAGGTGGCGTGGCGGTCAAGGGCATGCCGCGCTCGGTCGTAGCGGCGGGTGGTGCGCGGGTCGGCGTGGCGGGCGGCGTCTTGGACGTCGCGCAGCGAGACGCCGGCGTCCAACGCCAAGGTCACCATCGTGTGCCGCAGGCTGTGCGGGGTGATGTGCTTGGCGAGCCCGCCGCGGCGGGCAAGCCGCGCCACGATCCGGGCGGCATCGTGGCGGTCCAGCCGGCCCCCGGTGTTGGACACCAACAGCGGACCGTCGGCGCGGCCGCCGAGCGCCGCGTCGATCGCACGGACGGTCCGTGGGGCCAATGGCACCAGCGTGCGCTGGTCGCCCTTGCCCCGACCACGGCCAGGACCCGATGGGCGCGCTCGACGCCAAGGTCGGCGACATCGGCTTCGCACGCTTCCGACACCCGCAGTCCGTTCAAGATGAGCAGGCAGGCGAGGGCGTGGTCGCGGGCGGAGGCGGCCTCGGCGGCGGCCAGGAACCGGACCGCTTCCTGGCGGTCAAGCCCGAGCGTTTGCGAGTCACGCGCCACCGGGGGACGACGAACGTGGGCGAGGGGGGAGTGGGGGAGGGCACCCTCCTGGACCGCGTAGCGGTAGAAGCCAGCCAGGGTGGCCAGCCGCCGGGCCAGAGTGGCGCGGCTCCGGCCGGCCTGCTCGAGCTGGCGGACGTAACCCTCGACATGGATGCGGCGGACTTCCGACAGCCCAATGCCGACGTTAGTGCACCAGGTGCAGAAGTCACGTAGGTCGGCCAGATAGGCGGCGCGGGTGCGGTGGCGGTAGCCCAGCAGGAAGCCGGCGATCAGGCCCTCGTCCGGTGGGTTATCAGCCAGCAGCGCCGGCCCGTCGTTGGGTGTCGTCGGCAACGGCTGGACGGCCGGTTCCAGTGCGTGGCCAACACCGTTGGCCGATCCCATGGTCGGCATGCGACCCTCCCTTCGGGCACTACCCGATAGCACATAATACCCTTTATGCGCTATATAAGTAAAGTGGGGGAGAGGCGAACATATGCAGACCGATGCCTGGGTATCAGCCGGCAGATTCTCGGGAGGAGAGAGGCAAGCGCCGGAAGGCCTGGTGAAGAGCTGGCGGTCAGAGCGCCGAGCCAGCCGGCGAGGTGCGGCGTATCGGCAGTGTCGACCGCCGCCAGCCAGTGGCTCCTCAACGAAGATGGTCAAGCCAGTCGCTTGCGGGCGCGCCGCTCGGCCCAGGGACGCAGGGGTTCTAAGATCGGCCGGAGCGCCTCGCCGTCAGCCGTGAGCGTGTAGATGGTCGTAATCGGTGGTCCTGGGTCGACCTGCCGATTGATGAGTCCGGCGTCCTGCAGTTCCCGGAGACGGTCCGTCATCACGCGGTTGGTAAGGCCGGGAACGGCACGTTCGAGTTCACTGAAGCGAGCTGGCCGCTGCAACAGGAGAAACAGAATCTGAGGCGTCCACCGCTTGGCAAGCACCTCGAACTCCCGTGCGAGGTGCTCAGGCAGCTCAAGCGCGACATCGGCTCGACCAATCGCTTGGCGAGCCACGGCGGACGTGCTAGTCTCTCCGCTCACTTCTCTTATCTCACTAACAATGAAAAAGTCATGACCGCCGATGTCATGTCCGCCTCCGACCATGAAAGGGGTGTCATAGGAGGAACTTCCATGTGGGTGGCGTCAACTCGCAGCACGTCTCGACGTAGTGAGCGTTAACTCACAGCGCGGCTCGACTGTACCGCGCCTGCCTCGCCGTGTCGCGGCTGTGCCCCGGGCAGTGAGGCCGCGGCACCGAGCAGTCTCGCACGTTTGCGACACCGTACTACAGGCCGGAGGTGCTCCATGGCGCGTCCGTCACTTGACAGCCGAGCCCTGCTCGTCCGCAGTCTGCGTAAACTCGAACGCCGCGGCCGCCTGACAGGGTGGGAGATCCGGTCAGCGGCTCGGGCGCTGGACATCAGCGAACGGACGGTCCGGCGTTGGCTGCAGGCCGAGCTCACACAGCTGGCCGCGCGGCCGGGTCCACGCCCCTACCAGCTGACCGAGGCCGACCGTGATGCGCTCGCGGACTGGCGCGGCAGCGTCGCCGCGGCCTGGCGGGCGCAGCGGGCGGCGGGCGCGTCGCTGCCTGCGCTGCGCACCTTCCAGCAGGCAGTCCGACGGCAGTTGTCGCCGGCCGAGCGGGCCGCCCTCGCCGACGGGGTGGAGGGGCGACGCCGGCACGCGGTGTACCTGCGCTGGGAGGCCGACCACCGCAACCAGGTCTGGGAGGCCGACCACAAGGAACTGCGGGTGCTGGTCCTAGCCCCCAAGGCGCAGCGGGCCCAGACGCCCTGGGTCACTTGGTTTGTCGACGCGTACTCGCGGCTGGTGATGGGCTGGGCGATCTCGTTGCACCCGTCGTCGGCCACCTCGTTGACCGCCCTGCGCATGGGGCTGGTGGTGGACCCCGAGCGAGGCCCCTGGGGTGGGGTACCGGCCATGCTGCGCTGGGACAACGGGCTGGAATTCGCCGCGACCGCGCTGACCAAGGCGGCGGCTGCCCTCGGCTGCGTGGTCTCGCCCACGCCGCCGTACACCCCTCACCTGAAGGGCAAGGTGGAGCGCTTGCACCGCACCATTACCCAGGAGTTCCTCAAGGGGCTGCCGTTCTACACCGGCGGGCCCCGCGCCGCCGACCGCACCCTGTACGGGCCGGTGGCGGGCCCGATGACGCTGGACCGGTTCGTCAGCGACTTCGACGCCTGGGTCCAGCAGTACAACACCGCACGCCCGCACCGCGGGATCGGGGGGCAGACGCCGCTGGAGCGCTGGTCCGCCGACGCCACTCCGATCGAGCAGGTTCCCGCCAAGCAGCTGCGAGGGCTGCTGCTTGCCGACAAGGAGCGCACCATCGGCAAGGACGGCATCCACTTCCGTCGGCTGGTGTATGTCGCGCCGGAGCTGAATGGCCGCGTTGGGCAACGCGTGACCGTCCATTACATGCCGCACGACCCGCGCCAGATCGAGTTGCGGCTCGACGGCGGATGGGTCACCGCCAAGCCGCAGGGTCTGCTCACCCCCGCCGACCGGGATCGAGTGCTCGCCCGCCGCCGCGCCGATGCCGCCGAGCTTGCCCGACGGCAACGCCGCGCCAGCCGCCGGGCTCGCCTGCGCTTTGCCCCTATCACCGGGCCAGGACCGATCGAGGAGACCACTGTCGTCTCCCACCGGCAGGCCTCGGAGGACGACATCCGCTACGGCGACCAGGATCTGCGCCGCCTGGCCCGAGCCGACCTGCTCGATCTTGCCGCAGGCTGGACAGAGCCCGACGAGCGCGACCCGCAGGAGCTTGGCACGCCCAAGGCAAGCACAACCAGCCAGCGACGAGGGCTGGGCGCGCGGGCGCGCCGACCACAAGCCCGCACCAACACGCCGGTTCCCCGGCCGGATCGCATCGGCCCGCCGGCGCGTCGGCGGGAAGAGGAGGAGGCCGAGACCTGATGCCACGCCACTTTCTCGACCTCAAGGGCGCCAAGACGATCGCCAACCAGCAGCTGCTGCTCACCCGGCGCGCCATCGCCGACCTCGTCGAACTGCACGCCATGGGGGTGGTGCACGGGCCGGCCGGCACCGGCAAGAGCTTCGCTGTGGACGCCATCCTTGAGCGCGACCCCGCCATCCGGCCGTGCCTGACCACCTTCGAGAACTACCCGACCATCCGGCTGGTCGCCAGCACCTTGATGACCACCGTCGTCGGCGTCGACCACCAGGCCCGCAACCGGTTCCAGGCCACCCCGGTCCTGGTCGAGGCGCTTGGCAACGGGCCCCGGCTGCTGGTCATCGACGAGGCCCAGCAGCTCAACGGCAACTGTATCGAGTACCTGCGCTACCTCCACGACCACCGCCGCACCAGGTTCGGGTTGCTGCTGGTCGGCGGCGATGGCTGCTGGGAGGTGCTGTCACGGGAGCCGATGCTGCGCTCGCGGGTGTACCGGCGAATCGCGTTTCGACCGATGACCAGCCGCGAAGTACCCGACGTGATCCGCCGCTGGCATCGGCTCTACCGCGACCAGGACCCAGAGCTGCTCGGCTTCGTCGACGACGCCTTCGCCCACGGCCTGTTTCGCAACTGGGTGCATTTCACCCAGTCCTTCCAGCAGGTGTTTCCTCGAGCCAGGCTCGACGAGGACAAGGCCCGTGCCGTCTTCGCGCTGTTCGGCGGCACGGCAACAGAATGAGCCGAGTGGCCAGTAGGGGAGAATGAGCCCAGTGGCCAGCGCGGGAGAACCGGGCCAGGCCGAGCCTGGCGTCAATGTGCATGTCGTCTTCGACCCAGATGATTCCCTGCAGTGCCTGCAGCTGGTCCTGCGGCTGGACTGCCGCGCGGCCGGCCGGGTGGTGTGCCACCCGGCCCCCGACGCCACCAGCTCGGCCTGGTTCGCGGTCGACCTGCTGCTCGCCCTGGGCAAGCGGTTCGACGCAGTGCGCGTGGAGCACGCCGTTCACCGCAGCTGGCAGCTGACCAGCATCTGGATGCTCGCCGAGCAGGTCACCGACCTGTTCGTGCTGCGCGCCGACCGGCTCCCGGCCGGCCGGTGGCACGAGCTGCTGCGGCTGGCCCGCCGCTGCCGCCTGCGGCTGTGGCTGATCGTCCACCGGCCTGACCTTCCCCCCAGCCAGCACCGGCTGGTCGCCGCAGACGCCTACCAACCGCTCGCTTTGGAGCAGTTTCCTGACCCGCTGGCAGAGCGCGGCAACACAGGCCACAGAACAGGACAACGACCATGCCACGCTCGGCGATGCGGCTACCACGCCCGGGCAGCCGTTCCCCGAGGTTCCCGGCGACGACTTCCCGCTGTTTCGCGCCGCCTGCCGTCGGCTGCTGGATCCCCGCAGCTTCCAGCGGGTCGAGGAGGTCTACCAGCACTGCCGCGATGCCACCGATACCTGGCTCACCACCCACACCCCGCAGGTGCCAAGGCCGTCGACGGAGGAGCTGGTTGCCGCCTGGGCTGACGGGGCTGCCCTACGGCGGCTTCTGCGCACCGCGCCCGACCTGCCACCAGCGCTCGCCGACGTCAGTGCCCTGCTCCAGCAGCTCACCGCGACCAGCTCGTGTGCCGCCGAGACGCTGGTGCGGTTGCGTGGCGCGCAGGCGGCATTCTTCGCCCACGGGTTCCTGCTCAGCATGCAGCTGGTGTCAGGCGCCCAAGTCGGACCGGCCGATCTGCGGCCGCGCCTGGACCAGGCGGCGGCCGACCGGCTGCGGGAGTTGTGCACACCGTCCCTTGCGGCCGCGATGACCCTCACCCTGGTCACCGAGATGAGCCCCGCTCAGCTGTGCGAGCTGGACCTCGGCGACGTCGCGGCGGACGCAGCCGCGGTGCGGGTCGACGGCGAATGGTTCACGATTCCGGCCTACGCCCACAGCCTGGTCCGCGCCCACCTGCTCGACCGCGCCAGCGTGGGCGCTGGCCCCGCTGACCCACTGTTTGTAGCGCGGCGCAGCCAACAGCGGCTGGGGCAGATGGCGATGGTCGGCTGGCTCGGCACGGTCAGCCGCCGCACCGCGGTCGCGCGACCACCGGCGGCCGAGTACGAGGAATGGTGGTGGGGGCCCGCACCCACCGACCAGTGGCTACGACGCCGCGGGCTGGCGGTCACCTGGATCGGCTACCCCTACACGTGGCCGGCGACCACGAGAGCTGATGCACACTGACGACGTCCTGGTCGAGGCCGCGCTCGCCCGACACGGCAGCAGCATCACCCGCCACGATCTGGCCATCGCCCTCCAGTGGGATCTCGGCCGGGTGGAGCGGGCGCTGCGGGCGCTTGACTCCCGGCTGGCCGGGACCGGCCTCTGCCTGCGCCGCAGCGGCTGGGACAGCTACAGCCTGACCGCAAGGCCCAGGGTGCTCTGGACAGATGAGGCTGAGCGGCTGCGGCTCGCCCACGGTGGCCGCGTGCCGCTACCAGCCTGGGCCGCGGCGCTGCTCAGCCTCATCACCTCCGGCTACACCAGGCAGAGGCTTGACGAAGACGACGCCCCAGAACCGTATCGCAGCGCCGGGATCGACGCGCTGTTCGACCGTGGGCTGATCACCTCCACCGGACGCGGCTACCGGCCAAGCGACGAGGTGATCTACAGCCTCGACCTGAACCCCTGGCAGTACTGACACGATGATGCCGTCGGGGTGGACCTGCTCGTCCAGGCAGCCGGGATGGCCTGCAGTGCTTGGGCCCAGGCCACCAGCCGGTCGTAGGGAACGCCGGGCGGGTGGCCCTCCCCGCCGTCGGCGTGCACGACCGTGACGTTGGTGTGGCTATCCAGGGCAAGCAACCGGCTGGCGCGGGTGACCATCTCGGGGTCGATGTCCAGGGAGATGACCTGGCCGCCTGTGCCGGCCAGGTGGGCCAGCAGCGCGGTGCTGTAGCCCGAGCCGTGCCGATTGTCCGTTGTTATTCAAGGTAAGGCAGCTCGACGCTGTGACCTGCGGTGCCTCAGATTGATTGGCAACGTTGCGGGTTCTGCTTGCCATCCAACGTGAGGCATCTTGTCGAGTTGCAGCCGACCCGGGCCCGAGCTCAACGAGAGGCTGGAAGGTGGCGGGCGTCGATCTTTGGCACACCTTCCAGCGGTGTGGTGGACCAGGTGAGGGAGCGCACGACCGAGAGCCCCATTGCGCTGGTGACCTCGCCCAGCCGATAGGTCACCAGATGCTCGGCCTCGAACGCGACCCGGTCGGCCGGGACCTGAATCCGCTCGTGCGCACCAGCCACGCCGAACTGCGGTGGAAGGACGAATCGGTCGTGATGCTCGATGACCAGTCACAACGGCGATGGTTCGGTCACCGGTGCACGGGCACGAGCCGCCCGGAGACTACCGCACAGCAGACACAGCAGACGGGAGGTTGTAGCATCCGGGCATGGCCACGCCGCTCGACCAGGCACCCCAGTGGGTGCACGATCTGCTCCCGGCCGCCGAGAAGGAAGCGGCGGCCGACGCCGAGCAGGCCGCCCTCCTCGAGCGCGTCCGCGTCGGCGACCCCGACGCCGTCGCCTCGTTCGAGGAGCTCGGCCGCCGCCTCGGGCTGGACCTGGACCCCGCCGCCGACCGCGAGGACCTCCCCGCCGCCGACGGGCCGCGAGGGCGTGCCGACCAGACGCGCTAGCGCCGTCGCGTTGGAGGCCTTCACTCAGGCCGCCCACGCCGCCCGCCGTGTGCCCAGGCGCCGCGAGGTGCTCGGCTTGGCGCTGGCCGCGCTCCGCGACGACCCGGGGGTCGAGGAACAACGGAACGAAAAGTAGCGCTACGCGGCGTCTTGGCTGGTCAGCGAGGGTGCGGTCGCGGACGGGATGCCGCAACCGCAGGCGCACACGATTCGAGGGTTGCCGGCTGATGACCAGCGACGATGCTT
>JBKPDO010000384.1:0-6368 GCA_046727955.1 bacterium | reverse complement strand
CCTGGGCAGTGCGCGCCCTGGCACCAAACCGGTCGGCCTTGACCTGCACCTCGACCTCGGGATCGTCGGTCAGGTTCAGGTACCAGTCCGGATGGCGCGGCGCGCCGCCCTTGGAGGCGACGACCACGTACCGGTCGCCGTCCTCGCCGAAGACGAGGGTAGCAGGGTGCTGCTGGTGGTACCTCCTCTCGTACTCGGTGGGGCTGAGATAGCCAAGGGCGGAGTGGCGGCGCCGGCGGTTGTAAAACACCTCGAGGTACTCGTAGATGGCGGTGCGGGCGGCCTGGCGGGTCGGCCAGGAGCGGGTGTGGACCAGCTCGGTCTTCAACGTCGCGAACAGCGACTCGCAGGCGGCGTGTCGAAGCAGGTCGCCACGTGGCCCATGCTCTGGCGCAGCCCGGCCACCTCCAGCGCCTTGGCGTAGGCGCCGGCGGTGTACTGGCCGTCCTGTCCGAGTGGTCCCGAGGGTTGGAGGTTCTCACGGAGTCGCCGTGGTCGGTCCACCACCACGCCGAGACCAGTTCCGGGTCGCCATGCCTTCGGCTCAGGAGTGTCGTAGGGCGTGCGTCGGCGATTGCAGAGCTGATCGGCCGCAAAGGGTCAGATCGTGGAGACCCGGAGGCCACCCGACCAGGCCGCAGCTGCACCGCATCGATCCGCCTGACTCCCCTGTCAGGCGGCATCCTGGGGTTCGGCCTGCGCGTCGGGCTTGGGCTCGGCGGTCGCGGCGATTGGGGTCCTGCTGGGCGCGGGCAGCAGGAAGGATGCGGCGGCGGCCAGTGCGACGATGGCGGCGCCGGCCATGAGCGCCCTGGCGTAGCCGGCGGTGAGGGCGGCCGGCGGGGTGGCCGAGGCGAGCAGGGCGTGGCTGCGGGTGGTGGCGACGGTGGCCAGGGCGGCGAGGCCGATCGCGCCGCCGACCTGGCGGGTGGTGTTGAGCAGCCCCGAGGCCAGGCCGGCCTGCTCGCGGGGCACGCCGGCGGTCGCGGCGAAGGCGACCGGGGCGAACGCCAGGCCCAGGCCGAGCGTGACGAGCACGCTGGGGCCGAGCAGGCTGCGCAGGTAGGTCCCGTCGGCGGTGATGCGCGACAGCCACAGCAGCGCGACCGCCGAGACCAGCGGCCCGACAAGCAGCAGCGGGCGCGCACCCGTGCGCGGCAGCAGCCGCGAGCCGACCTGTGCCGCCGCCGCGATCGACAACGTCATCGGCACGAACGCCAGGCCGGCCTTGAGCGGCGAGTAGCCAAGCACGTTTTGCATGTACAGCGACAGGAAGTACCACATGGCGAAGAAACCGCCGCCCATGCACAGCATCACCACGTTGGCGCCGCTGACCGAGCGTGACCGGAACAGGCTCAGCGGCATCAGCGGCGTGGTGGCGACCCGCGCCTCGTGGAACACGAACCAGCCCAGCAGCGCGACCGCGACCGCTAGCGTGCCGAGCGTGCGAGCCGACGTCCAGGCGTGCTGGTCGGTCCCGACGATGGCGTACACCAGCGCCATCAGCCCGCCGGTCACCAGCACCGCCCCGAGCGCGTCGAGGCTGCGCCGGCCGCGCCCGTTGCCGATGGCGGCGGCAGCGACGCGGTCGTCGCTGCGCAGCAGGGCGCGGGCGCCGATGATCGCGACCACGCCGGCGGGCACGTTGATGAACAGGGTCCAGCGCCAGCTAGCCACGTCGGTGAGGATGCCGCCCAGCAGCGAGCCGGCCGCGCCGCCCGCGGCGGCCATGGCGCTCCACGCCCCGAGTGCCTTGGCGCGGCGCGAGGGGTCGGAGAAGGTGGTGGTCAGGATCGTGAGGGTGGCCGGGGACAGGATCGCGCCGCCGAGTCCCTGCGCGATGCGGGCGGCGATCAGCGTCGTCTGGTTGGGTGCCAGACCGCCGGCCAGGCTGGCCACGGTGAACAGCCCGATGCCGGCCAGGAAGACCCGCCGGCGGCCGAACAGGTCGGCGGCGCGCCCGCCGAGCAGCAGGAAGCCGGCGAACGCCAGCGCGTAGGCGTTGACCACCCACTGCAGCCCCGACTGGCTGAAGTGCAGGTCGTGGCGGATCGAGGGCAGCGCGACGTTGACGACCGAGATGTCGAGGATGACCATGAACTGCGCCAGACAGACCAGCGCCAGGATCAGGGTGTCGTTTCGGATTGCCCGCGTCTTCGCGGGGGTCGGCAGGTTCGCGACTGCCATGCAGTTACCTCGTCTCTTCGGCTATTCTAATCTTTGGAGTTAGCCATTGATGTACATCTACCAACGATCGTCAGCAACCAACTTACCAGCGGGGTGCGACACCATGGGCGTGACGGCGCAGCGCAGCGCGGACGCCGTCCGGGTCTGGCCCGAGGATCTGCTGAAGCGGTCCAACTTCCTGCTCTGCAAGCTGTCCACCGTGGCCAAGCGACAGCTCGTGGAGCAGCTCGCCGCCGAGGACCTCGGGCTGCCCCACCACCGGCTGCCCCATCTCGCGGTACTGAGCTGCCTTGCCGACTCCGGACCCACCTGCCAGAAGGACATCGCCGAGCGCCTGCGCATCGACGGCAGCGATATGGTCGCGGTCCTCGACGACCTCGAGCACGCCGGCTACGTCACTCGCGTCCGCGACCCCCGCGACCGCCGCCGCCACGCCGTCAGCATCACCTCCACCGGCCGCCGCGCCCTGGGCCGTCTCGACCACCGCGTCGACCACGCCGACGACGCCCTGTTGGACCCCCTCACCACCACCGAGCGCGAGCAGTTCCACCGCCTCCTACGCCGCGTCCTCGCCCACCATGACCCCCGGGTGCCCCCGCAGCAGCCCTGACCCGGCCAATCCTGGAGCTTCACGCGGCGCGCACAAACCCGTTGGGTACGTGGGTGCGTCCGCGCAGCCTCGCGGGCGCTCCTACAGGGGCAGCCGGGCCTGCTCGCGAGCACGCACTCCTCTACCACTAGCGACCACCCGCACGCCGTCGTGCACGCATTTCCCGTGCGCTTGGTCTCGCCCGCTCGGCACTGCGCCGGCTACACAAGGCCCTGATAGTGGCGGGTCTCCCGGAGTGACGGGGCGCCCGGCACCCCGAGCGCATGGGAAACACCTCAGACAGCACCAGCGCACCGCCGCCTGCTCATCACGGGCGGCTTCACCGTCCCCGACCGCCAACCGCGCCGCCTCCACGACCACGCCCATACCCTGGGGTTCGCCGACCTGCACAGCTACCTGGTGGCGCGCTGCCAGGACGACGTCAGCCTGGCCCAGCTCGCCGCTGAGCTGCACACCACCACTGACGTGGTCCGCCGCCTCGTAAGCGAGGCCGGCATCCACCGCTCCTCACCGAAGGTCCGCGGGGCCCGCTCCCGGCGCCGGGCCACCGACTGGTGCCTCACCGAGCGGGCCGGCCAGCTGGGCTTCGCTGACCTCGGGGCGTATCTGACGGACCGCGTAGCCAAGCGGGCGTGGACCCTCGTGCAGGTCGCCAGCGAGCTAGGGGTGGACCGGCGGAACACCGTCAGCGACCGGCTGAACGCCCATGGACTGCGTCACACCAAGCCGACTACACGCTGACTGGCCGACTCCGACAGCCTCGGCGCCCACTGAGCGCGCCGAGGCGAGCAGCTTCTACACCACGCCGCGGGACATCACCCCGACGAGCGCGCGGACCTGTTGCAGTCGTTCATCGCCGCGCACGCCAAGGTGTGGGACGCCGACATCGGCGAGTGAGGCTCAGCCCGGCTGGCCGATCTGGACGCGGTTGCCGTCGGGATCGGTAATCCAGGTCGTGCGCACACTGCCCGCGACGGTTTCGACCGGGCCGAGCTCGATCCCGCGCGCGGCGGTCGCGGCGAGCCGCTCGTCGAGGTCATCGACGAGCAGCGTTACCACCGCCCTGCCGGCCCGGTCGGCGTCGCGCAGCACGTACAGCCAGCCGCCGCCCGTGAGCTGCCAGGCGGCCTCGTCGTCGTTGGGGAGCATCGTCGGGGGAGCGCCGAGCAGGCGCTCGTAGAACTCGATAGCGGCGTCGCGGTCCCGGACCGCGATCCCCGCGAACACCTCGGTGAACGGCATCGCCCCCGAGTCTAAAGAACCGTCCGGGCGGCGCGCACCATCCTCGCTGCTCAACCGCACCCCGACCGCGTGCAGGTCGCCGAGCCCGTTACCGTCTGACCGTCAACACATCGGGATCGCCGACGAAGTTCCACGACGATCCGGACATCCTCCGTCCGCCAGGCCCGACCAGACCACCAAGCGTTCATCGAAGGCGAGTTCACGCCGCCCTATGGACGACGTTTCCCTGGTGTGGGGACCCAGCTCATCATAAGTCTCGCGATCAGGCTCCACGACCCGCTCCCGCACCAGGAGGCGCTGCGATGGCAGTCCCGCTCTCCCTCGGCCCGATCCACCACCTGCGGCTCACGGTCACCAACGTGCAGCGCTCCCAGGCGTTCTACACCCGACTGCTCGGCTTCCAGATCGCCATGGACGCACCGCCACCAGCCGACGACCCCCACCACGACCTGACCGTGGAGATCCTGCAAGACGGCATCGTCATGGTCAACGGCGACACGCTCATCGGGCTGCGTCCGCTGGATCCTTCGCGTGCCGGCGACCGCTTCGACCCGTTCCGCTGCGGGCTCGACGACCTGAGCTTTGGCGTGGCCTCCAAGGCCGAGCTGGCCGCGGCAATGCAAGCGTTCGAGGAGCACGGCGTGGGGCACGGCGGCATCACCTTGGCTTCCAGACCGTCCGGGCCTATCTGGTGGACCGGCTGGTCACCCACGCCTGGACGCTGGCGCAGCTGGGAGAGGACCTCGGCGCCGCGCCCGCGACGGTGCGGCGCCTGCTGGACCAGCACGGGGTGCGGCGGGTGACGCCGACCCGGCGGCAGCACGCCGTGCCAGGGCGAGGACTCGGAACCCGGGCGCAGGCACACCTCGCCCAGCAGCGGCGCCAGGCGTGCCTGGTGGAGCTGGGCTTCGGTGGGATCGACGAGTACCTGCGGGATCGCTTTGTGGGGCGGGGCTGGTCGGTGCGGCGGCTGGGCGCCGAGTCGGCGCTGGTCATGAGTGGGTGGACAAGCAACTCCGCCGGCTCGGCCTGCGCGGCTGACCTATAGATAGGTTCTAGATAGATAGGTCTCGCCCGGCGGCTCGATCGGCTGCTTCGGGGCAAATTCCCAGGGTGCGTCACCGGCCATTGGTGGCAGATCCACGGCCGACCACGACGCCCGCTGCGGGGGAGCCGCAGCGCGAAGACCGACTGGCCATCGTGGCGCTTGAGTGTGCTGTCAAGCGCCCGTGGACGTTGTCGCCCTCGTCGCAGTCCACTGACAGGATCGTGACAACGTTTTGATAGCGAGCGCCAGCCTATTGACGTTGAGAGGTCGCAGGTTCGCTCCAACGACAGGGCACGTCCCAGCCCTGCGAACCGCCGTGCGCCTGAACGCGCAGGTCAAGTTGCCGGAACTCCATCGCGGGCTGCAAAGCGACGCGACTGACCACGGCAACGGACCCTGCCCTCGACAGGGAGCGGCCCCGGGGTGGGCGCGGTGACGATCGCGGTTGGAACGGGGCGGAACCAGCTGGGCTGATCGTGGCGGCCGATAGCGCGCCGTGCTTGGCTGGTCGGATGATGCCGGGGAGGTGGCCGCATGCCTGACATACCTGACCGGGTTCAGGTGCGCTGGTACGCCGGCGGCCGGGGTGAGGAGAGCCCGCGGGCGGTGCTGCTCGGCGGGCGCGAGGTGACGGTCCGCGTGGAGCGTGGCTGGGTCGAGGAGCCAGTCGGGTCGCGCGGCGCCGCGCGCCGCCGGGTTTTCCAGGTCCGCTTGGAGGATGGCCGCCGCTGCCGCCTGGTCCAGGAGCCGGACGGCTCGTGGCTGCTCACCCACGCTGGGCCGAGTCCGTAGCGGATGTCAATCACGGGAACCCGCCCGAGGGCAGCGGTGTGCCCACGCATGGGACGAAGCTCACGCACGATCCTTCGCCCCGTCCTACCGCGACCTCGAGGAGCCGCGGCGCCTACCCCAAGCCGCGGCGCGGCCGGTGCCGGCTGTCGTGCATCACGTCCATCGCCTATGTCACCGGCCGGTGGAGTCCGGCTTGCGTCCGCCGGGAGCCACCGAGCGGAGGCATGGCGTCAGGACGCCGAGCGCTCGAGAATCACCACCAGAATCAGCCGGTCGGTCCGGCGCTGGTACTGGTCATACGCCGGCCAGATCTCGGCCATCAGCCGCCACAGGCGCCCCCGCTCCGCGGCGCTGTTGCGTTGCGCCGATCGGGGGCAGGCCGAGGCCGCAACCCTCCCTTGAGGGATCAGATCGCCAGGGCCAGTTCGTCGAGTGCGACAGCCAGCCGCCGGTTCGCTGGCTCTTCAGTGGCCAGCTCGTAATGGCCGC
>JBKPDO010000383.1:0-12439 GCA_046727955.1 bacterium | reverse complement strand
GTCGCCGCCTGCCCGGCGGCAGGCCCCCCGGCGCCCACCGCGGCCGCCCGCGTCTCCTCCTCCAGCGTCTGCCGCAGGCAGTCGGCGAACTGGCCGAACAGTCTGGCCGAGACGTCCTGGACGGCGCCCCGGCCGAACGATGCCACCTTGCCCGTGAGCTGCACGTCGGCGGTCACGGCCATGCGCGTCCTCGACTCCGACAGCGCCTCGAGGCTGGTGTCGACCCCCGCACGGGCGGTGCCCCCGCCGCGCACGTCCTTGCCGCTGGCGGCGATCCTGGCGCTGTGGCCGGCCTCGTCGACCTCCTCGAGCACCGCCGTCCCCTTGTAGGACATGTTGATCGGGCCCAGCTTGACCCGGATGGTCCCCTCGTACGTACGCTCGTCCACCACGCCGGTCAGCTGCGCCCCCGGCATGCACGGAGCGATCCTCGGCACGTCGTTGACCAGCGCCCACACCCGCTCCAGGGGAGCGTCGACCTCGACCGTCTGCTCGATCCTCATGCCGGCCTCCTTGAGATGGAGCTATCTGACCGTCCGGGAGATCCCGCCTCGGGCTCCCGCGCTGCGGAGCAGTCCCTCGACCCTGGCCAGCGCGGCCTCGTCGTCCACGTCGGCGTCGCTGCCCAGCGTGCCCACCTCGACCGTCGCCACCCACTCGGGGTGCGCCTCGAGCAGGTCGCGCGCGCCGGTGTCGCCGCGCAGGCGGCGCAGGTGGGGAAGGACAGCGCGGTCAAACAGCTTCGGGTTGCCCAGGCGGCTGTCGTAGGTCGCGGCGACCACCGGGCCGGCGCCGTCCCGCCAGGCCTGCACCAGCCGCGCCACCACCTTGTGGCCGACCAGGGGCTGGTCGCCCAGGCAGACCAGCACCGCGGCGGGCTCACCGAGCGCGGCGACCGCCCTGGCCAGGACGTGCCCCATCCCGGCCGACCAGCCCGCCACCACCAGCGGCCTGGCGCCGTGGAGGTCCACCCGCTCGACGACCTCGCCGGCGACGGCGCCCAGCGCGACCACCACCTCGTCGAGGGGCGCGGCGGCCAGCGCCGCCAGCGCGTGCTCGAGCAGCGGCCGGCCGTCGAGCTCGGCAAGCTGCTTCGGCCGGCCCATCCTGGTCGACCCGCCAGCCGCGAGCACCAGCCCGGCGACGGCCACGGCCCTACACCTCGCCCCGTTCCCGCAGGGTGTGGACGGGCTCTCTGCGCTCCGACAGGCGCCCGCCAGCGCGGCCGTGGCGGGCCGCGATCACCTCGGCGAGGATCGAGATGGCCGTCTCCTCCGGTGACTTGGCGCCGATGTCCAGGCCGATCGGCCCGGAGATGCGCGCCAGCGCCTCCTCGCCGTAGCCGTCCTGACGGAGCCGCTCCAGGCGCTCACCGTGGGCCCGGCGGCTGCCCATCGCGCCGATGTAGGCGACCGGGCTGCCGAGCAGGGCGCGGAGCGTCGGGTCGTCGAAGCGCGGCTCGTGGGTCAGCACGCAGGCATAGGTGGCGTCGTCGGGCGGGTTGGCCGCCAGGTACTCGTGGGGCCAGGCCACCACCACCTCATGGGCATCGGGGATCCGCTCCCTAGTCGCGAAGCGCTCCCGCGCGTCGACCACCACGACCCGGTAGCCGGTCTGACGCGCCGCGCGCGCCAGCGCTGCGGCGAAGTCCACCGCGCCGACGATCAGCAGCCTCGGCTGCGGCGCGAAGACGTCGAAGAACAGCTGCCTGCCGGCCATCTCGCGGACCGCGGCCTCCTCGCCGGCCAGCAGCTCGCGCGCGACCGCGACCGCCTCGGCGTCGAGCGCCGGGTCGCCGAGCGAGCCCACGGTGCGGTCCGGCGTGACCATGAGCTTGGCGCCGAGGCCAGGTCCGGCCACCACGGTGACCAGGGCGCCCCGCCGGTCGGAGGCGACCAGCTCACGGACCGACTCCCAGCGCACGCCCGCGGCGGAGTCCCCGTCGTCGACCGCGGCCACTCAGGCCACCGGTTCGATGAACACGTCGATGACGCCGCCGCAGGCGAGCCCGACGTCCCAGACCATCTCGTCGGTGATGCCGAAGGTGACCAGCTTCGGGGGGTCGCCGGCGAGCACCTTGCCGGCCTCCTCGAGCACCGCGGCCTCGACGCAGCCGCCAGAGACGCTGCCGATCCAGCGGCCGTCGTCGCTGATGGCCATCTTCGCTCCGGGCGGGCGCGGCGCCGACCCTTTGACCCTGGTCACGGTGGCGAGCGCGACCTGGTGCCCTTCCGCCCGCCACTCGTCGATCGCGTTGAGGACCTCTCGCATGACCTCTACCTCCCTGGCCAGCGCAGCCGGACCTGCCTCTCCGGTGGTTCCAAAGATTACTCGCGCCGGCTTCAGGGTGGGCGGGAAAGCTGCCGAAAGCCATCGTCAGGAGGCCTGTGGACAACTGTTTCGCTCGCAATCACCCCGGTGTTAGGCTGCTGTTCTGCTCGGCCCGTTCCTCAGCGCCAAGGGAGGTGGCCCTTTGAGGCACATCACCTGCACAGTCAATGGGGTACGACGAGAGGCCGATGTCGAGCCTCGCCAGCTGCTGGTCTATTTCTTGCGAGAGACGCTCGGCCTCACCGGCACCAACGTCGGCTGCGACACCACCTCCTGCGGTGCCTGCACGGTCCTGGTGGACGGCAAATCCGTGAAATCCTGCACCATGCTCGCGGTCCAGGCCGACGGCACCGACGTCCTCACCATCGAGGGCCTGGCCTCCGACGGGCAGCTCCATCCGCTGCAGCAGGCTTTCCACGAGCACCACGGTCTGCAGTGCGGCTTCTGCACCCCAGGAATGATCATGGCCTCCCTCGGCCTGATCGAGAGCGGCGCCGGTCTGAGCGAGGGGGAGATCCGCCTCGGCCTCGAGGGCAACCTGTGCCGCTGCACCGGCTACCAGAACATCATCGAGGCGGTCCAGGACGCGGGCGCCAGGATGCGGGCGGGGGCGGACGCGGCCACCGCGCAGACCGCGGCCCCCGGCATGGCGTGAGGACAGGGAGGTCCCGATGGCGCAAGTTGCCGAGCCCGAGGTACAGCGCTGGGTTGGTGGGGGCCTGCTTCGCAAGGAGGACCCGGAGCTCCTCACCGGCCAGGGCCACTACGTCGACGACATCGCCCTGCCGGGCATGCTGTGGCTGTCGTTCGTCCGCAGCCCGGTCGCCCACGCCAGCCTCGCCAGGGTCGACGTGGCGGCGGCCAGGGAGCTGCCCGGGGTGGTGGCCGTCTTCACCGGCCAGGACCTCGCCGACGAGTGGGCCGCCGCCCTGCCGTGCGCCTGGCCGATCGCCAGCCGCCGTTGGCCCGACGAGCCAACCCACGACCCCCGTGTCCCCGACCACTGGCCGGTCGTCAAGGACCGGGTCCGCTTCATGGGAGAGATCGTCGCGGTGGTCGTGGCCGACAGCCGCGAGCACGCCATCGACGCGGTCGAGGCGGTGGACGTCGACTACGACGAGCTGCCGGTCCTGACCGGCATCGAGGAGGCGCTCCAGGAGGGCGCGCCCATCATCCACGAGCAGTTCGGCACGAACGAGGTGTACACCTGGGTGCTCGAGACCGGCGAGGTCGACAAGGTCTTCGCCGAGGCTCCGGTGGTGGTCAGGGAGCGCTACTACCACCCGCGGCTGATCGCGAACGCGATAGAGCCGCGCGGGGTCGTGGTCCAGCCGGTGCCGGCCCAGGGCGAGTACACCGTCTGGTCCTCGACGCAGATCCCGCATTTCCTGCGGGTGTTCCTGGCCCTCTGCCTGGGCATCCCGGAGTCCAGGATCCGCGTGATCGCCCCGGAGGTCGGCGGCGGCTTCGGCTCGAAGCTGGACGTCTACGCCGAGGAGTTCGTCGCGGTCGCGCTGGCGCGCCGGCTCGGCCAGCCGGTCAAGTGGACCGAGGAGCGTTCCGAGGGGTACCTGACGACCGTCCAGGGCCGCGGCGTGATCCAGGACATGGAGGTGGCCGCCACCGAGGAGGGCAGGCTGCTGGGCGTGCGCGCCAAGCTGCTCGCCGACATGGGCGGCTACCTGCAGCTATGCGCGCCGGGCATCCCCATCCTTGGCGCCTTCCACTACCACGGCGTGTACGACTGCCAGGCGTACGGGTTCAGCTGCACCGCCGTGTTCACCAACAAGACCCCGACCGACGCATACCGCGGCGCCGGCCGGCCCGAGGCGACCTACGCGACCGAGCGGATCATGGACGCGCTCGCCCGCCGGGTTGGCAAGGACCCCGCCGAGATCCGCGAGCTGAACTTCATTCCCCCGTTCAACGAGGCCCGGCGGACCGCCGGCACGCTGGAGTACGACTCCGGCAACTACGCCGCGGCGCTGGCCAAGGCCAAGGAGCTCGTCGGCTACGACGACCTGCGCCGCGAGCAGCGGGCCAACGGCGGCAGGCGCGACGGCAAGCTGCTCGGCGTCGGCATCTCCAGCTACGTGGAGGTGTGCGGCTGGGCGCCATCGCAGGTGCTCGGATCCCTCAAGTACGCCGGCGGTGGCTGGGAGAGAGCCACCATCCGCTGCAATCCCACCGGCAAGATCACCGTGGTCACCGGCACCTCCCCGCACGGCCAGGGGGTCGTCACGACCTTGTCGCAGATCGTGGCCGACGCGCTCGGGGTCGACCCCGACGACGTCGAGGTGCTGCACGGCGACACCTCGGTGGCGGCGTGGGGGCTGGACACCTACGGCAGCCGCAGCTTGTCTGCCGGGGGCGTCGCCCTGTACAACGCTGCCGAGAGGGTGCGGGAGAAGGCCAAGCGGATCGCCGCCCACGAGCTCGAGGTGTCCGAGGACGACCTCGAGTGGACGGGCGGCAGGTTCCAGGTCCATGGCGCCCCGGACAGGGCCAAGACCATCCCGGAGCTCGCCTTTGCCGCCTGGACCGCCCACGACCTGCCGAGCGAGGTCGACCCGGTCCTGGAGGGCAGCGCGGTGTTCGACCCGCCCAACTGGACCTTCCCGTCCGGCACCCACATCTGCGTGGTCGAGGTCGACCCCGACACCGGACAGGTCCGCATCGTCAAGTACGTGGCGGTGGACGATTGCGGCAACGTCATCAACCCGATGATCGTTGACGGCCAGAGGATGGGCGGCGTGGCCCAGGGCATCGCCGAGGCGATCTATGAGGAGGCGCTCTACGACGAGAACGGCACGCTGCTGACCGGCAACATGTCGACCTACCGGGTCCCCTCCGCGGCGGAGCTGCCCGGCTTCACCCTGGGCCGGACCGTGACCCTGTCGAGCACCAACCCAATGGGGGTCAAGGGCATCGGCGAGACCGGCACGATCGCCTCCCCGCCGGCGGTGCTCAACGCGGTGGCCGACGCGCTGCGCTTCGCGGGGGTCGAGTTCATCGACCTGCCGGCCAGCGCTGAGCGCGTCTGGCGGGCGATCGCCGGCGCCGGCACGGCACACGCACAGGAAGGAGGCCAGGCGTGATCCCGGCGGCGTTCGACTACGAGGTCGCCGAGTCGGCCGACCATGCGGTCCAGCTCCTCGGCCAGCACGGCGAGGACGCCAAGCTGCTCGCCGGCGGGCACTCGCTGCTGCCGCTGATGAAGCTGCGGCTGTCGACCCCGTCGGTGCTGGTCGACATCGGCCGGCTGCGCGATCTCTCCTACGTGCGCGACGACGGCGACCAGCTCGCCATCGGCGCGCTCACCACGCACGAGGACGTGCACTTCAACGACCTGCTCAACCAGCACTGCCCGCTGCTGGCGCACACCGCCGGAGAGATAGGGGACCCGCAGGTGCGCCACCGCGGCACCATCGGCGGCTCGGTGGCGCACGCCGACCCCGCCTCCGACATCCCGACCGTGCTGCTGGCGCTCGACGCCGAGATGGTGGTGCTCGGGCCCGGCGGTGAGCGCCGGGTCCCGGCGTCCAGCTTCTGGAGGAGCCTCTTCGAGGCCGACCTCGGGCCCCGGGACCTGCTGACCGAGATCCGGGTGCCGAAGGTGTCGGGCGCGGGCTGGTCGTACCAGAAGTTCAACGTGAGGGCGCAGGACTGGGCTATCGCGGCGGTGGCCGCGCTGGTCGACGAGGGCAACGGCCGGCCCGCCCGCACCGCGGTGGCGCTGACCAACATGGGTGAGACGCCGCTTCGTGCGCAGGCGGTCGAGGCGGCGCTCGCCGGCGGGTCCGACCCGGCCGCCGCGGCCGAGCAGGCGCTGGACGGCACCAGCCCGCCGAACGACGCGCTGGCCAGCGCCGAGTACCGCAACCACCTGGCCAAGGTGCTCACCCGCCGCGCCATCGAGGAGGCAAGGTCGCGCTGAGCAGAGTCTGGTTGATTGCGGTGAGGCTGTATTCACCGCAGCCCTTGATCCATGTGGGGGGAGCCCGCTCCCCCCACGGCCCCCCAAGACCGCCTGTGCCGGACTCGCCCGGAGACTCTGGCATTCAGCACGGGGCCCCATGAGCACTCTTCCCTTCCAATCTGTCGAAGAGGTCCAGGCCGCGCTCGGGCGGCATGCCTACCTTGCCGACCGTGGCCTGGCCACGGCGATCTGGCTCTGCCTCGCCCTCGACAAGCCACTGCTCCTCGAGGGTGAGGCGGGCGTGGGCAAGACCGAAGTCGCCAAGGTGCTGGCGGAGCTGCTCGACCGGCAGCTCGTCCGGTTGCAGTGCTACGAGGGCATCGACGCCAGCCAGGCGCTGTACGAGTGGGACTACGCGCGGCAGCTGGTCGCGGTGCGCGCCGCCCAGCTCGGCGAGCGTGAGGCCGACCTGTTCGGCAGCGAGTTCCTGGTGGAGCGGCCGCTGCTCGCCGCCATCAGGGCCGGCTCGCGGGCGGTGCTGCTGATCGACGAGCTGGACCGGGCCGACGACGAGTTCGAGGCGTTCCTCCTGGAGATCCTCAGCGACTTCGCGGTCACCATCCCCGAGATCGGGCGGGTGGCCGCGAGCGAGCCGCCGGCGGTGGTGATCACCTCCAACCGCACGCGCGAGCTGCACGACGCCCTGAAGCGCCGCTGCCTTTACCACTGGATCGACCACCCAACCGTCGAGCGGGAGGTCGAGATCGTGCGGGTGCGCGCCCCGGAGGTGCCCGAGACGCTGGCCCGGCAGGTGGCGCGGGCGGTGGCGAGGCTGCGGGCCATGGACGTGGCCAAGCGGCCCGGGGTCGCCGAGACCATCGACTGGTCGCAGGCGCTGGCCTTCCTCGGCGCCCGCGCGCTCGAGCCCGAGGTCGTCAGCGCCACCCTCGGCGCCCTGCTCAAGGACCACGAGGACCTCGAGCTGGTCCGAGCGAAGCTCGACGAGGTCCTGGAGGCGGAGTGACGGCCCCCCTCGAGCAGCTTGGGCTCGAGCAGCTTGGGCTCGAGCGGCTGGTCGGCTTCGGCCGGCTGCTGCGGGCGCGCGGCCTGCCGGTCGGCACCGGCCGGGTGCTCGCCTTCTGCAGGGCAGTCGCGGCCCTCGAGCGGCTGGACCGGGAGAGCCTCTACCTGGCGGGCCGGCTCACCATGATCGGCCGCAAGGAGGACTTCCAGGCCTACGACCAGGCGTTCCGGGCCTGGTTCCCGGCAGCGTTCGACCAGGTGCTCGCCCAGATGGCCGGCCTGCTGCCGGACGCGCGCGTCGAGGGCGAGATCGAGATGCTGGCCGGCGAGGCCGAGGAGGCCATGGAGGAGGTCACGCCCGGCCAGGGCGAGGAGGGGGACGAGGAGACGACCATCGGCCTGATCGCCAGCACGGCCGAAGTGCTGCGCGCGAAGTCCTTCGAGGAGCTGAACGAGGTCGAGCGTCGCGAGGCCGACCAGGCGATCCGCAGCCTCACGGTGACGCTGCCGCTCAAGCGGGCGCGGCGCTACCGGGTCGCGCCGCACGGGCGCCGCTTCGACCTGCGCCGGACCCTGCGGGCGTCGCTGCGCACCCAGGGCGAGCCGTTCCATCGCGCCTGGCGCGACCGGCGCTCCAAGCGCCGGCCGCTGGTGCTGCTACTCGACATCTCCGGGTCGATGTCCTCCTACTCGCGCGCGCTGCTGCAGTTCGGCTACGCGGCCGTGCGGGCCGGCCAGCGGGTGGAGGTGTTCTGCTTCGGCACCCGCCTGACCCGGCTCACCAGGGCGCTGCGGCACGCCGAGCCCGACGCGGCCCTGCGCGAGGTCGGCGTCAGGGTGGTCGACTGGGAGGGCGGCACCCGGATCGGCGCCTCGGTCAAGGAGCTGCTCGACCGCTACGGCCAGCAGGCCTGGATGCGCGGCGCGGTGGTGGTGCTGTGCTCCGACGGTCTGGAGCGCGGCGACCCGGTCCTGCTCAGCGCGCAGATGGCGCGGCTGGGCCGCCTCGCCCACCGGCTGGTGTGGGTGAACCCGCTCAAGGGGAGCCCGCGCTACCAGCCCCTGGCCCGCGGCATGGCCGCCGCCCTGCCGCACATCGACTTCTTCCTGGCCGGCCACAATCTCCAGAGCCTGGAGGCGCTGTGCGAGGTGCTGGCGCTTGCCTAGAAGGCCCCCGGGCCTTCTGAAGCTATTTCCGGCCACCTGTACGATGTGGGCTCGGCGGCGTGCGCCGCCGGCAACCGGCAATGCGTGAGACGTCGCTCGAAGGGGCGCACCCAGGATGAACGGGCGGATCACCGTGCTCCTGACCGACGAGCCGCTGTCGCTGGACGCGGCCTTCGCGGCGGTGTGCCTGCCCGAGTGTGGCGGCACGGCGCTGTTCGTCGGCACCACCCGCAGCCCCTCGCAGGACCAGGTGGTAGAGGAGCTCGAATACGAGGCCTACGACGAGCTGGCCTCCAGGGAGCTGGAGCGGGTGGCCGGCGCGGCGCTGCGACGCCACGGCCTCGGCGCCGCCTACCTGGCCCACCGCGTCGGGGTGGTGCCAACCGGCGAGCCGAGCGTGATCGTGGCCGCCTCGGCACCCCACCGCGCCGAGGCCTTCTCCGGGTGCCGTGAGCTGATCGACGAGCTGAAGCGGACGGTGCCGATCTGGAAGAAGGAGCGCTGGGCGGGCGGCGCCCGCTGGGTCGGGGTGCCCGACGAGCTCCGGGAGGTGCGGGGTGGCCATGCCTGAGCGGGTGATGGTCGACAGCTTCGGCAGGGTGGTTCGGGACCTGCGGGTCTCGGTCACCGACCGCTGCAACTTCCGTTGCCTGTACTGCATGCCAGAGGACGGCCTGCCCTGGCTCGGCGCCGGGGACGTGCTCACCCGCGACGAGCTGATCCGGGCGCTGCGGGTGGCGATCGGGCTCGGCGTGGAAACGGTGCGCATCACCGGCGGCGAGCCCACCCTGCGCCGCGACCTGGTCGACGTGGTGGCCGCCCTGGCCCCGCTCGGAGTGGAGCTGTCGCTGACCACCAACGGCTATCTGATGAACCGGCTGGCGGAGCCGCTCCGGCGCGCTGGCCTGACGCGCGCCAACATCTCGCTCGACTCGCTGCGTCCCGGCCGCTTCCGGGAGATCACCCGGCGGGATGCGCTCGACCGGGTCCTGCGCGGCATCGACGCGACTCTGGCCGCCGGTCTCCGCCCGGTGAAGATCAACGCGGTAGTGGTGCGGGGCTTCAACGACGACGAGATCGTGCCGATGGCCCGCTGGGCCAGGGACCTCGGCGTGGAGCTGCGCTTCATCGAGTTCATGCCGCTCGACGCGCCGGGCGAGTGGACCCGCGACCAGGTGGTCCCGGCCGGCGAGATCCTGACGCGCCTCGACCAGGAGCTCGGGCTGGAGGCGCCGGACCTGCGCGGGAGCGCGCCGGCCGAGCGCTACCGCTACCGCGACGGCCACGGCGCGGTCGGCATCATCGCCTCGGTCACCCGCGCGTTCTGCGCCCAGTGCGACCGCATCCGCCTGACCGCCGACGGCCAGATCCGTACCTGCCTGTTCGCAAACACCGAGTACGACCTCCGCGCACCGCTGCGCTCCGGCGCCAGCGACCAGACGATCGCCCAGTGCTACCTCGACGCGGTCGCCCGCAAGCAGTGGGGCCACCGCATCAACGAGCCCGACTTCGTCCAGCCTGCCCGCGGCATGTCCCAGATCGGCGGATAAATGGGATGGGAGGTTCGGTTCGATTGACCGAGCTACAAAAGTCCGAACAGGAGTGGCGCGAGCAGTTGACTCCTGAGCAGTACAGGATCCTGCGGGAGGCGGGGACCGAGCCACCGTTCAGCGGCAAGTACGTCCAGGTCAAGGACGACGGCGTCTACCACTGCGCAGCCTGCGGCGCCGAGCTGTTCAGCTCGCGGGCCAAGTTCGACTCCGGCACCGGCTGGCCCAGCTTCACCGAGCCGGTGAACGCCGCGAACGTCGAGTTGCTCGACGATTTCAGCCACGGCATGCACCGCACCGAGGTCCGCTGCAAGCGCTGCGGCTCCCACCTCGGGCACGTGTTCCCCGACGGCCCCGCCCCGACCCGCCAGCGCTACTGCATCAACTCGGTCGCCCTCGACCTCACCACCGCCACCGCCGATTCCTGACACCGCGGGGGCAGAGCCTCCGCAGTGTCAACCGAATTCAGGGCTTGTCGACATTTGGGGGGTGCGGGGGGCTCCGCCCCCCACACCGCCATTGAACTCGAGGCTTGTCGACGTTTGGGGGGTGTGGGGGGGCTCCGCCCCCCGCAGTCCCGATCGAATCCGGGGCTAGTCGACGTTTGGGGGGTATGCAGGGAGCGGAGACCCCCGCAGTCGGGGTAGGCTCCGGGCTCACCCCAAGGCCGGGAGGAGGAGGAGGGCGTATGCAGGCGGACTGTACCTTCTGCCAGATCGTGTCCGGCGAGCTGGCGGCCGACTACGTCGACGAGGACGAGCGGGCCGTCGCCTTCATGGACATCAACCCGGCGACGCTCGGCCACCTGCTGGTCGTGCCGCGCCGGCACGTGCCCGACGTGATGAGTGCCTCGGAGGAGGACTGGCTGGCCGTGGCGGCCACCGCCCGCCGCATGGCCCGCTGGGCGGTCGGCACCTTCAAGGCCGGCGGAGTGGATCTGGTCCAGGCCAACTCCGACGGTATCGCCGGCGTCCAGACCGTCTTCCACCTGCACGTCCACGTCGTCCCTCGCTACCACGACGACCGCCTCGGCCATTGGTGGACCCAGCAGACGGCCGACCCCGCCGAGATCACCGAGGCGGCACGCCGCCTGGTCGAGTTCGGCCGCCGCGACGCGGACCCCGAGCACGAGCGCCCGCCCGCCTGGGCCTGACGGCCTCGAAGGCGAGACACGAGGCAACGAGATAGATATTCTAGACATAGCGAGGCAAGCTCGGTCGCTCTTCTCGTGCCCGCGTAGTCCCCATGCGTGCCGGTGACATAGAGTGTGGTCGTCGGCCGGCAGGGCGCTCTCGTCCAACCGCCGTGGGTGGTCCGAGTTTGAGTGCTTGGTTGACTGGGATACGGGAGTGCGACAGGACCAAGCGCAACAGGACCGAAAGGAGCAGCCATGAAGGCCGGCCTGCTCACATTGATCGTCGTCGTTGCAGTGGTGGTGGTTGCCCTGCTGGTCGTGCTCGTCCGAGCCCAGCGCAGCGCCCGGCTCCGCAAGCAGTTCGGGCCGGGATACGACCGCGCTGTCGCCGAGTCGGGCAGCCTCGGGGCCGCTGAGAGCGAGCTCGAGGAGCGCAGGCTGCGGCGCGAGCGGCTGGAGATCGTCGCGCTCGAGCCCGCGGCGCGCGACCGCTACCTTCAGGAGTGGCGCATGGTCCAGGCCCGCTTCGTCGACTCGCCGGGGGACGCCGCGCGCGCCGCCGACCTGCTCATCAGCAAGGTCATGCGTGAGCGCGGCTATCCTGTCGAGGATTTCGAGCGGCGGGCCGCCGACGTCT
Source organism: bacterium (assembly GCA_046727955.1). Taxonomy (GTDB): domain Bacteria; phylum Actinomycetota; class CALGFH01; order CALGFH01; family CALGFH01; genus DASVXQ01. The sequence goes on along the minus strand of JBKPDO010000383.1, from coordinate 677 downwards.
TGGTCGATCACCCGCAGGTGGTGGACGACTACCGCGCCGCGCACGCCATCGCGGAGGCCAGCGAGCGCTCGGAGGCGACCACGGAGGACCTCCGGCAGGCGCTGGTGCACTATCGTTCGCTCTTCGAGGACCTGCTCGAGGTGAGCGAGAGCGACGCGGGCCGCTCGACCGACGAGAAACGCTCGACTGATGGGCCGCCGGGGGCGGCGCCCGCGCCGCCCCCGGAGCGGCGCACGACCGAGGAGGCGCGATGAGCGAACGCTACCGGTACGGCTATGGCGAGGACTTCCCCAACCGCGACTTCCCGTCCTCACGTCAGGGAGCGATGACTGACCACCGCGACGAGGAGGACGGGCGCGGCCGTGACGTCGACGTCGACGAGCGTCCCGTGCGAGCCGACGAGGAGGAGGCCGAGGATCACCAGGCCGAGCGGATGCGCGAGACACATTCGCCGGACGAGCCGCGCGCGAGCGACCCCGGTGCCACCATGCAGTTCCAGGGGCTGAGCCCCGAGCGCGAGCACCCCGCCCCGGCTCCGCCGCCGCCCCCGCCCGCCGAGGACCAGGCAGCCGAGAGTGAGGTCGCGGAGCGCGACGCTGACGAGCGTGGCGCCGACCAGCGCGCGGCCGACCAGCGCGCGGCCGACGAGCGCGCGGCCGACGAGCGCGCGGCCGACG
>JBKPDO010000382.1:0-34883 GCA_046727955.1 bacterium | reverse complement strand
CAGGAACTGCGCCGCCAGCTCCATCACCGGTCACGACTCGAGGAGGGGGTGGTCGACCAGACTGTCACCCCTGCCGCATAAGATGCCGTCAGTGGGAGCCCGCGTCCGCCCGCTTTTCCACCAGAAGCGGGACGCCACCGCTCGGCTGCGAACCAGCGCAATGGATCGTGAAGGATCATCGGAGCGGCTTGTTGGAGTTCGTCTACGCGTTGCCGGGCGGCGGCGTCGTCGCGTAGGTAGCGCAGTCCACCGGGCTCTGACAGATCACTGGCCTGCTGCGCAAGTAGAGCGTAGGTGCGCAGCGCTCGCTCAAGCGCCTCGTATTGCGCCGTGGCCGTCTCCTCTACGCGTAGACGCTCTCTTGCGAACACGCGAAGCAAGTCGTGGAATCGGTAGCGCGTCTGCCCAGTTGGATCCTGTCTTGCGATCTCAAGCAGGTGGGCGTCCACCAGCCGTTCGACTAGGTCCTCCGCGGCGTGAAGGTCGAGGTCGGCGAGCGCAGCTGGCACCCAGGACGCAAAATCAGACATCTCGAGAAGCCCCAACAGCCGGAAGATCCGCTGTTCTTCACTGCCGCGATTGTGATACTCCAGTGACAACATGGCCCGAACCTCTAGGTCGCCGATTCGTAGTTCGCTCAGCCGTCGACGCTCGTCAGCAAGGCGCTCGGCTAGCCATGAGAGTGACCACTCACTTCTCGCAGCGAGTCGGCCACCCGCGATCCTCAAAGCAATCGGCAGATGGCCACACAGGTCCGCGATTCGAGCGGCCGCCTCCGGTTCAGCCAAGATCCGATCAGAGCCAGCGATACTGGCGAGCAGGCTGAGGGACAGGGGAGGTTCTAGCACATCGACCCCCACCGCGATAGCCCCTTCTATAAAAAATGTAGATGCCGTAAGGACGACAGCACAAGTGCTGCTCCCAGGTAGCAGAGGCCGGACTTGCGCGGTTGAGGCCGCGTCGTCCAGCACGACCAGGACGTGCCGTCCGGCAAGCAGCGAGCGGCATAGCGCGGACCGCTCCTCGAGGCTGGCGGGGATCGATCGGCTGCGAACGCCAAGTGCTCGAAGGAAGCGTGCCAGCACCTCTGATGGGTCTACTGTCAACTCGCCGACGCGAAGGCTGGCAAACAGCTGACCATCTACGAAACTGTTGGCGACTTGGTGGGCTGCCCTGATCGCCAAGGCAGTTTTACCCACCCCAGGCTTGCCGGTGATCACTACAACAGCGACGGCTGCTGCCCCGCGGCGCTGCCTGGTCTCCGTCAGTAGTTCCCGTAGCCGTGCGAGAAGCTCCTCCCGATCTGTAAAGTCCCGAATGTCCGGTGGAAGCTGATGCACTTCAGCTCCCAACAGTGACCCCGCCGCAAGATGCCCAGAAACCCCCTCGTCACTGTCTATAGAGACAGACCGATGGCGGCGGGCCTCCCTGCCCGCCTGTTGCTTTCTGGCCTGCTGAAAGGTGAGAGCTGCGGTGGCGACCGACGCAAGCGCTGCCCATCCCAGCTGAGCCGACTGCGAGACCTTGAACAGGCCGGCGGCAACAGCAGCGAACGCCCCAAGGCCTGCAGCAAGACCCATCAGGGCTGGCTCAAAACGGCGGACTTGCTGAACCCATCGCCGGTCTCGCTTGATGGAACAGGGTGTCCGATATCTGCGAATCGACGGCACCGGCACACACTCCTGTTTCCACGGTCGAACCGGTCTTTCAGCAAACCCAGCTGGATGCGAGGTAGGACGATCAGGACGTATCACCTATATCTTAGCGAGAACGCCAGCGTTCATGACAGGAGGACTACAGACGCATGGCACGAGAGGACCAGGTGTCAACGGCCATCGGGTTGTGAAATTCCGCGACATTGGCCCTGGCATTGGTCGTCCTTCGTTCATAGGCTCGTCCGCGCACGCCTGACCGAAATAAGGAGCGCTGTGCGATGTTCGAGAGCGACATCCCGCCGCCGAGGATCGCCGCGGCGATGTCGGCGATCCGGCTGCACCAGCCTGGCGGGCCCGCCGGGCTCGTCTACGAGCGGCTCCCGACCCCGCGGCCGGGACCGGGAGAGGCGCTCGTCCGGGTGCACGCGGCGGCGATTACGCGAGACGAGCTCGACTGGCCGGTGGACCGCCTCCCCGCGACACCCTCGTACGAGTTCTCCGGCGTGGTAGTGGCGGTCGCCCCCGACGTCGGCGACCGCGCCGTCGGCGAGGCGGTGTACGCACTGGGCGACTTCGACCGCGACGGCGCGGCCGCCGACTACACGGTCACCTCAGCGAGCTTCCTGGCGCCCAAGCCGCGGACGCTCGGCCACCCCGAGAGCGCCGCCATCCCGCTGGCCGGGCTCAGTGCCTGGCAGGGGCTGTTCGACCACGGCGAGCTGGCGGAAGGGCAGCGGGTGCTGATCCACGGAGCGGCCGGCGGGGTCGGCGGCTTCGCGGTCCAGCTCGCGCGCTGGCGCGGCGCCCGGGTGATCGCCACGGCGTCGAGCGCCAACCTCGATGCCGCCCGTGCGCTCGGCGCCGACGAGGTGATCGATGACACCAAGACGCCGTTCGAGGAGGTCGTCGAGCCGGTCGACCTCGTCTTCGACACAGTGGGCGGGGATCGGCTGGAGCGGTCGCCAGCGGCGGTGCGCCGAGGCGGACGGCTGGTGTCGGTCGCCACCAAGCCCCCGGAGGAACGCGCGGCGGCGGCGGGGATCACCGCGCGCTTCTTCATCGTGGAGCCCAACCGGGAGCAGCTGGTGATGCTGGCCGGGCTGGCCGACCGCGGCTCGCTGCGGCCGGTCATCGACGAGGTCTTCCCGCTAACCGATGCCCGCCGGGCATTCGAGCGCAGTCTGGGCGTCCACGGGCCGGGCAAGATCGTCCTCCGCGTTGCCGACGGCGTTGCCGACGAGCAGGTCTGAGGCGAGTGCTATCCTGAGATGAAACGGAGGAAATTCCTCCGTATAGGAGCACCCGCATCCACTCCCGCTGAAAGGAGGGGCGATGACCACCGCAGGAATCACCCCACTCCAGCCGTCCCTTGCCGGCAGGGTCGCCCTCATCGCCGGCGCGAGTCGCGGCATCGGGGCGGCCACCGCCCACGCCTTTGCGCAGGCGGGCGCCGCCGTCGTGCTCGGCGCCCGCAGCAAGGAGGCGCTCGAGGAGGTCGCCGAGGAGATCCGCGGCAAGGGCGGCCAGGCGCTGGCAGTGCCCACCGACGTTGGCGACCCGGCCTCTGCCCAGCACCTCGTCCAGCAGGCGGAGGCTACCTTCGGCCGCCTGGACGCCGCCTTCAACAACGCCACCGACGGTCCGCTTCCGGCCCCGCTCGCCGACTTGGAGCCCGAGGGGTTCGACCGCGCCATCCACACCAACATCCGCGGCACCTTCCTGGGCATGAAGTATCAGGTCCAGGCGATGCTACGCACGGGCGGCGGCGCAATCGTCAACATGGCCTCCCTAGCCGGGATCCAGGGGGTGGCCAACCTGGCCGCCTATGCGGCCGGCAAGGCCGGGATCGTCGCGCTGACCAAGGTCGCGGCGCTTGACTACGCCGACCAGGGCATCCGCGTGAACGTGGTGGCTCCCGGCACGATCCTCACCCACCATCTGCGGCGGGCGGGCGCCGAGGCGCAGCGCCTGGCCGCCCTGGCCACCCCGATGCGGCGCATCGGCCAGGTGGAGGAGGTCGCCGCGACTGTCGTGTGGCTGTGCTCTGATGGGGCCTCGTACGTGACCGGGGTGACCCTGCCCATCGACGGGGGTCAGTCGGCCGGCCTCAAGCTAGAGCGGATGTACAGGCAGGGTCAGTCCATGGAGCCAGACGAGCAGCCCGACCAAGGAGGTCCGTGATGTCCACCCCGCCGGCCCCCAAGGTGGTGGCGTCAGGGGAAGGCAAGACCGTCATGCTGTTCGGCGTGCGCTTCGACTACAAGGTCGTGACCGCCGACTCCGGCGGTGGCCTGGCCCTGCTCGAGGTCGAGATCCCGCCGGGGACACTGGTGAAGCCGCACAACCACTCCCGGGAGGACGAGTACTCGCTGGTCCTGGCCGGCACGGTCGGGGTGCGCGTCGGGGACCGCGAGCTCGAGGCGGGCCAGGGCGCCTACCTGGTCAAGCCCCGCGGCACGCCGCACGCGATGTGGAACGCCCAGAGCACCCCGGCGAAGGTGCTCGAGATGCTTTCGCCGGCCGGGCTGGAGCGCTACTTCGAAGAGCTGCCGCCCATCCTGGCGCACCACGAGGGCGCCGGCCCCCCGGACTACTACCAGCTGGCGAAGGACTACGGCCTCACCATCCAGGACGACTGGATCGAGGAGCTGGAGCGGGCCCACGGCGTCAAGCTCTGAACCGGTACGGCGTCGAGGTTCCGTCGGGGGCATGGCCTTTGTAGCCGCGCGACAGGGGCGGCGCGGCATCAGTGGCCCCTGAAGGCCTCCTCGAGCCACCAGGAGCCGCGCTCGCTGACGACCTTGGCGTCGATCACCAGCGGCTTGTCGCGCGGGCCCTTGACCCAATCGTCCACCGCCTTGAGGTCGTCCCTGGAGCGCACGGTCACGCCCTCGCAGCCGAAGCCGCGGCCGATCGAGGCGATGTCGGTCGGCGGGAACCTGACGGTGTCGAGCGGATACCCCTCCGGCCCGAAGTGGTGCACCTCGGCGCCGTACGCCTCGTCGTCGTAGACCACGATCACCATCGGCAGGCCGAGCCGCACGACCGTCTCCAGCTCGGCGATGGCCATGAGCGCGCCGCCATCGCCCAGCGCGGCGACCGGCAGCCGTCGCGGCTGCGCCAGCGCCGCGCCGACCGCCGTGAACAGGCCCAGCCCGATCGACTGGAACGCCTGCGTGAAGCAGAAGCCGTCGTCGTCGGGCACCGACAGGTACATGCTCGGGTAGCCCATGAAGTTGCCCGAGTCGATCGCCACCACGCGCTCGGCCGGCATCAGGTCGTCGAGCGCGATCGACAGCGTGCGCGGGTCGATACGGCCACCGTCGCTCTCGTCCTCGTACGGCAGGTCACGCCAGCGGCTCTCGCGGGCGATGCGCTCGCGCAGGCCCCCCGAGCGGTAGCCGGAGGCGGCGAAGCCGCGCGCGGCGAACTCGTCGGCCACCGCCAGCGCGGTCTGGTCGACGTCGCCGACCACGCCGATGTCGACCTGCCGGTGCGCGCCGATCGCGTCCACGTCGAGGTCGACCTGCGCGACCGTGGCGCCCGGGCCGATCAGCGTCCCGTGCCGCATGGTCCACATGTTGAGCGCGCAGCCCCAGCCGACCACGAGGTCGGCGCCGTGGATCAGCTCGGCGCTGAGCGGCGCGGCGAAGCCGCCACTGACGTCGAGGTACCACGGGTTGCCGTTGAACAGCCCCCTTGCGACCGCCGAGGTGGCCAGCAGCGCCCCGCTGGCGTCCGCCAGGCGCTCCAGCGAGGCACGCGCCCGGGCGACGCGGGCGCCGCGACCGGCGACGAACACCGGCCGCCGCGAGCGGGTCAGCGCGTCGGCCAGCTCGGCGACCGCCCCCGTTGACGGCCGTGGCGGCACGAGCACCGGCGCATGGCTGGCCACCTCGGCCGACCCCGGCGGGCACTCGGCCGCCTGCACGTCGATCGGCAGGTTGAGCACGACCGTGCGCCGCTGCGCCGACGCGGTCCGGAAGGCGCGCGCGGCGTCCTCCACGGCGGTTTGCGGCGAGTGGATGCGCTCGGGCACCGCGCCGACCGCGACGGCGAGCGCGTCCTGGTCGACGCGGAAGTTCGAGCGCACCGCGGCGGCGGCGACGTCGGCCGCCAGCACCAGCAGCGGGGTGCGGCTCTTGGCCGCCTCGGTGATGCCGGTCATGGCGTTGGTGAGGCCGCAGCCCTGATGCACCGAGACGGCGCCGACCTTGCGGCCGGTGCGGGCGTAGGCGTCGGCCATGGTGGCGGCGCCGCACTCGTGGCGGGTGGCCACGAAGCGCGCGCCGCCGGCGACCAGGGCGTTGGTGACGTGGAAGTTGCCGCTTCCGACAACGCCGAAGACGGTGTCGATGCCAAGCGAGGCGAGCGCCTTGCCAACGGCCTCCGCGACCAGCATGGGGAGCCTCCCGAGGATCAGCGCTCGACCAGGGCGAGCACGCGGGTGGGGCTGCCGGAGCCGCCCACGATCGGAAGTGGGCCGGCGACGACGACCGCACCCTGTGGGGGCAGCTTGGCGAGGTTCTGGAGCTGTGTGAGCCCGTAGCGGCTGGCGCCGAGCAGGAACGTGTGACAGGGGAACGGCGGCTCGAAGCCCACGGCCGCGCCCGCGTCGGTGCCCACGGTCTCGACGCCGAGGCCGATGGTCGGCGCTTCCTCCGCGAGCCACCTGGCGCACTCGACCGAGATGCCGGGCGTGTGCGAGCCGGTCTCGTCGACGTTGCGGAACAGCTCACCGTCGTGGGAGCGCGCGTCCCAGCCGGTGCGGTACAGCAGCCAGCCGCCCTCTGGCAGCGGCCCGTGCTGGCGCTCCCACTCCCTGATGTGGTCGACCTCGAGGCAGAAGTCGGCGTCCCGCTCGACCTCGGCGGAGAAGTCGAGGACGGCGGCGGGCGCGATCAGCCGTCGGGCAGGCACCTGCGAGACGTCGTCGGCGTCCTTGCCGGTGATCCAGTGGATCGGGGCGTCGAAGTGGGTACCGGTGTGCTCGCCGGTGGAGATGTTGTTCCAGTACCACGCCGGCCCGCGCTCGTCATAGTGGCTGATCTCCTGCAGGCTGAAGGGCATGGTGTTGCCGAACGGCTCCGGCAGCATCAGGATCGGGGTCTTCTCGGAAAGGGGCGCGGTCAGGTCGACGACCTCGATGGAGCCGTTGCCGATCCCGGCGACAAGGCTGCTCAGCACAGACATCCCGACCCTCCCAACCCGCACGGCCGTCCGTCAGATCCGTCAGAGCTGAAGCTACCTCGCCCTCACAACGCCCGTCCACGGAGTGTTCAGGGCACGCGCAGGCTCAGCTGAACATGCGCAGCTGCGAGGGCGAAGACGAGCGCTCGACCGCGAGATGCTGAAGGACCTCGGTCGGGTCCTTGGGACTTATCGGAATGGCGCCCATCTCAATCAGTCCCTGGTTCTAGGCCAGGACCAGACCCCAGACGACAGGCATGTTCATACACTCATTGGTGCAGACCGCGACGTTGCCAGGGTCCTGGGTGCCCGACGGACCGGTCTGATGATGCAGCACGACGCCATTTATCCGGTCAGAGGACGCCTGCTCGCCACGCTGGGCCCCTTCGGGCCGCCCAACCGCGCTCTCAGCAGGTGAGCTCGTCGGTATCGATGGACGAGGTCACTGTCCCGTTCGCGTTCACAGTGAGATGGACCAGGATGTGCTGCTTGCCCAGCGACCCGTCGGAGCCGTGCAGGACGATGTTGTGCGCGATGGTCATGGTGGAGTTGCTGGCGTTCACGTTCTCGCCGGACCACTCGGTCAAGTGGCCGGTGAAGCTCGGTTGGCTCGGGTCGTCTGGGACAAAGGTGACCGTGCCGGTCATCGTGCCGGTCACATGGGTGGTGCCGTCCTGCAGGGCAGTGGTGTGGATGACGCCCGAGAACACGATCGTCAGCGTCCCGGGCGCGCCGGAACAGAGGTTCTGTGAGGCGCGCGAGTCGGTGCCGCTGAGGTGAATGGTCTCGGTCTCGGTCGCGAAGGCGGCCGCCGGCGCGAGCAGCGCCGCCGACAGCGTCAGGCCCGTCAGCCAGGCCAGCAGCCATCGTCGTCTCATCTCGGACCTCCTGAGATCGGCCGACGCTGGGTCGCCGCCCTCGTCGCCGGCTGCGTGCTCGGGCCACGGGCAACTCCTTCGGGCCGGACTCGTTGGACCCTACGCGTGCTTTGCCTGCCTTGGTAACGTCCTTGGACGTGGCGCAGTCGCTGAACCTTGTGAGGCACCCTCTCACATCGACTGGAGGCCGGGAAGGCCCGGCGCGGGACCTCAGCCTGCTCCAATCCGCGGATGGAGAGGCTACGATCCAGGTCGTGGCCGGGCCACGCGACCGCGTTGGTCCAGGCGAGGCGCCAGATTCCGGCCACAGCATATTCGGGCATTTGGTGCAGACCGCGACTTTGCCGGGGCCCTGCCCGCCGACCTCACCAAACTGTCACCAGCCCCCAGGGCTCCGGCGTTCTGTGACTCTGTCTCGTTCGTGACATGATGCCGGATAGTGCGATGCAGGCACGAACGCCCAGGATCATGCGGTTACCACAGCCTCATGACCCGGACGGATGCCCGTGCCTGATGGAGTGCATTGCCAACTGCGTTTACGCTGGGGGCGGGTCGACTGTCTGCTGTGCGTAGGCCGCCGATCGGGGGTGGAACGTCGTGGCGGCACGAGGCGAACACCTTGACCTGGCGATCGTTGGCGCCGGTGTCGCCGGCAGCTTTGTCGCGTATCGCGCTGCGCAGATGCACCCCGACTGGAACATCGCGCTGTTCGAGCGGATGCATCGGATCGGTGGCCGGCTGCACTCGACCGTGGCTGCGGGACAGGAGGGGCTGCACATTGAGCTGGGTGGGATGCGGTTTCGGCCGAGCCAACCCCACATTGCTGGGCTTGTGGCAGAGCTCGGCTTGGCGACGCGTCCGTTCCGAACCGACCATGAGGACAATCGCTTCTTCCTGCGCGGGAGAGGCTGGCGTATGGCCGACGGTATCCCGACAGGTACCTACCATCAGTACGGCTGGGAGCGCGGCCAGTCTCCCGGTGGGTTGCTGCTTGGAGCGTTCGAACGGGCGGTTCCTGGAGCCACGAGCTTGGGCGAGAACGACTGGGAGGTGGTCAAGCGGAAGTTCGCGTTCGCCGGTAGGCAGCTGTTTGAATGGCAGCTCTCGGACCTGCTCGGGGCCGTTCTGTCGGCGGAGGCACGACAGCTGGTGCTCGACGCCTTCGGGTACATGTCGGGGATCGGACCTCACAACGCCGCCGACGCCATCCCCTACCTTCTGCGCGAGGCGCACCCGGGCGCGGACGATCAAGTGACGCTCGTCGACGGTATGGACCGCCTCCCTCACGAGCTCGCGTCTCGGTTCGAGGCGTCCGGCGGTCAGGTAGTGCTCGGCCACGACCTTCGCAGCCTCGAGGTGCTTGGATCCACCGGCGGCGCCGGTTATCGGCTGGGCTTCGAGGGCCGGCCGCCGGTCGTTGCTCGCCGGGTGGTGTTGGCCCTGCCCCGGCGCGCGCTCGATGCGCTGCGGTCAGGCGCACCGTTCCTGCAGCGCTCCGACGTGTGGCCGCTTGTCGAATCCACGGTGGCCTACTCGGCCCTGAAACTCTACCTGTGGTACGAGCGGCCCTGGTGGCGCGACGACGGGTTCGCCGGGCTGCGGCTCACCACCGACCTGCCGCTTCGCAAGGTCTTCTACTTCGACACCCTCGACGCCGCGACGACCGCAGCGCCGGCGCTGCTCCTGGTCGCCTATTGCGACGGATCGCACCTCGACGCTTGGCGCGCGCTCGACGCGGCAGCGCCGAAGGCCGCCGCACCGGTGGGGAGCCCGGAGACACACACCGCGCCGGAGCCGCTGGTCGACGAGGCGGTGCAGCACCTGCGCACCGCACACAGGCTCGAGAGCCTGCCACCCCCGCTCGGCTCCGCGTACGCGCACTGGGGCTTCGACCCGCGAATGGCCGGCTGGCACTACTGGCGTGCCGGTGCCAGGTCGTGGGATGTCAAGGCACGGGTGCCGCAGCCCGACCCTGTGCATGCGGTCTACCTGTGCGGGGAGGCATGGTCGACCACGCAGGCATGGGTCGAAGGAGCCCTCGAAAGTGCCGCCGCCGTAGTCGATCGGCTCGCCTGAGACTCACGACATCTCGCGGTCCGCGTTCGATCTCGTCCAATGGTTGGCTTCCCTGAGGATCTGGTCAGGGCAAGACCCGCTCGATGCTCACAGGAGCACCACACCTATGGCGCCGCTCTGGCCGGGCGACGTGTGGTAGAGGCACAGACTTACAGAGCGCCGGGGCCCTGGGGTCGAAGGACTCATAGGGTCCATACCATCGAGCCGGCGGAAGAAAGGCCCGCTTGAGCACATCGACATACGCCTCTGATCCCTTGATCATGATTCGCAGTCCGATTTTCGAGCCGGGACTTACGTCCTATGCGACCAGTAGCCAGTTGCTCGCTCTACTTGGCATATCTGACTTCTCCAATCGACTTCCAGGTAGTTCACCAGACCCTGGCATAAGCCTGCTGGGCTGGACGACTTGCGAGGAATCATACGGGCTGGAGACGACCAGGCAGGAACCTGATGGCAGATTGTGGAAAAGAATCTCGATGCTAAATGATTGGGGCACCAGCAGGCGACGCGGGGTGGCCCGTCTGGCCCGTCGAGGGTGGGTCGGCCAGCGGGCACTCCTGACCTGTGATCGCGGGACCCGGGTCGTGCCCCGGGTCAGCGGCGTGCGGCCGCGGCGGGCAGCGGCAGGCCGAGGTCCTCGAGGACGATGGTGGCGGCGTTGCGGCCGGGGCCGGCGGAGACCGACCCGCCGGGATGGGTGGTGGCGCCGGTCTGGTAGAGGCCCTGGATGGGCGTGCGGTGCGTGGCCCAGCCGGGCGCCGGGCGCAGCGCCCCAGACTGCGACGGACCCTGGTCACCGCCGTGACAGGAGCCGTGCCAGTTGTGCGCGTTGAGGCGCTCGAGATCGAGTGGGCTCTTGATCAGCGCGGCAAGGATCGTCTCGTCGGTGAGGTTGGGGGCGTAGCGGCGAAGGTGCTGCAGGTTGGCGTCCGACACCTCGGCCTTGATCTCGTCCCACTGCTCCGGGCCGTCGGGCAGCTCGTAGGGCTGAAAGCCGATCACCTTGAGCGTGTGCCTGCCCTCTGGGGCGCGTGATGGGTCCACCACAGTGGCGCACAGCACCAACAGCACGGGATCGTCGGCCGCGACCCGGCCACGGCGGAAGTCGCCCTCGATCCGCAGCAGGCGCTCAACCGACACTGGCGTCCCCGAGGCGACCGGCGCAAGCGCGCCGCCGTCGACCGCGAAGCGGGGCGGCTCGGTGACCGCATAGTGGGTGACGAACATGGAGACGCCGGGCTGCCAGGTCTCTACCCCGTGGAGGAAATCGTCGCCCCAGCGGTCGGCCGGCGCCATCTCGACGAGATGTTTCACGTGAATCGTCGAGAGCACCGCCTTGGCGGCGTGGTAGCGCTCGCCGTCCTCCGTCTCCACGCCGGTGCAACGGCCGCCCTCCACGACCAGGCCGGTCACGCGCTTGCCGGTCAGCACCGTGCCGCCGTGCTCCTCGATCAGCCGTGCGAGGGCCAGCGGCAGGGCCGCCGAGCCGCCGCGCGGAAGCGTCCAGCTGTGGCGCTGGCGGCCGAAGGGCAGGGACCAGGCCAGCAACCCGGTGCCGGGCCGGTCCGGCGGCTGCACGGTCATGAACGCCAGCCACAGCATGAAGGCGCGGGTGTGCTCGTCCTCGAAGCGGTCGCGCACCACCTCCCACGCGGTCATCGCCTGGCGGCGCAGCCACTTCATGCCATCGGGGTGACGGGCCAACATGGCGTCGAGCGGCTCGCCTTTGCCGATGGGCGTATAGCGGTAGCGGTTGAAGATCGGGGCGACGGACCCGTACTCGCTGATCATGTGACGGTAGACGGCGGCGTCCGCGCGGGAGAACCGCGCCAGCTCGTCACAGGTGCGGTCGAGGTCGCGCCACTGGGTCACCCAAGAGCCGTCCGGGAAGGGCAGGTGCACCACCGGGTCGGGATAGAGGTACTCGAGACCGTACTCGGCCAGTCCGAGCTCGTCGTCGCGGATGGTCGGGCTCGACTGGATCAGGTTGTGAGCGGTCGAGCAGGTGTCGTGGAGGAACCCCGGCAGGGTCAGCTCCTCCGAGCTAGTGTTCCCGCCCACTGCCTGCCGCGCCTCCAGTACCAGGCAGCGCAGGCCCGCCCTCGCCAGGTACGCCGCCGCCACCAGGCTGTTGTGCCCAGCCCCGGCCACAACGACGTCAGCTTCGACACCCATCGCCTCGCGTCCCAGCCCACTGGCAGGTCCCCAGCCCAGTCTGGTCCCAGGTCTGGTCCTGCAATCGATTGCAGAGGCCCTGGACCGTATCGCTCCACGTTTGGTGTTGTCAATGGGGAGCAGGTCGACCTGGGGGGCTCGCTATGGTTAAGGTTTCGGGTTAAAGCTCCAACGGAGGAGGCAGGGTGGACATCGCGCTCGCGCTGGATCGGTTGCCAAAGGTCGAGCTGCACTGCCACGTTGAGGGCACGATGCGCCCTGGCACGGTGGTCGAGCTCGCGCGCAAGAGCGGTATCCCGTTGCCTAGCGCCGACCCGACCGAGCTGTACCGGTACTCAAGCCTCGACACCTTCCTGGAGGTCTTCTGGCTGGTACAGGCAACGCTGGGCACGCGGGAGGACTGGGCCCGCCTCGCCTACGAGAGCGTCGTCGACGGCGCCGCGCACGGGCTGGCCTATCGCGAGACCTTCTTCACCCCGGCCAGGCACCTGGCTGCCGGTCAGGACCTTGCCGGCATCGTCGCGGGGCTCGCCGAGGGCCTTGAGGCCGGCGAGAAGGAGACGGGCGCCCGGGTGATGCTGGTCTGCGACATCGACCGGGCCTACGGAGGCGCCGCCGGCCGCGAGCTGGTTGAGCGGCTGGTCGAGCTGCGCCGCGCCGGGGCCGCCGGCACCGACCGGGTGCTCGGCGTAGGCCTCGATTCGACCGAGCAGGGGGTGGACCCGACCCAGTTCGCCGAGGCGTTCGGCCTCGCCGGGCGGGCCGGGCTGCGCCGGACCTCGCATCAGGGGGAGGAGACGCCGCCCAGCTACGTCGCCGCCGGCCTGGACGTGCTCGGCTGCCAGCGCATCGACCATGGCCTGTCGAGCATCCAGGACCCCGAGCTGACCAGGCGCCTGAGCGACCAGCGCATCCCCCTGACGGTGTGCCCGAACTCCAACGTGCTGATCGCCAACGCGGTGTCGCGGCTGGACCTGCACCCGTACCGGCGCATGCGGGAAGCGGGCCTGCTGGCCACGCTCAACACCGACGACCCCGCCCTGACCGACATGGACCTTGGCCGGGAGTATCTCTCGGTGATGCAGGCGTTCGACTTCACTTGGGACGACATGGTCCGGATCAGTCTGGACGGGGTCGAGGCGACCTGGCTCGACCCGAGCGACCAGAGTGCGCTCGCCGCCCGCGTCGAGAGCGAGGCTGCCGAGCTCGCCTCGTCGCTGGAACCAGCCTGATCAGCCCAGGACCGTCAGTACCTCGCCGGGCTCCGCGGGCGGGAGCCGGAGCGGATGCCGTAGGGAGCGTCGTCGAGCCACTCGCCGGCCCGCTTCACGTAGTGGGCCGTCATGGCCGCCGCGAGCCGCGCGCGCCCCACCACGCCGCCCCCGACCAGGTGGGCGAGGGCCGCGCCGGCAGCCGCCCGGTTGCGCTCGGCGGCCTCCCGGCGGGCGGTGGCGAAGCGCTCGACCGCGTCGCGGCCAAGCGCCGCCCGGTTGCTGGATTGGTCGGCTTACGGCGCAGCCGCTAGATGCTTCCTGGGAGTCCGTGCTGCAGGGTCAAGATCCTCCTCGACAGCCGGCCGCTGGTCGGTCGCAAACGGGCTGCCGATCTGGCGCAGCTACTCCGAGGAAGCATTTAGAGCCCGACGACGTCGTCGGGGCGGATGGGGACGCGGGTGAGCGGGCGGCCGGTGGCGGCGCGCACCGCTGCGACGATCGCTGGGGTCGAGGAGATGGTGGGCGGCTCGCCGACCCCGCGGACCCCGTAGGGCGCGTCGGGATGCGCCAGCTCCAGCACGTCGAGCCGCACCGGCGGCATGTCCAGCACGGTCGGGATCAGATAGTCGGTGAACGACGGGTTGCGCAGCCTGCCGCCCTCCATCTGGATCTCCTCCATCAGCGCGAGGCCAAGGCCCTGCGCGATCCCCCCTTCGATCTGCCCTTCGACTGCCTGCGGATTGAGGGCCCTGCCGACGTCCTGCGCGGTGGCGATCTCGACCACCTTGATCAGCCCCAGCTCGGTGTCGACGTCGACCACGGCGCGGTGGGCGGCGAACGCGAAGGCGACGTGCGCCTCGCCCTGGCCGGTCTCCGGATCGAGCGGAGAGGTCGGGCGGTGCCGGTAGACCCGTGTCTCCTCCACCGAGCGGTCGACCAGCAGGTCGGCCAGGCCGAGGAGGGGGCCCTCAGCGGCGGCCACCGCCCCGCCGGCCAGGACGAGGTCGGAGACCAGGCGGCCCAGCTTGCTGGCGGCCAGCTCGAGCACCCGCTCGCGCACGGCGACGCAGGCGGCCCCGACCGCCCCGCCAGTCATCCAGGTCTGGCGCGACGCGGACGAGGAGCCGGCGGAGCCGACCCGGGTGTCGGCCGGGAGCACCACCACCCGCTCCACCCCCAGCTCGGTGCGAGCGATCTGGGCCTGCACCGTCACCAGCCCCTGTCCCACCTCCACCGCGGCGGTGTGCACCTCGACCAGCGGCTCGCCGGCCACCACCGACAGCCGGACCCGGGCGGTGGCGTAGTCGTCGAAGCCCTCCGAGTAGCCGATGTTCTTGAACCCAACCGCGTAGCCCACCCCGCGCCGTACGCCCTCGCCGTGGGTCACGTTCGCCACCCCGCCCGGCAGGTCGCGCAGGTCGGAGCCGCTGTCCCGCGGTGGCGGCAGTGGCATGGCGTGGACCCGGCGCAGCAGGTCGGCCACTGGCGTGGGGCCCTCCACCCGCTCTCCGGTCGGCAGGGCGGTGCCAGTCTCCATGGCGTTGCGGACGCGCAGCTCCACCGGGTCCATGCCGAGCTCGGCCGCGAGCCGGTCCATCTGCGACTCGTAGGCGAAGCAGACCTGCACCGCCCCGAAGCCGCGCATGGCGCCACAGGGCGGGTTGTCGGTGTAAGCCACGAACGCGTCCACCGCCACGCTTGGCACGTGGTAGGGCCCGGCGGCGAAGCACGCGGCGTTGGAGCAGACCGCGGTCGAGCTGGAGGCGTAGGCGCCGCCGTCGAGCACGATCCGCGCCCGCACGAAGACCAGCCGGCCGTCGCGGGTGGCGCCGTGCTGGTAGCGCATGCGTGCCGGGTGGCGGTGGACGTGGCCGAAGAACGACTCCTCCCGCGAGTAGCACATCTTCACCGGGCGGCCGGTGCGCAGCGCCAGCATGCAGGCGTGGATCTGCATGGACAGGTCCTCGCGGGCGCCGAACGCCCCGCCCACCCCGGCCAGGGTGATCCGCACCCGGTCCGGCTCCAGGCCGAGGCTCGCGGCGACCTGCTCGCGGTCCACGTGCAGCCACTGGGTGGCGACATAGAGGTCGACGCCGCCCTCCCCGTCCGGCACGGCCAACCCTGACTCCGGTCCGAGGAAGGCCTGGTCCTGCATGCCCAGCTCGTACTCGCCGGTGATGACCACGTCGGCGACCGCCTCCGGGTCGCCGCGGCGGATGCGGACGTGGCGCAGGACGTTGCCGCCCGGGTGCAGCGGCGGCGCGCCCTCGCGGATCGCCGCCTCGGCGTCCACCAGCGGCTCGAGGACCTGGTAGTCCACCGCCACCCGCTCGGCGGCGCGCCTGGCGGTCTCAGGGTGGTCGGCGGCCACCAGCGCCACCGGCTCGCCCTGGTAGCGCACCTCCGGGAAGGCGAGGACCGGCTGGTCCGCGGTCTCCAGGCCGTAGGTCATGCGGCCGGGCACGTCCTCGTGCGTCAGCACTGCGTGCACTCCCGGCGTGGCGAGGGCCTCGCCGATGCCGATGGAGCGGACCTGCGCGCGCGGGTGCGGGCTGCGCACGGTCGCTCCCCACAGCATCCGCTCGGCCCACAGGTCGGAGGAGTAGGCGAAGTCCCCGCTGACCTTCAGGGTGCCGTCGGGCCGCCGCGCGCTCTCGAAGAGACCGCCCGCGACCGTGAGCAGGTCCCGCACCGGCACTCGCGTGCGGCTCACGCGATCGCCTCCCCCATGTGAACCAGGCGCTTGCTGGCGGCGAGCGCGTCCCGCGCGATCTCGCTCTCGGAGCCGGTGCGCAGCTCCCCGCCCTCTACCACGACCCGGCCGCCGACCAGCAGCAGCTCGACGCTCGCCGGCGGGCCGAGCACCAGCGCGGCCACCGGGTCCGCGATGTCTGCGTGGCCGAGCCCGTCCAGGCGCCACAGCGCCACGTCGGCCAGCTTGCCGGGCTCCAGCGATCCCAGCTCGTCCTGGCGGCCGAGGCAGCTGGCGCCGCCGCTGGTGCCGAGCTCGAGGGCCTGCCGCGCGGTGAGCGCGGCCGGGCCACCGCGCAGGCGCGCGACCAGCAGCGCCTGCCGCAGCTCCGGGGCGAGCTGGCCAGCCTCGTTGGAGGCGGCACCGTCCACGCCAAGCCCGACCGCCACGCCGGCGCCGAGGAGCTCGGCCAGCGGCGCCATACCGGCGCCGAGCCGCGCGTTGGAGCTGGGGCAGTGCGCCACCGCCGTGCCGGTCTCGCCGAGGCGGCGCACGCTGGGGCCGTCCAGGTGGACGCAGTGCGCCAGCCACACGTCGTCCCCCAGCCAGCCCAGGTCGTCCATGTACTCGGCCGGGGTCTTGCCGAAGCGCTCGTGGCAGAACGCCTCTTCCTCGATCGTCTCGGCGAGGTGGGTGTGGAGCCGGACGCCACGGCGGCGGGCCAGCGCCGCCGCCTCCGCCATCAGCTCGCCCGTGACCGAGAACGGCGAGCAGGGCGCCACCGCGATCCGCAGCATGGCCCCTGGGGAGGGGTCGTGCCACCGGTCGATGGCGGCCTCGGTGGCCGCAAGCGCGTCGTCGCGGTCCTCGACGATCCCGTCGGGCGGCAGGCCACCGCGCGAGCGGCCGAGGTCCATCGAGCCGCGGCAGGGGTGGAAGCGGATGCCGAGCCCCGTGGCCGCCGCCACCTCCGCCTCGAGCAGGTCGCCCCGACCCACCGGGGCCCGACCCACCGGGGCACCCCCTTGGGGTTCCCCGGACCCCTCCGGCCCTCGGGGTTCCCCGGACCCCTCCGCCTTCGGGAAGACGTAGTGGTGGTCGGTAGTGGTCGAGCAGCCCGAGGTGAGCAGGGCGGCGAGCCCGGCGCGGGCGGCGGCCAGCTCCAGCTCGGCGTCCAGGCCGGCCCACAGCGGGTACAGCTCGGTGAGCCACTCGAAGAGGGTCGCCTGCTGGGCGAGGCCGCGGGTGAGCCACTGGAAGAGGTGGTGATGGCAGTTGACCAGCCCAGGCGTCGCCAGGCAGCCACGCCCGTCCACGCGCCGCGCCTGCTGGTCTTTCGCCGGAGCCGGCCCCGGGCCGAGCGCCACGATCCGGTCGCCCTCGATCACCACGTGCCCTGAGCTGTATTCGGTGCCGGCGGCGTCGACCGTGGCGATCGCGCAGCCCTCGACGAGGATCATTCCGGACCCCCCGCCAGCCGATCAGCCGTGAGGCGCACCGCATCCAGGATCTTCTCGTAGCCGGTACAGCGGCAGAGGTTGCCGGCCAGGGCCTCGCGGATGCGCGCGTCGGTCGGGCGCGGCTCGCGCCGCAACAGGTCGTGGGTCGCCACGATCAGGCCTGGGGTGCAGAAGCCGCACTGCACCGCCCCGGCCTCGACGAAGGCCTCCTGCACCGGGTGGAGGCGGTCGCCGGAGGCGAGCCCCTCGACGGTCACGACCTCCGCGCCCTGCGCCTGCCCGGCGAGCACCAGGCAGGCGCAGGCCAGCTTGCCGTCCAGGTACACCGAGCAGGAGCCGCACTCGCCCTGCTCGCAGGCGTTCTTCGAGCCCGGCAGGCCGAGCCGCTCGCGCAGCACGTAGAGCAGGCTCTCCCCCGCCCAGATGTCGTCCACCGTGCGGCGCTCGCCGTTGACAGTGCACTCAAGCAGCATCGCCCTCACCACCCCGGTATTCCTCCCATGCCCAGGCCAGCGCCCGCCGGGCCAGCACGGACAGCGCGTGGACCCGGTACGAGGCGGTGCCGCGGACGTCGTCGATCGGTCGGGCCGCGGCGGCCACCAGCTCGCCGAAGCGCCCGAGCACGGCCTCACCGAGCCCGGCCCGCGATTCCCACCGCCCCTCGGCGTCCAGCTCGGCAGCGAGAAAGCGCTCGGCCTCGCCGGCGGCGAGCGGAGTCGGGCCGGCCGAGCCGATACCCGTCCCGACCCTCCGTCGCTCGGCGTCGAGGCAGAGCGCGAACGAGCAGACCGCGATCACCATGGCGTTGCGCGGGCCGACCTTGGCGAACTGCTGCGGCCCGCTGGCCGCGGGGACGTGCACGGCGGTGACCAGCTCGTCGGGAGCCAGGGCGCTGCGCTTGGGGCCGGTGAAGAACCCGCCGATCGCCAGCCGCCGGGTGCCGCGGGTCGAGGCGACCTCGACCTCGGCGCCCGCGGCGAGCAGCGGCGGGTGCGCGTCGCCGGCGGGCGAGGCCGAGCCGAGGTTGCCGCCGATGGTGCCGCGGTTGCGGATCTGCGGCGAGCCGACCGTGCGCGAGGCGATCGCCAGCCCCGGCAGCAGCCCGCCGAGCTGCTCGACCGCCTCGGTGTAGGTCAGCCGCGCGCCGAGCCGCAGGCGGCCGTTCTCGTGCTCGAAGCCCTCCAGCTCGCGCACCCGGCCGAGATCGAGGATCGCCACGGGACGCGCCCGGTCGAAGTTCAGGTCCACCATCACGTCGGTGCCACCGGCGATCGGCAGCGCCTCCGGACGGGCCGCGTTGACCTCCAGCGCCTCCTCCAGGCTCCTCGGCTGGAGGAAGTCCATGCGCGGGATCCCGGCGGACATGCTCGCGCTCACTCCCATGCGCGGCCGGCGGGAGGCGCTCCCGCACGGAGCACGCTTCCTTCGATCAGGCCGAAGGGCCGGTCCGTGGCCACGAACACCTCGTCGCGGCCCGCCAGCCTGTACGGAGTGAGGTCGACCAGGAAGTGGTGCCGGTTCGGCATGGACAGGCGGACCTCGGCGATCTCCGGCACCTCGCGCAGGGCCGCCTCCCCCATGGCGTACAGGGTGTGCTGCAGCGAGTGGCTGTCGTGGACGGCGAACGTCTCGAGCAGCGCCCGTCGGGCCGATCCGAACGCCTTGGCCCAGTCGACCTCGAGCGTGCCGTAGCGCCAGCGGGCGGTGACCGCGGTCGCCAGGATGCGGTCGCGGGTCGGCTGCAGGGTGGTGTAGCGGTCGCTGAGGAACCCTTCGAAGGCGGACCCCGCCGTCTTGAGCACCAGCAGGTCGGCCACGCCGGCGACCACCCACGCCGCCTCCGCCGACCTGGTCACGGTGACCGTGCGGCGAGCGCTCGGCTGCGCGCCGGTGAAGGCGTGCGGGTGGGGCGCGCCGTCCACCTCGATCCGGGCCCACGCCGCGGCGGCCAGGCGCACCGTCGCGGCCGTGGCGGCCGGGACGGTCTCGACGAAGTGGCCGGCCAGGCGCAGCCCTAGCTCCTCGGGCTCGCCGACCGGCCCCTCGCCGGCGAGGGCGTAGACCGTGGCGCGCATGGTGTCGGTCGGCAGCACCGCCGCGTTGTCGCCGGCCACGTAGGCGGCGCCGAAGTCGCCCTCCAGGGCCACGTCGATGGTGAGGTCGACCAGCTCGTGCCGGTCCGTGCCGCGCTCGACCCGGACCAGCCGGATGCCGGACTTGCCGTAGCGGTTGCCTCCCAGGGTCGCGCCCACGTCAGCTCCCCCGGTAGGTGCTGTAGCCGTAGGCGCTGAGCAGCAGCGGTACGTGGTAGTGCTGGGTCGGGTCCCGCACCTCGAACACGACGCTCACCTCCGGGTAGAAGCCGTCCAGGCCACTGTCCGCGAACCAGGCGCCGGTGTCGAACACCAGCCGGTGCACGCCGGCCTCCAGCCGCCGCTCGGCCGGCAGCAGGCCGGCGAGACGACCCTCCTGGTCGGTCGCCCCCTGGCCGAGGCTCGTCCAGCCACCGGTCGCGTCCCGCGCCTGCAGCGCCACCGCGACCCCAGCGGCCGGGCGGCCGGCCGCGAGGTCGAGCACGTGCGTGGTCACGCTCATGGTCGGAACAGCCTCTCGAGGCGGAGCCGGGTGATCTTGCCCTGCTCCGCGGCGGCGGTCCGAAGCTCGGTCTCCGGGTCGTTGCCGAGGCGGCCGCGCAGCTCGGCGAGCAGCTCAGCGGCGCCGCGGCCGCTGGCGCAGACCAGGAAGACGTGCCCGAAGCGTGCCTCGTAGGCGCGGTTGCCGTCGGCCAGGGCGGCCAGCACCCCGCCGTCGGCCTGCTCGACCGCCGCCTGCTCGCTGGCGGACCAGGACGAGGCGGAGCGCTCGCCGATGCGGGGGTGGGCGGCGAACGCCTCCAGCCAGTCGCTCGGGCCGAGCGCCTCCCAGACCTTGTCGGCGACGCCGGCCAGCTCCTCGGCGGTCGCGAAGGGACGCGAGGCCGCCATTCTGGAGGACCATTCGCGCGAGCCGCCGCAGGCCAGCAGCTCCTCCTCGGCCTGACGGGCGGGCAGGGCGTTGAGCCAGCGCAAGCCCCAGCGCCGCCAGCCGCCGTCGCTCACCTTCCCCCAGACGCGCAGGCGGCTGACACCACCGTCGGGGTGGATGGTGAGCCGGACGTGGGTCGCGGCCGGGCCGGGGAGCGCCGCGAAGACGTGGCGGGCGTGCGGCCCGAGCGGGCTCAGCGGCACGACCGTCCACCAGCCGCCCTCCGGCACCTGGGCGCGGTCGGCCTCGGCCTCCAGGCACGCCTCGACCCCGCAGCGCTCCGGGTAGTTGCCCTGGTAGTGGGTCGTCGCTACCTCGACCCGCTCGATAACGCCCTCGGCGGCGAGACGGACCAGCGCCCAGTCGTGGCCGGGGCCGCGGCGCCGCCGCGTCTCCCAGCCGTCGCCCATGTCCAGGGCGTCGCCGGGCAGCAGCAGGTTGCCGGCGGCGGCGAATGACATGTCGCTGCACGCGACCACCTCGGCGCCGCCGACCGCCGCCGCCAGATCGGTCCGGCCGTCCGGCGCCGCGAGGCGGCGCAGGTCGGGCACGGGCTCGCCGAGGACCCTGAGCCGCGCCACGCCGCCGTCCGGGTAGATGTTCAGGCGCACGTGACTGACCCGCAGCGGCGCCTCCACGGGGAGGCGCTGCTCGAGGTCGGGCTCGAGCGGGGTGCGCGGCAGCAGCTCGTGCCAGTCGGCCGAGGCGCCGAGCAGATCCTCGACAGGGACGGTGGCATCGGCGGCGAGGCCGTCGACGGAGCAGGCGGCGGGATGGTTGCCGCGGAAGTGGGTGGTATCGACCACGACGGCGCGCGCGATCCCGGGGAGGCCGAGACGGACCAGCGCCCAGTCGTGGCCGGGGCCGCGGCGCCGCCGCGTCTCCCAGCCGTCCATCCACTTGCCCCGCTCGGTGTAGGCGC
The DNA here is from genome assembly GCA_046727955.1 of bacterium. Taxonomy (GTDB): domain Bacteria; phylum Actinomycetota; class CALGFH01; order CALGFH01; family CALGFH01; genus DASVXQ01. Next base: position 13,597 of record JBKPDO010000382.1, on the reverse strand, counting down.
GCTCGCGGAACACCGGCGCCGCCGCCTCGAGCAGGCGCTCCTTTGGCGCGAAGAACTCGTCGCTGGCCGCCAGCGCCGCGCCGCCCAGCCGCGCCGCGGCCAGGTCGGCGAGCGGTGGCGGCATCGCTTGCGTCACCTGGACACCTCCCGCGCGAGCAGCCTTCCCTGTGGAGCCCCCAGGAGACCTCCGGCTGAGGCCTCCCAGATCGGGCGGCCGCGGAGGTATGTGGCCCGCACCACCCCGTGGAGCACCCGGTCAGCGTAGGGGGTGATGGGGTGGCGGTGGTAGAGGGAGGCCGGGTCGACCCGGAAGGTGGCGTCCGGGTCGAAGAGCACCAGGTCGGCGTCGCGGCCGGGGGCGATCGCGCCCTTGCCGGCGTCCAGCCCGGCCAGGCGGGCGGGCGCCGAGGCGAGCCAGTTCGCCAGGTCGGCCACGCTGTGCCCCCGGTTGCGGGCCGACGACCACATCACCGGGAGTGCGAGCTGCAGCGAGGCGATGCCGCCCCAGGCCGCCATGAAGTCCCCGTCGTCCAGGTGCTTGCGGTCGGCGGGGCAGGGCGAGTGGTCGCTGGCCACCAGCGCGAGGTCACCAGCCGCCAGCGCCGCCCACAGCCGCTCGCGGTTGGCGGCGGAGCGCACCGGCGGGGCGCATTTGAACTGGGTGGCGCCGTCCGGCACCTCTTCGGCGGCCAGGGCGAGGTAGTGGGGGCAGGTCTCCGCCGTGACCGGGGCGCCGCCGGCGCGGGCACGGCGCAGCGGCTCCAGCGCTTCGGCCGACGACAGGTGCAGCACGTGGGCGCGGGCGCCGAGGCGGCCGGCGAGCTCGGCCACCAGCGCCACCGCCTCGGTCTCGGCGCGGTCGGGCCGCGACTCGAGCCAGGTGCGGTAGCGGCGCGGGTCGGCGCCACCGCTGGCCAGGGCCGAAAGGGCGCGGACCGGCCCGGGAAGCTCGGCGTGTACGACGGTCGGGGTGCCGAGGCGGCCCAGCGTCCGCATGGCCGCCTCCAGCTCGGTGGGGTCGACGCTGCGGAACTCGGGCACGCCGGAGTCGATCAGGAAGGCCTTGCAGCCGAGGACGCCCGCCTCGACCAAAGGCTCGAGCTCGGCCAGGTTGCCGGGCACGATCCCGCCCCAGAACCCCACGTCCACGTGGCATTTGCCAGCGGCGGCCGCGCGCTTGGCCTCGAGGGCGGGCACGGAGGTGGTCGGCGGCACGCTGTTGAGCGGCATGTCGACGATGGTGGTCACGCCGCCGGCCGCGGCGGCGCGGGTGGCGCTGGCGAAGCCCTCCCAGCAGGTGCGGCCAGGCTCGTTGACGTGGACGTGGGTGTCGACCATGCCAGGCAGGACCACGGCGCCGCCGGCATCGACCAGGCGACCGCCCGCCGCCACCTCGTCGTACGCGGCGACCCGCTCGATCACCCCGCCGCTCACATGTACGGCGGCCGGCCGCACCCCCTCCGGCGTCACCACCCGCCGCCCCCGCAGCACGAGCTCAGGCCGCCCCACCACGGCCATCGCGCCCCCTCCTAGCCCTCCTAGTAGGCCCCGCCCGTCCCGAAGGACCGTACCTGCGGGCTGCGGGCGGCGGGCGGCGGCCCGGGCGGCGGGCGGCGGCCCGGGCGGCGTCAGCCGTTCGGCCGGCTGTAGCCGACCACCGTGCTGGAGAAGGCCGACTGCACTTTCACCGTGCTGCCGGTGTGCGTCGCCGCGATCTGCAGGCCGTTGCCGACGTAGATCGCAACGTGCGAGATCGGGCTGTAGCGGAAGATCAGGTCGCCCGGCTGCAACTCGGAGCGGCTGACGTGGCGGCCGATGCCGTACTGCCCGGCGGCCGAGTGCGGCAGGGCGATGCCGGCCTGCCGCCAGGCCATCATGGTCAGTCCCGAGCAGTCGAAGGCGCTGGGGCCGGCCGCGCCATACGCGTAGGGCTTGCCGATCTGGGCGTAGGCGTAGCGCACCGCGGCCGCCGCGCCGCCACCGCTCGGAGCCGGCGGGAGATCGCCGACCGGCATGCCCGGGTCGACGCCGTTGACGGCACCGGCGCCTGCGCTCGCGCGCAGCTGCCCGAGGAGGTCCTGGGTCCGCACGAGCAGCCGGTCGACCTGCTCCTTCTTTACCGCGAGCCGCTTGACCCGCGCCTCGCGCTCGCGCTCCACCTTGCTCAGCCGCGCCAGCTCGACCTGGTACGCCCGCTCCGCGACCAGCAGGTCGCTGAACTGGTCGCTGGTCCGCTCGGCGAGCAGGTTCAGGGTCTGCATGCGGTCGAGCGCGTCCTGCGCGGTGCCCAGGCTCAGCACCAGCGCCACGTCGACCGGGCCGTACTTGTAGGCGTCGGCCGCCTGGGCCGAGACCGCGCCCCGCAGCGTCTCGAGCTGGTCCTTGGCGGCGTTGAGCTGTTGCCGGAGGTCGCTGAGCGAGGCGCGGGTCTGCTTGAGGCCGAGCTGCGCCTCGAGGTACTCCTCCACCGCCCGGTCCGCCTGACCGTTGAGCTCCCGGAGCTGCTTCTGCAGGTCGGCCGGGCTCGGGGTGGCAAGGCTGGCGCCGGCCGGCCAGAGCAGGGCCAGCGGCAGCGCCACGGCGGCCGCGACCAGGCCCAGCACGATGCGACGCGCCCCGCGACGAGGTGACCGTACACGGACCACCGGCAGCTTCTCCTCTCGGTCGCCCAGGACCGGGCCCCGGGCGGCCAGAACGGGCAGGCGTCGGTCTCACGTGACGCGACAGGCCGCCAGCGGTGGACCCTGGACGCAGCGGGCGGCGGTGGGGGCTACCGCCACGTGAGCCGGAGCATCCTACGAGGCATGATCTGGCGCTGCAAGTCGCTCGATCGGCCCGAAACGCTCTGTTCCGCGGGCTGATCCCGGGTCCCCGTTGGCGAATTCGCCGACCTTGCCGCGCGGAGCGCACCTCACCTGCCACGCACGGCAAGGTCCTATACCCGGGGACACGCGGCGGGTTGGGGTTGGGCCTGGGGCGCGGCAAGGTGCCTCATCCGCGGCAAGGTCCACCCGGGTCCTATGGCTGGGCGCGGAGGACCAGGATGGCTACGTCGTCGGGCATCTTGTCGCCTTGGTGGTCGAGAACTGCCAGCTCCAGCCGGCGGGCGATGCCGTCGGCCGAGCGGCCGGCGCAGGTCGCCAGCAGCGCCTCCAGCCGCTCGAAGCCGAACTGGTTGCCGTGGTCGTCGCGCGCCTCCACCACGCCGTCGGTGTAGAGCACCAGCGCGTCCCCCCGGCGCAGCACGACGTGCTCGTCCGCCAGCTCCGGGTCCGGGAACAGCCCGAGCAGCATGCCTGGCCGCCGGTCCAGCAGCTCGACCGTCTCGTCGTCCCCCAGCACCGCCGCCGGCGGGTGACCGGCGCTGGACAGAGTCACCTCGATGCCCTCCTCACCCGGCACCACCACCGCGTACACCGCCGTGAAGAAGCGCTCCTCCAGGCGCTGCCGCAGCATCGTCTCGTTGAGCTGCGCCAGCACGGCGCTCGGCCGGCGCTCGGTCGCGGCGATCGCGCGGATGGCATAGCGGGCCAGGCCGGTGAGGGCGGCGGCCTCGGGGCCGAACCCGCTCACGTCCCCGACCACCACGCCCCAGGTCCTCTCGCCCAGCTCGAACACGTCGTAGAAGTCGCCGCCCACCAGGTTGCCGGCGCCGGTGGGCCGGTAGCGGGCCGCCACGTCGACCCCGGGGATGCTCGGCAGCAACGGCGGCAGCAGCGTCTCCTGCAGGGCAGCGGCCACCCGCGAGCGCTCCGCGAACAGCGCGGCGTTCTCCATCGCCACGCCGAGCTGCGAGCAGAGGCCGCCCAGCAGCTCCTCCTGCCTGGGCGAGAAGGCGTGCGCGCGATGGTGCCCCAGGTAGATCGCGCCGAGCACGGCCCCGCTGCGCCCCCGCACCGGCGCCGCCAGCCAGCTGCGCGGCAGGCGGCCGTCAGCCAGCACCCCGTAGGCCCGCACGCTGTCCTCGCGCGACGCCCAGGTGGCGACGTCCTCGATCCGCAGCGTCTCCCCGCGCCACAGCACTCCCGCGAGCAGGGGAGCGTGGGCGATGGCGGGCCGGGCGCTGAACGCGTCGCGCTCGAGGCCCACGAAAATAGCGGCCTCCTCGTCGCCGTCGAAGGGAACGAAGATGCCGAAGCGGGCGTCGACGAGGTCGCGCGCCGCCTCGGCGATCCCCCGGGCCAGCCGCTCTACGTCGAGCTGGGCGACCAGCGCCGGCAGGCGCAGCAGCAGCCCCTCGAGCCGGTCGCGCTCCGCCTCGAGCTGCTCGATCGCCCGCTTCCTGATGTCCTGCTCGCTCAGCCTGCCCACGGAGGACCGCCCTGGGCCCCTGCTACCGCGTCCCAGGGGCCGCACCGGCCCGGGGGACCTCGAACCAGACCGTCTTGCCGCCGCTCAGCCGCCGGCGCGTCCCCCAGCGCCGCGCCAGCGCCTCGACCAGCGCCAGACCGCGGCCGGAGGTCTCCTCACCGGCCACCCGCAGCGCCGGCGGCAGGTCGGAGCGATCGGTCACCTCCACCCGCGCGGCCTCGTCGGTGAGCCGCACCACCACGTCGACCTCCGAGCCGGCGTGGACGATCGCGTTGGTCACCAGCTCGCTGGTGAGCAGCGTGACCGTCTCGAGCAGCGGGCCGTCCGCCCACTCCTCGAGCGTGGTGGCGACGAAGCGGCGGGCCTCGCCAGCGCTGCGCGGCTCGCCCGCGAGGCTGGTCGACGCCTGCACCACCGCCTCGACCGCGCCGACCAGGCCCGAGAGCGTCCCAACCTCGCCGGCGAGCCGGCTCGGCGGCGTGTCCTTTGGCAGGAAGCCGAGCGCGCCCGCCAGGCGCGCGGCTACCTCCAGGTCGGCTGGCGCGTAGCCGGAGAGCAGGATCACCCGGCCGTCCGGGCAGGCTTCGCGCAGCTCGGGCAGGCCGTCGAAGGCGTCGGCCCCTGGCATGGAGCAGTCGAGCAGGATCAGGCCTGGGCGCGTCCTGGCCGCCATCGCGGCGGCCTCGCGCCCGTCGCGGGCCTCTCCGACCACCTCGAGCTCGGGCTCCGCGTCCAGCGCCAGCCGCACCAGCAGCCGGTAGTCGGGGTCGTCGTCGACCAGCAGCACCCGCACCATCAGCCAGGCTCCTCCACGGCCGGCAGAGTGAACCAGATGGCGGTGCCGCCTCCCTGCGCGAGCGCGGCGCCGATGGCGCCGCCGTGGCGCTCGACGATACGCCGGCACACGGCGAGGCCGACGCCATGGCCGGGGTGCTCGTCCTTGGAGTGCAGGCGGGCGAACACCGTGAACAGCCGCGGCACGTCGCTCGGGTGGATGCCGATGCCGTTGTCGCGGACCACCACCCTCCAGGCGGCGCCGGCCCGCTCGGCCCGTACGCGCACCCGCGGCGGGGCATCGGAACGGAATTTCACCGCGTTGTCGAGCAGGTTGGCCAGCAACCGCACCAGCATCGGCCGGTCGCCCCGCACCACCGGCAGCGCGCCGGACACCACCGTCGCGCCCTGCTGCTCGAGCCCGGGCACCTCGGCCCTGGCCTCGGCCAGCACCTCGACCAGCGACACCGGCTCCTGCCGCAGCGGCTCGGTGGCGGCCTTGGCGTAGTCGAGCAGCGAGCCGATCAGCGACCTCGCCTCGTCGACTCCGGCGGCGGCGCGCTCGGCGAGCTGCGCGGCCTGCTCGCCGAGCGCCTCCCGGTGCCGGTACAGCAGCAGGTCCTGGAAGCCGGCGACGTTGTGCAGCGGTTGGCGCAGCTCGTGCGCGGCGACCTCGGCGAACCGCTCGAGCGCCGCGTTGGAGCGCTCCAGCTCGACCGCCTGGTGGGCGAGCGTCTCGTTGGCGCGGTCCAGGTCGGCCAGGCGAGCCTCCAGCTCGGCCCGCTGGCGCTCGATGATGGCGCCGCGCTGCCACAGCTCGATGAACACCCGTACTTTGGCGCGCAGGATCTCGGGCGCGAACGGCTTGTAGACGTAGTCGACCGCACCTACCTCGTAGCCGCGCAGGTAGTGCTCTGGCTCGCCGCTGATGGCGGTGAGGAAGACGATCGGGATGTGGCGCGTGCGCTCGCGATGCTTGATCAGGCGCGCCGTCTCGAAGCCATCAAGCACCGGCATCTGGACGTCGAGCACGATCACCGCGAAGTCCTCGCCGAGCAGGTGCCGCAGGGCCTCTTCGCCTGAGCGCGCCGTCACCAGGTCGGCGCCGAGCGGCTCAAGCACGGCCGTGAGCGCGAGCAGGTTGTCCGGCCGGTCGTCGACCAGCAGCACCCGCGGCCGCGGCGGGCGCATGTGCCGCAACCGCGCCGCCGCGGGAATTCTGCGCTCGCCGGACCTGCTCGAGCTCATCGGTACAGCCAAACGCGCATCATCTCCAGGAGCTGGTCGATGTCGACCGGCTTGGTGATGTAGTCCGAGGCGCCCGCCGCCAGGCTCTTCTCCCGGTCGCCGCGCATCGCCTTGGCGGTCAGGGCGATGATCGGCAGATCCCGGAAGCTCTGCAGCCTGCGGATGGCACGAGTCGTCTCATAACCGTCCATGCCCGGCATCATGATATCCATCAGTACCAGGTGGATCCCTTGCGTGCGCTGCAGGAGGTCGATGCCGGCGCGGCCGTCCTCGGCGTACAGCGCCTCCATGCCGTGACCCTCCAGAGCGCTGGTAAGCGCGTACACGTTGCGCACGTCGTCGTCGATGATCAGCACGCGCTTCCCGGACAGGGTCGCGTCCGGGCTCAGGTCGGCCGCCGGCGGCTCCGGCAGGGTGATCGCCCCGCCGTTGCCGTTGGCCGGGCGCTCCGCCTCCGCCCGCTCGGGGGCGGCGAGCTCGGCGGCGGCTGGCTCGGCGTCAGCCCCAGCCGCGTCGGCGGGACCGGCGTGGTCGGCGGGCCGCGGCTCGGCCCATCCCCACGGAGCCACCTCGTCGTCGCCGGGGGGCTGCTCGGCCACCGTCGGCAGCAGCAGGGTGAAGCTGCTGCCCTTGCCCGGCTCGCTCTCGACCTGGAGCTCGCCGCCGAGCAGCCGGGCGATCTCCCTGGAGATCGACAGCCCCAGCCCGGTGCCGCCGTAGCGGCGGCTGGTGGTGCCGTCGGCCTGCTGGAACGCCTCGAAGATCACCAGCAGCTTGTCGCTGGAGATGCCGATGCCGGTGTCCGACACCGACAGCCCGATCACCCCGGGCGCCGAGCGGAGCCGCGGACTGGCGAAGCGAGTGCCCGACGGCACCGGTGCCACCCTCAGCACCACCGAGCCCTCCTCGGTGAACTTGAAGGCGTTGGACAGCAGGTTCTTCAGCACCTGCTGGACGCGGCGCTCGTCGGCGACGATCGACTCGGGCGCGCCGTCGGCGATCTCCACCGCGAAGACCAGGGACTGCTGCTCGGCGATCGGCCGGAACATCTGGTCGAGGTCCCCGCAGAACGCGCTGACGCGTACCGGCGAGAGGCTGATGTCCATCTTGCCGGCCTCGACCTTGGACAGGTCGAGGATGTCGTTGATCAGGTTCAGCAGCTCGTTGCCGGCCTCGTAGATGCCGCCGGCGAACTCGACCTGCCGCTCGGAGAGGTTGCCGTCGCTGTTCTCCGCCAGCAGCTTGGCCAGGATGAGCAGGCTGTTCAGCGGCGTCCGCAGCTCGTGGGACATGTTGGCGAGGAACTCGGACTTGTAGCGCGAGCTGAGCGCGAGCTGCTCGGCCCGCTCCTCGACCTCGCGCCTGGCCAGCTCGATCTCGGCGTTCTTCACCTCGATCGCCTGGTTCTGCCTGGCCAGCTGGCGGGCCTTCTCCTGCAGCTCGGCGTTGGTGCGCTGCAGCTCCTCCTGCTGCCGCTGCAGCTCGCGGGAGCGCGCCTGCAGCTCCTGCGCGAGCCCCTGCGACTGCTCCAGCAGCTCCTCGGTGCGCATCGTGGCGATGATGGTGTTCAGCACCACGCCGACCGTCTCTACGATCTGCTCGAGGAACGCCTCGTTGATCGGGGTGAAGGGCCGGAACGAGGCGAGCTCGATGACGGCGAGGACCTGCTCCTCCTCGAACAGCACCGGCAGGGCGACGATGTTCAGCGGCAGCGCCTCGCCCAGGCCGGAGCTGATCGGGATGTAGCCGGGCGGGACGTCGGTCACCAGGATCGTGTTGCGCTCAAGCGCCGCCTGCCCGACCAGGCCCTCACCCACCGCGAAGGCGGTCGGACGCTTCTTGCGCGGCGGCAGCCCGTAGCCGGCGAGCAGCTTGTACACCGGCTCGTCGCCGCCGGTCTCCGCCATGAAGAAGGCGCCGTACTGCGCGCCGACCAGCGGCGGCAGCTCCGACATCAGCAGCCGCGAGACGGTGCCGAGGTCGCGGTGCCCCTGCAGCATGGCGCCGATGCGAGCCAGGTTGGACTTGAGCCAGTCCTGCTCCTGGTTCTGCAGCGTGGTCTCGCGCAGGTTGGCGATCATCTGGTTGATGTTGTCCTTGAGGTGGCCGACCTCGCCCGGCGCGTCGACCGCGATGGCGCGCGACAGGTCGCCCTTGGTCACCGCGGTCGCCACCTCGGCGATGGCCCGCACCTGCGTGGTGAGGTTGCCGGCCAGCTGGTTCACGTTCTCGGTGAGCCGTTTCCAGGTGCCGGACACGCCCTCGACCTCCGCCTGGCCGCCGAGCTTGCCCTCCGTGCCCACCTCACGCGCCACCCGCGTCACCTCGGCGGCGAAGGCGGAGAGCTGGTCGACCATCTTGTTGATGGTGTTCTTCAGCTCCAGGATCTCGCCGCGGGCGTCGACGGTGATCTTCTGCGACAGGTCGCCCTGGGCCACCGCGGTGGTCACCTGCGCGATGTTGCGCACCTGGTCGGTCAGGTTGTCGGCCATTGAATTGACCGAGTCGGTAAGGTCGCGCCAGGTGCCGGACACGCCCTTGACCTCCGCCTGGCCGCCGAGCTTGCCCTCCGTGCCCACCTCACGCGCCACCCGCGTCACCTCGTCCGCGAACGACGACAGCTGATCCACCATCGTGTTGATGGTGTCCTTCAGCTCGAGCAGCTCGCCGCGCACCTCGACGGTGATCTTGCGGGACAGGTCGCCCATGGCCACGGCCGTGGTGACCTGGGCGATGTTGCGCACCTGCGTGGTCAGGTTGCCGGCCAGCTGGTTGACGTTGTCGGTCAGGTCCTTCCAGGTGCCGGACACGCCCTTGACGTACGCCTGGCCGCCGAGCTTGCCCTCCGTGCCCACCTCACGCGCCACCCGCGTCACCTCGTCCGCGAACGACGACAGCTGATCCACCATCGTGTTGATGGTGTCCTTCAGCTCGGCCACCTCACCGCGGGCCTCGACGGTGATCTTCTGCGACAGGTCGCCGCCGGCCACCGCGGTGGTCACCTGGGCGATGTTGCGCACCTGCGTGGTCAGGTTGTAGGCTAGCTGGTTGACGTGCTCGGTGAGGTCCTTCCAGGTCCCGGCGACGCCGGGCACGATCGCCTGGCCGCCGAGCTTGCCCTCCGTGCCCACCTCACGCGCCACCCGCGTCACCTCGTCGGCGAAGGCGCGGAGCTGGTCGACCATGGAGTTGACCACCTCGCCGATGCGCTGGAACTCGCCCTTCATAGGGCGGCCGGCGATGGTCAGCGCCATCTTGTGGGTGAGGTCGCCCCGGGCCACCGCCGAGATGACCCGCGCCACCTCGTTGGTGGGCCGTGCCAGGTCGTCGATCAGTGAGTTGACGGCATCGACAGCGGTCGACCAGGTGCCGCTCACCGGCCCCAGCTGCACCCGCTCGGTCATGCGGCCCTCCTGGCCGACCACACGGGCCACCCGCGCCAGCTCCTTGCTCATGCGGGTGTTCTGGTCGACCAGCTCGTTGTAGGCGCGCACGACCTCGCCGGCCAGGCCTGGCGTGCGGGTGGAGAGACGGGCGCTCTCACCCGCCTTGGCGGCGGTCAGGGCGGCGAGCAGGTCGTGGAGGAACCGCTCGGTGGTCGCGTCGGCGCCGTCGGCGGCGGAACGCTCGATCGCCGACCCTCTGCTGGTCGGTTGCCTGGTGCTCATCGACTGCTCCATCTTGGGCACGTCCTGCCGGTAACTGCCGCTAGAGCGCCGGTCAAGTAGGCGGCGCAGCATGCAGCGCCAGACTATACGTACAGCTCCTGGCCCTGCGCGCCGCCCCCAGCGGCCACCCAATCACCTCAAACCAGCTACTTGACCGGCGCTCTAACTTCGGGGCGCTCGGTTGGCGCGTGGGGCGCGCCGGCTGCCACGCCCTCGAGCGTGGAGCCTGGAGACGCGCGAGGGCCAGCTCCATGACACCCCTCGTTGGTCACGAGCCAGCCCTGCTTGTTCACCTGGACGACAGTCTACGGCCTGACCGGTCGAGCACCAAGGCGAGGCTTTCGACCTCTCGTGGGTTTGAAACCCAACGGTCACGGGTACCAGGCGGCCGCCGGTCCGGGTATCTCGCCAGCCCTCGCCCGGACCGGTCACGGCGTCCAGCGCGCCCGAACCTGTTTCGAGCCGGCCGACTCGCCGGCCTTTTCATGCTGCCCCGGGGCTCGCCGCTGGGGGATACTAGGCGCGTGGCCACTCGATCGACCAGCACCTACCGCTCGCTTTCGCTCTGGCACGACACCGTCCCCGACCCGCTCGAGCGGCGCCCCTCGCTCGCTGGCGACCTCGACGTGGACGTGGCGATCGTCGGCGCCGGCTACACCGGCCTGTGGACCGCCTATTACCTGGCCGCCGCCGACCCCCACCTGCGCATCGCCGTGCTGGAGCGCGAGACGGCGGGCTTCGGCGCCTCCGGCCGCAACGGCGGCTGGTGCTCCGCGCTGTTCCCCACGAGTGCCCATAAGCTCACCCGCATGGCCGGGCGGGAGGCGACCACCGCCATGCAGCGCGCTATGCAGGCCACCGTGGACGAGGTCGGCAGGGTCGTCGCGGCCGAGGGGATCGACTGCCACTGGAGCAAGGGCGGCACGGTGCTGCTGGCCCGCTCGCCGCTGCAGCTCCGCCGGGCCGAGGAGGAGGTGCGGGAGGCCCGCTCGCTCGGCCTTGGCGAGGACGACCTGCGCCTGCTCGGCGCGAGCGAGGCGCGCTCGGTGCTGGCCGCGACCGAGGTGCTCGGCGGCACCTACACACCGCACTGCGCGGCCATCCATCCGTCTCGCCTGGTCCGCGGGCTGGCAGAGGCGGTCGAGCGGCGCGGGGTGCGGGTGCTGGAGGGCACCGAGGTCGAGTCGATCTCGCCGGGCGCGGCGCGCACCGCCGCCGGCCTGGTCCGCGCCGCGCACGTGGTCAGGGCCACCGAGGGCTACAGCCCGCGCCTGCCAGGGCTGCGCCGCGCGATCGCCCCGGTGTTCTCGCTGATGATCGCGACCGAGCCGCTGCGGCCGGAGCAGTGGGAGGCGATCGGGCTCGCCCGCAGGGAGACCTTCGGGGATTACCGCAACGTGATCATCTACGGGCAGCGCACCGCGGACGGCCGCCTTGCCTTCGGCGGCCGCGGCGCCCCCTACCACTTCGGCTCCAGGGTCCGGCCGGAGTTCGACCGCGAGCCCGCTGTCTTCGCCAACCTGCGGCGGGTGCTCGCCGAGCTGTTCCCGGTGCTGGCCGAGGTGCGCATTACCCATGCCTGGGGCGGGCCGCTCGGCATCCCGCGCGACTGGTGCGCCTCGGTCGGGCTCGACCGGGCGACCGGGCTGGCGTGGGCCGGCGGCTATGTCGGCGACGGCGTCGGCACCAGCAACCTCGCCGGCCGCACGCTCGCCGACCTGATCCTGAGGCGCGACAGCGAGCTGGTGCGGCTGCCGTGGGTGGGCCACCGCTCCCCGCTTTGGGAGCCGGAGCCGCTGCGCTGGCTCGGCGTGAACGGGGCGCTGCGGCTCGCCTTCTGGGCCGACCGGGTCGAGGCCAGGAGCGGCCGCACCTCGCGCGCCGCCAAGGCGCTCGACCGGCTGCTCGGTCGCTGATACCGCGGCTTGGTCCACTCCGCGTGCAGTGCGCCGACCAGGTTCGCCTGCGGCGCGCGTGGCGGCTGCCTCATGCGTCCCGCCGGCGCAGCAGGACCACGGCCAGGCCCAGGGCGAGCGCGGCCCAGGCGCACAGCACCGCGAAGCCGGCCCACGGCGCCAGCGGGTAGTAGCCGTTGGCCGGGGTGTAGATGTTGTCGACTTGGGGGTACTGCGGCGTGCCCTGCTGGATGGCGAGGGCGGCGGCCGGGGTGACCCGCAGCAGCCACTGCGCAGCGCCGGCGGGCAGGACGGAGACGGCGAGCAGGTACGGCAGGACGATCACCACGATGACGGCGGTGACCGCCCCGGCGCTGCGCCGCAGCACCGTGCCGATGGCGAGGGCGAGGACGGCGGCGACGGCCAGCAGCGCCGCGGTTCCGGCCACCACGCGCAACTCGGTGAGTGTTGTCGCCGGGTGGACGTAGACCCCGTTGCCGCGCAGTATCCGCTGGCCTCCGGTGACCACGACGGCGGCGGCGGCCAGTCCGGTCAGGTAGGTGACGGCGCCGATGACGATGACCTTGGCCACCAGCACCCGGCCGCGGCGGGGGCTGGCGGCCAGGGTGGTGCGGATCAGGCCCCGCCGGTACTCGGCGGTGATGAACATGACGCCCACGACGACCACCACGATCAGCCCGGCGAACGTGCCCACGAGGGTTTGGGTGATGGTGGTGCCGAGGCCCGCTGCTCCGGCCACGGCCGGCGCGATGTCGCCGGATCCGGTCACGGTAAACCCGCCGCCGGCCTGGTCGAACCCGCCGCGTTGCAGCGCGGTCGCGTCGCCGGGGCCGCCGATGTTCTCGCCGGTCCATGCCTGGCTGGGCCAGGTGCCCTGACGACCGAGGTGGTCGAAAGCAGCGGTGGCCTGGGTAGGGCCGCCCGCCGAGCCCGACAGGCCGAACGACTGGATCGCCTGCGTGTACTGCGGGGAGGTGGCGAACAGCCCGGCCTGCACCGTCGAAGGCAGCCCGGCCAGGTGAGCCGTGCCGACCTTAGCCCAGTGCGTGCCGTCGGCCGACTCGTCACCGGTGATGGTGTCACCGGTGCGGGTGAGCCGCAGCCAGCGCGGGGATACCGCGGAGACGCCGCCGGGGCTGCCGGCGGTGTCGTGGGAGAAGTTGTACTGCATCCGCACCCCGTGGCCGCCGGTGACCATGACCGCGGCGTAGGCCGATCCCTGCCGGGTGCTCGCTTTGATGATGAGCCCGGCCTTGGACCACGGCGCCAGACCGGGGCGCATGCCCTCGTGTGGGCCCTGATCGGCCGAGATCCCGCCGTTTACCGGTTGTGGGAGCAGGCCGGTCAGCGAGGTCACCCGGACGGTGATGCTGCCGTCGCCGGCCAGCCGCTGGTGCACGAAGTAGAAGCTGTCGGTCACCTCCTGCCCGCCGGGCCCGACCGGAAGGGCGCAGGCCGATGCCGGGCCGCGCTGCCCGCACGAACCCTGCATGCCGGGGAGCAGCCCGAGACCCACGATCACCAATGCGGCGACGACCATGCCGATGACCCAGCCGCGGACGGTGCGGAACTTGGTCCACTCCGCGCGCAGCAGCTGCGCGAAGCCGTCGCGGCCGGCCGGCATGGCCGCGCGGTCCGGCGTGATGATGCCGCTGGTCATCGCGCCGCCTCCCCGGCCTG